>JABGWU010000250.1 GCA_018645475.1 Opitutia bacterium
AATAAGCTGGAATTCCTGTGCGAAGGCTCCCTCGTTGATCAGTTGATCAGAGATTTGAAAGGTATCAGATCCAGCTACAGTAGAAATTTCTGTTATGAGTTTGAGCTTGGGCCCGTAGAAGAATTTCTCATACACCGTGCCACGAATACGAATGCGATGGGGAGGTTCAGGATCAATGATAATCTTGTAGTCGGAGGCTGGAGTATTTTGGATCTTTCCGTGAAGAGTAAGGTTGAGGGTTGATGGATTTCCCGTGTTATCAATAAATTGGTCGGTTCCTGGATGGCCGGCAAATTCGAGACCGCAACGGACCATCCATTCATTGAACCCTTCGAGCCAACCAAGGCCGCCTCTGCTGTCTAAATTGATGTAGGATGGATGAACGATCTCATTTACTGGAGAATCCCAACCCAGTCGAATACCTTGGGATTGGACATCAAATATACCCATTCCACGTGCTGGGATGATCGTGATTTGTAGTTTGCCATTATCAAGAGTGATGAGTTTGACCCCTTCCTGTTTTCCACCCCTGAGGATTTTCTGGGTAACTGCCCAAGGGGATGCGAAATTTTTTTCGGAATGTGCTTTCGAGCTTTCCAATGTTTGGTTTTCCCCAGACTGATTGAGTTGCGAAATGATTTTCACATCAGGTGAAGATTTTTCAGAGCAGGATAAAAGCAGCAAAAGTAGAACAGGCGTGAATTTTTTCATGGACAGTGTTGGTGGGGCGGTAAAGATTTGAGGTTATCGAAACACTTCTTCCAGGGCGGTCCGCATGACGGTTGGATCTGGATCTATGCCAGTCCAGTGTTTAATGCCAATGACACCTTGATTAACGAGCATACCCAGACCGTCAATGACTTTACATCCTTTGGCACGAGCATCTATAACTAGGTTAGTGCTTGGTGGATTGGGGATGACATCAGCCACGACCATGTTAGGCAGGAGGCTTTCATGTGCAAAGTCGAGCCGGGCTTCAATATCAGGATAAAGGCCAATCGAAGTCGCATTGATGACTACATCGGTATCTGATGGAATAGAGAAGGTCGAGTTCCATGCGACAAAATCAGCAGAAACTGGAAGTTTATCATTAAGGAGGTTTGTGAGCTCTTCGCCCCGTTCTCTAGATCGGTTGACAATGGTAACTGAGGAAGATCCGGCCAGGGCGACTTCCACGCTGATCGCTCTAGCTGCACCACCGGCTCCGAAAATGACGACCTTTTTATTTTCGGGATCTGTTAATTCGCGAAGAGAAGAGACAAATCCTTTACCATCTGTATTTTCACCAATCCATTGGCCGTTTCTACGAACTACGCAGTTAACTGCTCCCATTAACGAGGCGGACTCACCTAGTCCGTCAAGGTATTGAATGACATTTACTTTATGGGGGATTGTGCAGTTGAAACCTTGAAAGCCCATAACCTTTGCTCCCCGCACCGCGGCTTCTAGATCATCAGGCCCGACTTCAATGGTAAGGTATCTCCAATCGAGATTATGATGTCGGTATGCAGCCTCGATCATGACTTGAGTTGGATTTTCTGAAATAGGTTGCCCGAAAGCTGCCGTAAGTTCTTGCTTGAAATTTAGTTCATTCATTGTTTTCCATTTATGGTTAAGCTTCCAAATTTAGAAATTATTAAAGAATCGCAAGGATATATAATGAAGAAAAAAATGTACATGTTAATCATTTCCCTTTTATCACTAGTTTTTTTGGGCTGTGGTGGTGGCTCCTCAGAGGATGGACCAGCAGAAGTGGGGGCAGAAATCAAGGGCACGATTGGTGTTTCGGTACTTACACTGGGAAATCCTTTTTTTAATGTTATTGCTGAGGGCGTTCGGGAGGAGGCAGCTAAACACGGCTACGATGTGATTGTAGTGGATGGCGATCGTGATGTGCAAAAACAGGCCAATCAAATTGACGATTTTTTAACCAAAGGGGTTGCTGCAATAATTCTCAACCCTTGCGATCGGCAGTCTATTGGTCCGGCCATTGAAAAAGCAAACCGTGCGGGAGTTCCCGTTTTTACTTGTGATTTGAAATGCGTGGCGGAAGGAGCTGAAGTAGTGAGTCATGTGGGGAGCGATAATTTACAGGGAGGTAAACTGGCAGGAGAGGCAATGATTGAAGCATTGAGCGAACAGGGCGGGAAGGTGTTAGTGGTTCATTTTCCACAAGCAAACTCCTGTCAATTACGGGTGCAGGGGTTTGAGGAAGTAATCGGGCGATATAATCAAGGGTTAAGTGCGGGCTTGATTGAGGTGGTTGCCCAGTTGGACGGAGGAGGAGTGCGCGATGAGGGGTATAAAGTAACCGAGGATACCTTGCAGGCTCACCCGGATTTGCGTGGTATTTTTGCGATTAATGATCCTTCCGGTCTTGGAGCGCGTGCTGCTTTAGAGAAAGCGGGTAAGCAGGATCAGGTTGTAATTGTTGCTTTTGACGGGCAACCAGAGGGAAAACAGGCGATCAAGGATGGGAAAATTTTTGCGGATCCAATCCAATTCCCCGATTTAATAGGGAAAAAAACAGTAGAACTGATGATGGATTACTTCGCGGGTATCGAAGTAGATAAAGAAGTTCTTATTCCTACCGAACTGTATCGGCAGCAAGATGGGCTGGAAGATGCATCTCTTAAATAATGTAAAATGACTTTATATTGTAGAGTTGAAGGTATGCTTTTTCCTTTACAGGAATTGCTTCCATATTAGGAATCGTGTTATGATTGAATCTATACTTATCAGGCAAGAGGCATCGGCAAAAGGAACGGAGCGTACATTAGCGATTCTCGAATACCTAGGGCGTTTCCGGACTGGTCAGTCTTCGAGCGAGATTGCCCGTGCTTTAAATTTACCGGTTAACAGTGTGGGGCGAATCACTGAAACCATGAATACACGGGGTTGGCTTTATCGAAAGGAAGATGATCGGAGATATGTACTGACAAATCGGGTAGCTGATTTAACCAGACCACAAATCAATGATAGAAGCTTAGTAGTTTCTTCATGGGATTCATTAAAGCAACTTCGAGATATTACAGGTGAAACATCCCAGTTACTAGTCATGGTAGAAGGCAAGGCAATGGTTTTGGAGCAATGTATTTCCGATCAACCGATCAAAGTTTCTGGACGAATTGGTTTGCGAGTACCCTGTTATTCCTGTGCACCGGGGAAATCAATTTTAGCTGCGCTACCCACTGAGGAATTAGAGACATATTTAAGGGAAGTTAATTTAAAAAGGTTTACCCCGAGAACTTTGGTCACCCGTTCTCTTTTGGTTCAGGATCTGGAGAAAATTCGGTCTTGTGGATATGCACTGGATTTAGCTGAAGGCTTGGAGGGCATTCATTGTGTTTCTTCCGTCATTTTGGATGATTATCATTATCCGGTTGGTGCGGTTACAGTGATTGCGCCCTCTTCAAGGTTGGAGTCAGATCGTTTTGAAGAAATGGGTAAGTCTTGTGTCAATGCGGCTGAGAGTATTCGTACGGAGTTACTTAAATAATATATTCATTTTTATTCTGAAATAAGGATTTTGACTATCGAATCCAAGTACCTTCTTAAATTAAGAGGAATTGATAAGCGATTCCCCGGTGTTCATGCGTTAAAATCAGTGGATTTTGAATTGAGTGGTGGCGAATGTGTTGCACTGCTTGGAGAGAATGGAGCAGGTAAGAGCACTTTGATTAAAATAATAGGTGGTGCACATCAGACCGATTCAGGTTCCATAACTGTTAAAGGTGTGGTTCAGCGTTGGATTAAACCTACAGATTCGCTGGATGCTGGAGTGGCGATCATATACCAGGAGTTTAATTTAGTACCGGGATTAAGTGCGGCTGAAAATGTCTTCCTGGGTATTGAACCTGAGAATTATGGCTGGGTGCGAAGAGGAGAGGAGAATGCGAAAGTTCAGGAAGTTTTTAAGAGAATTGGTGCAGATATTAATCCTGATGCACTGTGTGACAGTTTAACCGTGGCTGAAAAACAATTGGTCGAGATTGCCAAGGCTTTGGTCCGGGATGCCCGAATTTTGGTAATGGATGAACCGAGTGCAGTTCTGACCAAAAAGGAAGTGGAGCAACTTTATCTACTGATTGACGATCTGAAACAAAAAGGAATCGGAATCGTGTATGTGAGCCATCGATTGGAGGAGGTCGAAAGGGTGGCTGACCGGGCAATTGTGATGAGAGATGGCGCACGGGTAGGCGAGTTATCCAAAGAAGATCTGGATCGTGCCAAAATTATCGAAATGATGGTGGGGCGAAAATTAGAAAATGAATTCCCTCAAGAGACTAGATCCCCTGGTAGGGTTCGTTTGCGTGCGACAAAGTTGAACCGTGGGCAAAAAGTAAAAAATATTTCTTTTGATGTCCGTATGGGCGAAATTCTTGCCCTGACAGGATTAGTAGGAGCAGGCAGAACCGAAACGGTCCGACTTTTATTTGGTGCGGACCAGAAAGATTCAGGAGTTGTTGAACTTGATGGTCAGGTGCTTGAGCTTGGGAAGCCTAGCGATGCAATTGAGGTAGGTATTTGTCTTTTAACGGAGGATCGAAAAGATCAAGGCTTGGTTTTAGGTCAGTCTGTACGGGATAATTTTGGACTCCCCAATTTAAAAAAGTTTTCCAATAAGGGATGGATTGATGCATCATCGGAAGCTCATTCTTTTAATAGTTACATAAAAAAACTACAGATTAAGGTATCGGGGCATGAACAATTGGCTTCGCAATTATCAGGCGGAAATCAGCAAAAAGTAGTCCTTGCCAAATGGCTGGAGAGAAATGCAGAAATTTTAATTTTTGATGAACCAACCCGTGGAATTGATGTAGGAGCAAAATTCGAAATTTATCAATGGATGAATCAATTAGCAAAGGCAGGTAAAGGAATTATAATGATCAGTTCTGAATTACCCGAGATCTTGGGAATGAGTGACCGAATATTAGTGATGAAAGAAGGTGAGTTAATGGGAGAATTAACCAACGGTCCAAATGTGACTCAGGAGACATTGATGAGTCTTGCAATTGGAGAGAAGATTGAACATGCGGCATGAACATTAACATCACAATAAAATGAAATGGGTAAAAACAATATTTTCTTCTGATTATGGAATGTTGGGTGTTTTGGTTCTGTTATGTGCTTTTTTTAGCTGGATTACCTTCGAGGAGCAGCAACCCGAGGGAAAAGATGCGGCGGATTCCCTCAATCAATCTATTAGGCAGGATTTCAATGAACCCGGTCGTGTGCTAATTGCGGGGAGGAAAACTGATTCAGGCCAAGCCTTTACCGCACATTTGCGTGAACTACTTTCAGCTGCCGGGTGGGAAATTGCCGGCGTCGTTGAGGGAGGGCCACCTGAGTTAGGACAAGGTTTGAGGTTAGCTTTTGATCATAATCAGCGTCTAGATGTGCTTGCTTGTGAACAGTCGTTTGTAAACTTGGCGGTTCTTCAGAATTTTCGTAATTCAGAATTGAAAAAGTCTGATTTCGCGGTGATGTCACCTGACTCGTCTTCGTGGCCAAATTTTTTAAAATCTTCTAATTTATTAAATGTGGCTAATCAAATTGCTGTAATTGCAATTTTGGCCATTGGGATGACACTTGTGATCATAACGGCGGGAATCGATCTTTCTGTTGGTAGTTTAATCGCAGTTTCAGCCGTCTTGGCTACATGGGTCATTCGGGAATGGTTCGGAGGAGATGAAGCAACGGTGGGAGGGATGATTGCCGGTTGCGGTTTGGCCATATTAGCCTGTTCGGTTCTTGGTCTTTTTTCTGGTTCAATGATTGCTTTTTTTGGAGTTCCTCCTTTTGTCGCAACTTTGGGAATGATGATGGTGGGGAGTGGGTTGGCTTATATGTTGTCCGGTGGACTTTCGATTTATCAATTGCCCCAATCTTTTGATTGGTTGGGTCGAGGAGACGATATTGTCGGAATTCCCAATGCGGTCGTACTGATGGTCGTGTTATACTTACTTGCTCATACAATTATGAGTCGAACAACGGTTGGAAGGTATATTTATGCGGTGGGAGGAAATCCTGAGGCCGCTCGTTTATCGGGGGTTCCGGTTAAGAAAATATTACTTTGGGTCTATGCCAGTTGCGGGGCATTGGCAGGATTGGGTGGAGTGATTATGGCCTCTCAGTTCAAGAGTGGAGATCCGAAGTATGGATTGATGTATGAATTGTATGTAATTGCAGCAGTTGTGGTTGGTGGGACATCACTTTCAGGGGGGCGGGGGAAAGTTTTTGGTACTCTGATCGGTGCTTTTATTATTGCTGTTATACAAAACGGGATGAATTTAACCGGAGTACAAAGTTATACTCAGAAAGTGGTGCTTGGGATTGTTCTTTTACTGGCCGTACTCTTGGATATGTTCAAGAAGCGGGGGTGGAGGATGACTAGCTAATCCAAAACTTGCGTCTGAGAACTAGGTTTGATCCAGCAAATCGAGTCTATCTTTCATAATAATGTAGAGTTCCCTGGAAATCCAAGCATCAGTGGCAGCATAGTTCATTTGGGAGGGAGACAATGGAATTTTTTGCCAGTTTGAAAGTTGAGCAGACTTTGATAACCGTTGATTAAAAAAAATAGCTGTTAAATTACGAAGACCAGTTTGTTCTATTTTAAGGGATTGGGCAATTTGAGCCAAATCTACGAATCCTCCTGCCGTAAAAGGTTCGATATGTTGTAAATTGTTGATGTCATCCTTAATCGCAACTCCAGTCTTTATGATATTTGGATCTTCCAAAATCTTAACAAGTGGCCCGAGCTTCATTATTGGGTAAAGCCTGAAAATGAAGGCTTCATCTGAAGTGGATAATTGAATGAGAGCAGGTGGGTTGTTGGGACCTTTTTTGAAGTTTGGTTTACATTCAATGTCAAAGCCAAGAACCTTCTGTTTGCTCAACTTAGATGTGAATTTTTGAAAGGAATTTATGTCTTCCGCCAAATTAATGGATCCATTGAAACGGATAAGAGGAAGTTCATTGATTACATCTTTTTCAAGCCGTTTCGGAATGTCATCGTTTGGATTAGGTTTTGTAACCATTGAAATTTAGATTTCAAAAGTTAAGCCGTCGAAAGCAACAATGACTTCTGTGGGATGTGCCCGTGGAGAAGGTGCTCCTGGGATACCTGGTCGGGTAACTCTAACGGCTAATTTAGAACGGTCTAAAAATTTCTTTGTATGTGCCAGGAATTCGTCCATTTCTTTATCAGAGAATGCAGGGTCATGATGGAATATTGCCAATGTCTCTACTTCTCCACGAGCCGCGAGTTCTACCCCCATGATATTACTTGAATGCCCCCAGTGTTCGCGATTTCCAATAGATTGTGAGTGCGTATAGGGTGCATCGAATATTAGAAGATCGGTACCTTTAATAAAATCAATATAGGGGTATTCTTTACCATGAGCCGGGCTAGTGTGCTCAGCATCTGTAGAGTAGACAAAAGATTTGTCCCCCTGATCAACCCGATAACCAAAGGACACACCGGGATGATTTTGCTCAAAAAGAGAGATTTTTACATCGCAAATTTCTAAAATATCTCCGGGTTTGTGAGTTTCGAAAGAAATGTCGGCGGCAAAAGTATCAAAGGGAATGGGAAAGAAGGGAGTCTTCATTTGATCCTTTAATGCCTGTTCGATTGTTTCGTGTCCTCCGTGAAAAATGACTTTGTTTCCAGGGATATATGCCGGGGCGAAAAAAGGGATTCCTTGAATGTGGTCATAATGGAGATGGGAAAAAAAGATATGGAATGTTTTTCCTGAATTACCAGATTCGAGAATTTCCTTTCCAAGCGGACGGATACCCGAACCACCATCAAAGATCAGGAATTCGTCCGATCCCGTCTCAATATTAAGACATGGAGTATTACCACCGTAGGTGTGCCCATGTTGGAAAGGAAGTTGTTTTTCAACAAATTCTCGTATTTGAGTTTCGGATCGCAGATCTTTACCACGGGCGGCAAGAAGCGTAGCAACAACTTTTTCTCTGACATCCCTAAATGTTGGAGCAGTTGGGATGGAACCTCGAGTACCTTTAAAATGAACTTTCATGCAATGAATTAAGATAGCTAGTCTCGAAATTTAGCAGTCTTTTTGCAATCCAATAATCTTTATTGTTAAAGGAGATTTGCATTACGCTCAAAAACACTCTCTAATTGTTCCATTAAACAAAGCCTTATCTTATGACTCAGCAATACGACATTAATCAACCAATTTACCAGGTTGGCGATTCACCGCTAAGCTTTTCCCAAATGCTTAATTATTTTATAGATCCCGCTTACAAGCGGGGGAGTTTATCTAGGATATCCGACATGCATGTCAAGATGGGGCGCCCCGTGAGTTTTCGAATTGATGACGACCTTACCCCTATGCCAGGTGCAGTCGCAATGACCGATGAGGTGATCCGCTATATGCTTGGTATTTTGCTTAGTGAAAAACATCTTGCAGTGGCTTTGTCTGAAGATGAAGCACAAGATGTTGACACAGCCTTTGAGTGGGAAGAGCAAAAAGTCAATTTCCGCCTGAATATTTTTCGGGATCGAGACGGTCTTGCATTTGTGATGCGGGTATTAGCCTCGGATATTCCTTCGATTCAGGAAGTGGGATTACCCGCCGACAAAATTTGGCAGGACATTACTGCATTGAAACGCGGGCTTGTTTTGGTAACGGGGGTTACGGGAAGCGGAAAATCGACGACTATTTCTTCTCTTATCAACCATGTGAACCTATACCGTAAAACTCGGATTATTACTTTGGAAGATCCAGTCGAATTTCTCTTTAAGAGTGAAAGTTCTATGGTCTCTCAAAGGCAAGTTGGACAGGATGTACCCACATTTGCCGCTGGTTTACGAAGTGCTTTGCGAGAAAATCCAGATGTTATTTTTGTGGGAGAAATCCGCGATACGGAAACAGCGTCGTTAGCACTGAGTGCCGCCGAAACCGGTCATCTTGTTTTTTCAACTCTGCACACCCGTGATGCGAAAGGAGCGTTAAGCAGAATTGTTGATATGTTTCCGTCTGAGCAAACGAAGAGCTTATGCCTTCAGTTATCTTTTAGTTTGTCTTTTGTGTTAAGTCAGAAACTAGTCCCCCGTGCCGATGGTAATGGTAGGATATTAGCTATGGAAGTTTTGAAGAATATTCCTGCTCTTGGTAATCTTATTCGTTCAGGAAATTGGCAGCAGGTTTATTCCACCATGGAGACTCAATCAAAAGAGGGAATGATGACGATGGAACAGCATTTACTGCATCTTTATCAACACGGAATTATTTCAAAAGAATCTGCCATAACATACACGAATGAAGCGAGTTTGATTGAAAGGCTAGGGTAGATCTTTAGGCTAAGTAATTTGACCAATTTAAAAAAACGATCTAAGTTTTAAAAAATGAAAATAGTTACCTTGTTAACCTCAATAAGCGTAATCACTTTGGCTTTATTATCAGGTTTTTTCCCTTTACAGAGTACTGAACCTGCTCATTCCGAAATTAAGAAAATCAAAACTCAATCTGTTGAAAGAACCAAGGAGGAATGGCGAAAGATTTTATCTCCGGAACAATATCGGATCTTGCGGGAAGCGGGTACCGAACGGCCAAATGGGAAAGTATATTTAGAATTCCAACAGCATGGCCCTGGAACTTATTATTGTGCGGGGTGTGATGCAGAATTGTTTTCTTCTAAGGAAAAATTTGATTCTCATTGTGGATGGCCCTCATTTTACGACCCATCGAATGCAAAAAATGTTAAAACTTCAGTGGATTATCATTTAGGTTATGCCAGAACGGAAGTTTTATGCTCTATTTGTGATGGTCATTTGGGTCATGTGTTTACAGGGGAAGGGTTTGATACTCCAACGGATAAAAGATATTGCATCAATGGAACTGTCTTAAAATTCATTCCCTTGGCTGCCGTTGACGCTAAAAAGAAAAAAACACGAAAAGGAGAGAAGTAATTTGTTTTCAAGTCGTTGCCAATTCAGGTGTTTTACAATCCGGAATTATAAATTGTTTTTAACTTTTTTCATATTAAGTATTTTCATCTTTCCCTGTTCAATAATTGCTGAAAGCAAACTGCCATCCGTACATAATGTTAGGATTCCTCGTTTTAATGATGAGGGTTTTGTCACTTGGGAATTACATGCTTCTAAGCTTTCTCAAAATACAGATAATACCTTTCAGAGCATTGATCCGGTGCTTTACTTGTTTTCTGATCTAGTGCTTGAAACAACTGCAATAAGTAATTCGGGTAACTTTTTGTTAGACAAAGGTGAAGCCAGAGGAAGTGACTTCTTCGAAGTTACAGGAAATGGATTTAACGCACAGGGAATAAACTGGTCTTGGAAAAGTTCGGTAAAAGAGGGAGAAAATCAAATGATTTTCAAGGATCAGGCGAATGTGGTTTTTTCAAATGGATTAAATGGCTTTTTTGCTGACAAAACAGAAACTGGAGAGTCTAATTGTTCTCCTGATAATTTAGATAGTAATCTTACATTTGATGAAGAGAATTTAGTCCCTACCATTGCCCATGCGAATTATCTGGAGTTTTTGACACTGGATAAAAAAACACATCGATTTTTACTCGACGGAAATGTTAGTATTAATGGCAATAATCTTTTTCTTACCTGTGAGAAAATTGAAGTTCTCTTCAGTCGGGACAGTAACTCAACAATTACTCCGATTGGCGAAGTGTCTAAAATGTATGCATTTGATAAGGTTGTTTTGCAGCAAGAAGGACGTACTTCTTATGCTGACCGAATGACTTTGGATGTGCATTTGGGAACTGCGTTACTCCTCGGAAATGCTAGAGTGGTCGATGATGAATGGGGTGAAGCAAGTGGAGAAAAGATAATTTTAGAGAAAGGTAATAGGATGGCAAAAGTGCTGGCACGCAAAAATGGAAGATCCAGGTTAGAATTGCCTCCACTGCCTAACCTTGGATTTGGCAGGAAGTCTAAGAAAACAATCATCAAGTAATGTCTGAGAAAATAGTTTCTTCGTTAAAAGTAGTAGGGTTGCGTAAAAAGTACAGCGGCAAAGAAGTCGTGCGGGGAGTGGATTTGGAAGCAAATGGAGGCGAAGTAGTGGGTCTTCTCGGACCAAATGGAGCTGGTAAAACAACAACATTTTCGATGGTCGCAGGTTTTTTACGTCCATCGGGAGGTAAAATTTCACTTGATGAAAAAGATTTGACTAAAATGCCTGCATATCTACGAGCTCGTTTAGGGTTAGTTTATCTACCACAGGAGCCATCTGTTTTTCGAAAATTAACTGTTGAGCAAAATATTCAAGCTATTGCGGAAACACTGTCGCTTTCAAAAACAAAGGAGAAGGAGTTAGTTGAGTTAAGATTAGCTGAATTAAACTTAACTCATCTATCGAAACAAAAAGCCTATACTTTAAGTGGTGGGGAACGCCGGCGCTTGGAAATTACTCGGGCTTTAACATTATCCCCCCAATTTTTATTATTGGATGAACCATTCAGCGGTGTTGATCCGATTAGCGTGAGTGAAGTTACTCAAATAATTTTTGATTTAAAAGCCAAAGGAATTGGCGTGTTTATAACAGACCACAATGTAAGAGAGACTTTGCGTGCCGTCGATAGAGCTTATTTATTATATGATGGAAGTGTTCTCGCTCATGGTGATGCTCAGTTTTTATTATCTGATCCACAGACCCGAGAAAAATACCTCGGAGAAGATTTTGAAGCATAATCTAACGAAAGATTTTATAAAATGAGTCCTGCACATTCCTCACCAGCCGAGTCAAAGTATATAATAGAAAGTATTGCTGTCCGAGAATTTTTTAAGGATTATGGAGAGCAATTGTGTTTAAGGTTAGTTAATTCTGAGAAATCCTTGGGGAGAAGTACTATCAGGGAGCGAAGTGTTAATCGACCAGCTTTAGCGGTTACTGGTTACTTCAAGTACTTTGCTAATAAAAGAATTCAACTATTTGGAGCTGGCGAAATGGGTTTCTTTCGAGAACAGTCTTCGGCAAGGAGAAGGAATGTTATGGAAACCATGGTTGCCAAAAAAATTCCCTGTGTGGTCGTTTCCAGAAACTTGGCACCTACTCCGGAAATGATTGAAGTTTTAGAAAAAAACCGAGTGCCTCTTTTTCGGTCTCCGTTATCATCGAAAGCTTTTACTACTGAGGTAACCATGCTTTTGGAGGAGAGATTTGCTCCAAGGTCTAGTTATCATGGAACTTTATTAGATGTTCGCGGTATCGGCACATTAATCAGGGGAAATAGTGGTGCTGGTAAAAGTGAAGCCGCATTAGCACTGATTGAACGTGGGCACAGTCTGGTCGCTGATGACATTGTAAAAGTTAAATTACTGAGCGATCATACACCGGTAGGCTTTTGCGAAGACATGTTCAGGGGGTTTATGGAATGCCGGGGGATCGGTATTATAAATGTGGAAGAACTTTTTGGAATTCGATTCGTTCGATTAGAAAAGAGGATAGATTTAGTTGTAACCTTTTTGGAAGACTCCTTGGAGATTGAACCAGACAGAACGGGATTAGACCGAAAGACATTTGATATTTTGGGAATTCAGGTACCTAATATGGAAATTCCCCTACGACCTGGACGTGATATGGCGAGATTAGTTGAAGTTGCAGCGATGGTTCAGGCGGCGAGGCAACTCGGTCACGACTCTGCGAACGATTTTAATAAAAAACTTTTGGAAAAAATGAATGGGTAATGCAATTTTGCATTTAAATTTTAAAATATTTTGTTCTAACTCACGAATAATCAATAAGGTCGGTATGGTTATATTTTTTAAAAGTTTGGCAACATAAAAGTGTATAAAAACTTATGGACCGCGAATTGTGAATAACTTGTGAAAAAGTTTCTTCTTTTCTTTGTTTTTTTTTCTTGGTTAAACATCTTTTTTTCTTCAAAACTATATATTCCCTTTTGTAACAACTAAATAAATAACTACCCTTGATTACCCCTTTTCAGAAATGTAATTTCTTGCCTGTGAACGGCTTAGAATGTTTTTTTGCACCCAATTGTCATAATTGTTGTGCCTTGGAATCATTCTCTTCCATCTCAGTGTTTACAAGGCGTTTAGGTCTTTTTTTGGTTCGTTCATTTCGTTGTGAATAAATCTTACAAATCTTAATTTTAATGTCTCAAACTACTAGCACACCCGAAACTTTTTGGAGTAGTCTCCGCGATAATTTACTGGAAGTCATTCCTGCCGATACATTCCGTGTTTGGTTCGATAACATTCGAGTAGGGCGACTTGACGAAGATGGATGTGAATTAATTACTCCAAATGAATTTTCTGCGATATGGATCCGGG
>JABGWU010000033.1 GCA_018645475.1 Opitutia bacterium
GCTCCCGTTCGCCCAGCCATAATAATAGCAACCATCAAGGCACCCATTTCGCGGACCATGGCAAGGCAAACCAAATCAGCAACATATATTTTTGCGTTAAATTTCTCCAATTGAACACTGCCCACAAAAGCCATGGTAAGTCCGGTAAGGAAACTTATCAAAGTTACTATAGGCAAAGCAGAAGCTCCGCAGGCACGACATGAGTTTGCAAAGTCACTAAACCTAGCCTGAGATCGCCCCATTAAAAGCCTACAGACTGACAAAACCCATTCACCAAAAAACTCAAAGAATGAGATTACAGCTTTTCTAAAATAGTTAATAGTCTCATCGATTAGCTCTAATGAAAGTGAAAATTCATTTTGCTTCTGTTCAATTATAGTGGGTTTGCTTAATTCCAATAACTGAAAGAGCCCCTTCGGCAATTCATCGAATTTCAAGGTTTTATTAATCCCTTGCAAATCCTTCCGGCATTTATGCAAAAATGAGACTAATGTAGAATCCCAATTCATCTCGGAGTGCAGCTTAAACATAAAGTGGTTAATTGCTGGATTTTCGCTTAAAAAATCATTCCATTCTTCGCGAACACAAGACCCAGAATTATTGTCGATTGACCACTCTCCCTGCAAGATGCATATCACGCAATCTCCTTCAAGAATAAATTGTACATATGAATCCCGCGAATCTCCTTGCCTGGCTTGGAGCCATACATTTCCATTATCATTCTTTTTTTCTAAATTCATTTCGACTTTTAAACATCAGAATAAACTATGACATTACGAGCAATCTTATTTGACTTGGACGGAACATTAATCGACCAATTCCAAGCAATTTATACAGCCTTTAGTCAAGTGATCTCTCAAATGGGCTTTCCTGTTCCCGACTTTGATACGGTTAAAAAATCTGTAGGTGGAGCTTCCGAAGCGACTATGGGAAAATTAATCGGACAGGAGAATGCCAAGCAGGCCGTTGAATTATTGAGGCCCATTTTTGAAAAAGAAATGCTTAACGGATTAAAAGCTCTCCCAGGATCTTTGGAAGTGCTTAACTTTTGTGAAATGAATAACATTAAAGCTGCCGTACTCACAAACAAACATGGTCCACACGCGAGAGCAGTTTGTGAACATCTACAATTCTCGCAAAAGTTAGACTTTATCATGGGGGCAAATGACACCGAGTGGAAAAAACCGGATCCCCAATTAACCAATCTTGCTCTTGAGAAAATGGGAAGTTCTAAAGATGATACTATTTATGTAGGCGACTCACCTTATGATCAAAAAACTGCTCAAAATGCAGGGATGCGATGCCTTTTGGTTTCAACTGGCACACACACCGAAAATGAACTTAAAAAAGACGGTCCCGTCATTGTTGAATCTAATCTTTTGAATCTACTTGAAAACCAAATCAAACCACTACTTTAAAATCGACACGGAAATAAATTGTTACATAGAACGCAGGCAAAATATAAACTATCAAATAAAACGATTGACTCAAACTTACAGGTTTAACTATTTTATTTATACCCTATGAATAAAAATATCCCCCTATCCTGCACTTCTAGTAATCGCTCCATAGCCAACGAATTAAATTGGAAGGAAATTGAAAAATCCCTATCGGCAAAACTACATCTCTTCACACGAGAGATTGTATTCTTTGCTCATTCTGATTCTGTAATGCAAGATTGCTCAAAACTATTGAAATCAAACAACTTGATATTTAGAACATTTAACAGTTTTAACTCTGCCCTTAGAATTGGCGTAGACAAGACGGCAGATGTTATTGTTATAACTGATGAATTTGCTGCTGCGAGTAATTCTAATTTTACTAAGTTATTAAAAAATCGAGCCTGTCAAGAACTTCAAGTAATTACCTGGAATAATTCATCAGTTAAAGAACTAGTATCTTGCATTCAAAACTCTATTGCTTCAATCAATCAAATTGAAAACAAAAAGCTAGTTATTGATAGAATAGTTGAGTCGAGAGCATCCTCAAATCGACCAAAACAGAATGAAGGTATTATAACTGTAAATAAATCGATTCTCAGTGAAAAGGACTTTCGTAACATACTAAAAAAAGAACTGGATGATAGTGTTAATGACGATCCAGAAAAAATTCTCGCGAAAGCAATTCAGGTAATCAAAGAATTGAAATAATTTGTTATCCAATTTGTTAACTTGCCGATCTCTGAAAATTAATGTTTCTCCGTTTAGTTCATTTCACAAAAAATGAGTTTACGGTTCAAAAACTTTAGTTTCCGAACTAAATTTTTTCTATCTAGTTTTTTAGTAACTTTTTTAATGCCCATGATTGGAGGTTGGGCACTTTATAAGCAAGATATCAACAGCACAAAGAACCTGATCCGCACGAACATAAACAATCAGATAGATAATTTATCAAGACTGATTTATCCCGCACTTGTTTTTGATGACAAGGTATCAGCAAAGGAACAAATTAAGGGATTCACCGCACACGCAATGATGAAAAGCGTTGAAATCTGGAAAAACGAAACTCCTGGGACAAGCAAATTAACTCTATTTTCAAGTCATCCCTCAGATCAAAATATAACTTTCAGTCTTGAGAATCAATTAACAGAAGACACCTTTCACCATGATGTCATTGTCGTTTCCAAGGAAATAACCTCCGACAACGAAAAGCTAGGAATTATAAAAGTCACGAGATCCTTAGCGGACTTTAACGCTCAAAAAGCAGAATACCTTCAGGTTGGAATTCTTTCAGCACTTTCAATTTTTGTAATTATAATTTTAATTACGTTTTGGTATCAGGGTTCCCTAACAAAACCCCTGAAGGAATTGAACATGGTTGCAGAAAAAATTTCAAAAGAAAAAAATTATTCAATCCGAGCCAAAAAAATAAGCTTGGATGAATTTGGAGCCTTGACTGATGCCTTCAATCAGATGTTGGATTCGTTAGAAAGTTCCAATTCTCAACTTTTAAATGCAAATGAAGAAATGGAACAACGAGTAGAAAGAAGGACCGAGGAGTTAACTTTATCAAATAAAAGAATAATCAAGGAAATGTCGGCAAAAGAAATTGCCACGCAGGAGCTAATAGAAACCAAAGATCAGTTAAATCAAAGTGAAAAACTCGCCAATGTGGGCCAAGTTTCTTCAAGTATTGCCCATGAATTAAGGAATCCTATGGCAGCCATTCGTAATTCGACTTACTTTCTTAGACTGAAACTCGAAAAAGAAACAAAACTCCTCGAACATTTAGAAATAATTGATCGTGAGATTTCAAGATCTGACGATGTTATTCAAAGGCTTTTAGAGATCACGAAAGGTGAAGATCTGAAAAAAACTCCTACGGATTTAAAAACTCTTGCATTTGAGGCATTCAATTACGCAGACTTAACTAATCGCTCCCACCTAATTGTCGATTTCGAACCTAAACACTTTTTAATTAATGTAGACAAATTATTGTTTAGGCAGGTTCTCTTTAATATATTTTTAAATTCTATCCAAGCCATGCCAACAGGCGGTGAAATAATTATGAGCATTAGCATGAAAGAAGCTAAAATGATCAAAATCATCATCACTGACCAGGGTAAAGGAATTGAGGAAAACTATCTCAAAAAAATCTTTGACCCGCTCTACACAGATAAAGAAGATGGCATTGGTCTTGGTTTGTCTCTATGCAGAGATCTAATTTCAAGACACGGCGGGAAAATTTCAGCAAAAAGTCTAGTCTCCGTTGGCACAACAATTGAAATAGACTTACCTTCGTAACAGTTAAAAATACACAAATTTATGAAAAATAATAAAATCAAAATTCTTATTGTAGATGACCACCCCGCAGTAAGAACCACCATGGTAGATGTTCTTAATGAAGAAGGATTCGAAACAGACTTTGCCGAGGATGGCGATATTGCACTGCAAAAATGCCACGAAAATTCGTATAATTTTATTCTGATCGATGTACAGATGCCGAATATTAACGGAATCGAAGTTTTTCGTAAGATGAAAGAAAAAAACTCCACCATTCCTCAGTTTATTTTCTTTAGTGCTTATTCCCTACCCGAATTAAAAGAGGAAGCAATAAAACTCGGGTGCCTAGCTTTTTTGCAAAAGCCGATAAGAATCGAAAAAATTATTTCTTTAATACAGGATTACAAATCTTTTCCTTTCCTCGTTTATTTAAAGAATGGTGAACAGAACGACTCGATTGTTAAGAAACTGGACTCACTTGGGTTTCATGTGGTTAAGGCTAATACAATCGACGACACCCTCATACAACTTAGGCAAATTAATTATAAATACATGATTTTTGATTCTGACTGGCCTGGTTCAGAGCAGGAATCTATTCACACCACAATAAAATCTTTGAAAACAAATACTAGTTGCTTTGAAACGAACGAGGACGAATCAGCCGAGGATGCTCTAAGAAATATTGAACACCACTTGCAAAAAGAAAAAGCAGCTGTAGCATAAGAAATTTCACATATCTTTCCTTTTGCTCTATTTCTGCTGAATATATAAATGGGTACCAACGGAGACCTCGCCGAACATCTCGATCACATCGTCATTTGATAACTGCAGGCATCCAGAACTTGCTGGACTACCAATATTCTCTTCATGATTAGTTCCATGAATGTAAACATATCGCTTATATGTATCCATACTCCCCCCCCTGTTAACACCTAACTCCAACCCATCAAGCCTTAATATACGACTGGTAATAAGGTTTCTCTTTTGCTTTTCGACGCTACATTCATTGGCAATTAAACCGATTGGAATTCTTCCCTCAAAAACCATCCCTTTGTTTTGCCCTTCACCAATCTTTTCGCATATCACATGTAACCCCCATGGAGTGCCCAACGAATTTTCCATACAAGATGGAGGTTGCTTCGAACTTGACATTGCATAACATTTCACGCTTTCCCCTTGATGAAAGTGTACTATTTCCTGTTTATCAATATTCCCTAACAACAAATGATCACTTGGATTCAAACCAAGAGAATTCAACTTCACAAAATATTCAGAATATAAATCATTAAAATCCATTGAAAAAATATAGAATTGGCATTGTAGGCGCGACTGGAGCAGTTGGCCAAGAAATTATTCACTTACTCGAAAAAAGAGAATTTCCTGTTGCCGAGGCAAGACTTCTTGCATCTTCTCGCTCAGCGGGAAGAGAAATTCAGGCATGTGGAAACCTTGAAGTGGTTAAGGAAACGAATTCAGATTCCTTTAAAAACCTCGATATCGCTATCTTCAGTGCCGGATCCCAAAACACTGTAACTTTTGCCGATGCAGCCAGAAAAAGTGATTGTGTAGTAATTGATAATAGTTCGGCCTTCCGAATGGATAAAGATGTCCCACTTGTAATCCCAGAGATCAACGGAGATGCCTTGGAGTCTCACAAGGGTATTATCGCAAACCCCAACTGCTCTACTGCTGTTGCTTTGATGGGATTGTACCCGTTGCATAAACGCTTCGGACTAAAGCGATTTTTCGCTTCCACCTACCAGGCGGTATCTGGAGCAGGAGCAGAAGGTGTTACTGAATTGGAAAACCAAGTTAAGAATCAAATCTCCAACGAACCTTCCCCTCCTCCCCCTGATTCAGATCCAGTTTTCCAACATCCTATTGCATTTAATCTGATTCCACACATCGATGATTTTCGCGAGGATGGATACACAAAGGAAGAACTTAAAATGAGGAATGAAACCAGAAAAATCCTGGGAATCCCCTCCATTCAAGTTTCCTGTACCTGTGTTCGAGTACCAGTTCTACGAGCTCATTCAATCTCAATAAATGCAGAGTTCGACTCGCCTGTGAATGTTCCAGATGCCCGCACCACACTCGAAAACTTTGAAGGTGTCGAACTTTGGGATCTACCTAATGCTCTAAGATACCCAATGCCCATTAATTATTCTGAAAAAGAGCTTTGTGGCGTAGGGCGGTTAAGATTGGACCACGGATTCTCCAACGGATTAGCATTTTGGGTAGTTGGAGATCAACTTTGGAAAGGTGCCGCATTAAACGCAGTTCAGATTGCGGAAGAATTAATTTCAAGAAAATGCTTAAAAAACCTTTAAATTAGAATTTCGGCATTAGAACTG
This sequence comes from Opitutia bacterium, assembly GCA_018645475.1. Taxonomy (GTDB): domain Bacteria; phylum Verrucomicrobiota; class Verrucomicrobiia; order Opitutales; family Seribacteraceae; genus Seribacter. The sequence continues at coordinate 6,080 of JABGWU010000033.1, forward strand.
CTCTATGCATTGCATGGATCCTATAACTGCAAGTGGTGTATTTTCGATTGGAAAAGAATTAATTAATAAAGCGACAAGCACACTTTCCTCATCATCAGGTGTATCTCCGTCTCAATTCAGCGGTCAATTAGATGGATCAAATGAAGCTTCTGTCATAACAAGTGATCCACAACTTCGAATTCAAAAATTAGAAGAAATTCTTAAGTCTGACCTACTTGACGATCCCAAAACTGCTAATTTCTTTCAACAAAACCAGAGCAATCAGATTTACCTAGAAAAAAGAGCAGATGGATCCGTTCAATTTATATCATCAAATGGCCAAGACCTTATCTTAGAGGCTGATTCGCCTCATTGTTCTAAAGCGAACGAATTGCTCAACCTCTGCTTTGAAAATAAATTAAACCTCACCTCCTTTAGACCAAATGCGGTGACATTTAATTCCTGATTCAAGTATGAAAAAAGGCGATTCTGAAAATAATCGTCCAAAAGTTGACGGATCAGAAAAGCCATTATCTGATTTCTTACTCATTGAGAGAATTAATCAATGCCCTAAACTGGCCTCTCTCAAAAGCATTAACGAAACCTTAAGCGAATTACTTGACTCAGAAGATAGTTTTGTAAGTCAGATTGCTGAGGTTATCAGACTTGACCCATCCCTCACGACTAGGGTGTTAGACTTGGTTAATTCCATTTTTTTTGGCAGTCAAAGCAGTCAAAAAATATCTGGCGTCGAAGAAGCGTCCATTTTTTTGGGGTTAAACAGAATTAAAGAACTACTTGCGGCTACGCCTGTTATTGAAGAAATTACAGATTTGGGAAAAAATGTGTCCTCATTTCCCTGGATCAATTTTTGGAAACACAGTATTGGAACTGCTATACTCACCCGGGAAATTCTAAGTTTAGCCGAAATTAAATATGAAGATGAATCTGACTATGTTGCTGGACTACTCCACAACCTGGGCAAACTAATCCTCGCTATTACATTCCCCGAGCTATTTCAAAAACTTTGCAAAGAAAAATTTATTGACTCCACCCACGCAATAGCAATGGAAAAACAGATTGTTGGTTGGGATCATGCCAAAATTGGTGCCTATTATCTTTGGAACCATCATATATCAGATGAAGTGGTGGAAGCAGTCCACTGGCATAACAACCCCAAGGAATCTAAAGAGCACCCTAGCCTATCCTCTGCCATTCAAATTGCAGATTTACTTACTTGCCAACTTGGAGTTCCCGGAATTGAAAATTGTCCTGTTTCGAAAAATACTTACTTGCTTTCGGATGGATGGAATATCCTTTTCGGAGAAAAAGAGGAGGAGGATATGAATGTATTAAAAGAAAATCTCGAATACACCTTAGAGAGAGTGTCTCGAACGCTGCACGGAATTATTTAACCCTAAAGCCTAACCCACTGGTCATCCCGAGCAGCCTTGGCTACTTTCATTGCTCCCATGGCCACAAAAGGCTTAATTTCCCTAGATGAAATGGTGACTTCGGGATCTTCATATCCGTCATCTGCAAGGAGGCGTTGAAGTTCCTGGTCAAAATTACGAATTCGACTACCACCCCCGGTAAGTATGATATTCTGAAGTAAAGAAAAAACGGACTGTGGAGAAGCCATAGCGATGACCTTTTTAATGGATTCAAAAACCTCCTGAAGTAATTGATTACATGACTCACCTACCTGCTTACCAATTTCGATCTTCCTTGGTTTACCACCCACAGGGATTTTCACACGAGCACCGGATTCGCTTTCCCCGACATAGGAATAGGATTCCTTGAATTTTCGTATCATGGACAGAGGGACATCAACTTCAGGATATTCTTCGCGAATGGCCTGATCCAGTAATACATCCACCTCATTGCCTGCAAATGGAATACTGAGCAAATCTTCTTGTTTCGGAAAATATCCCTGAACGATACAAAAATCTGTAGTACCTGCCCCGATATCAACGAATAGCGAATTACTAACTGGATCCTTATATTCTGGATCCTGCAATCTATCTTCGTCTCTCATTCCAAGGGCGGCAAGAAATGGTTCGGGAATAAATAAAATACCATCAAATGCACCCTTAGCTGCTTTCTTTAGATTTTCTTTCGCATCCGCGTCCGCAACCGCGGGAATGCCAATAACACATAAAACCTCTCTTTTAAATTCAGGATCAACTTTCTCGCGTAAGTACTTTAAAAAAGATTTAGTTGCTTCTAAGTCACTCACAACACCATCACTAAGTGGATGAACAAGGCGTAAATGAAGTTCATTCGCGATAGCTTCTTCTCCATGAAGCATTTTGGAATTTCCGGGCAGAATACCCGATAAGATACCATCCTCAGGATAACCGACTATAGTGGGTACTATCGTGCCCACATCTTCTTCTGAACCAGGCTTATTAAGTTTATTTACGAAGCAGGACTGCAAAGTGCCCAAATCTAAACCAATATGTAACCTTCTTTTTTTATCAGCAGAAGAAGCAGTTGCACCCTTCTCAGGAGATTTTACTTCTGTTTCATTTTCTTTGGATTTTTCTGGCATTTCTGAAAGGGATTATAAAGGACTGATATTAATAACTAAAGATTTTATATTTTTGGCAATGAAAACATTTAGTTGTGAACAAATTTTATCATTTATCAGAAGAGAGTAATTCATCAATCATCTCTTCAATTTCATCAAACTTAAGACCAATCCCTGCAGGTGGATCTAATTTCGACTCATCAACCCCCTCCTCACTCGCCACAGGAACTTCTTCGCTTTCAGCCTCCATTCCTTCGTCTTCTTTAACTATTGGTGAATCATCTTCCAAAATTTCTGGTTCCGCGGATTCCTCCTGAACAGGAAAACGAGCTTTTGTAAGATCAAGGATAGTTTTTTCGAGTTTTTGGGACAATTGCTCCATTCTACCCACAACCCCATCAACCGAATCCTGCACCCGACTCGCAACTCTTGCTTCAAATCGACCGGCAAAAAGATCAAAAGCAACAGCCAATTCTTCTGCCCGGGCGGACTCATCATCAAACATTTCCTTAAGCTTGGCTTTTTTATCAGCCGGTTCAAGGGAACTGGTCTTGGCCCAAGCGACCACAAGCAGGGGAATTTCATTTTTTAAAACTTCAATGGCCCCATTTTCATCGCCGACCAATCTCCTTACGCAGGCTCTTCGAAAACCGCCCTTCAATGCTTCCAATGGACTTCCGCTAGTACTCATATCTTTATACCCGCTATCGAATCTGAATGCCTTTCACAACCTTATTCTAAAACAAGCTGTTGGTTCTCCCATAAATTTGCTTCTTTCAATATTTTTTCCATTTCATCCGGTTGAAAATTCATCCTGTTTTCTAAAAAAGACATAAGGTCGGAAGGAATCTCCGCTTCAAAGATTTCACCCTCATCCAAATAACCAAACCTTCGGGCGTGTAATGCCTGTCGATCCATCCCTAATTTATCCATCCACAATGGATTCCATCCTGATTCACAAAAGTTCAGATAATATGATTCATCATGCCCATATAATTTCTCCCCCACCAACGGAAACCCTATTGATTGAGCATGCAGTCTAATTTGGTGCTTTCTTCCCGTCTTTGTGACAACCGAGACAAAAGTATAGCCCCCATTACAATAAAGCGGGCAAAAACGAGTCTCTGCTTTTTTCGATGTCCTACTCTTTGCAGTAACCCGTTGTTTAACAAAAACTCTGCTATCCGGATCGTTTCCAACGAAACCAGCGACTTGAACCTCTTCACTCAACTCACCTTCCACTATCGCTAAATAAGTCCTCTTCACCTTTTTCTCTTCCAATGCCTTTTGCCATATTCGACCTGCAGGTTGATTTTTGGCCATTAAAACAACCCCACTGGTCTCCCGATCCAACCTTCCAACCAAAAAGATCGTATCCAAACCTAAAAGCTCCCTGGTTGCTCCAACAAGACTCGACCAGGGTCCCCTCTTTGAGGGATGACAAACGAACCATCCCGGTTTATTCACTACAACAATATCCTCGTTCTCAAAAATAATCGACATTCGAAGGAGTTCTTCGGATATTAGTGGGGCTTCATTACTTTGGGTGGAAAACTTCATTTAAAATATACTTTGGCTAATAAAAACATGGAAAAAGGAAAGAATTAAAAAAAAGATAAACTTTTATTGGAAATAACAATGTGCTTGTGCCAAGTTAAAGTTGTCCATCATGGGCAACTAAAACTCAATAACCAAAAAATATAAAACGCATATGAAGAACAATCTGATTCTCTCCGGTCTCCACTTCGATCTTAAAGACGGTCACAAAAGCCTTGTTTCGGAAAAAATGGAAAAGATCTTTAAACACGAGGAGA
>JABGWU010000251.1 GCA_018645475.1 Opitutia bacterium
GAATGGTGTCAAGACAGAAACATAAAGCATTTCCGTGAAAGTGAGGATGACGTACTGCATCGGTTTAGCGAAGCCGCCAATCATTTCAAGGCTGATCATGTCATTCGACTCACGGCCGACAATCCCCTGTTTGACCATGAACTTGCGGGCGTCCTTCTTGAGCAGCATTTAGCTAGAGGAGCTGCCTATTCTTCAAGTAAATCTGAGGTGGAATCAGGATACCCGCATGGCATTGGGTCTGAAATATTCAGCAAATCCGCATTAAACTCTATAGATGGATTAAAGTTGGATGAATATGACCGTGAACATGTAAATGAATACATTTTACGCAATAAAGGCATCTTTAATACTTTTTATTTAAAAAACAGAAGTATTAATCCAAATATTAATTTTTCCATTGATACGGAACAAGACATGTTAAATGTTTCGTCAATGCTAAATCAATTTCCCAATAACTTTGGCAGTAGTGATTTTTGGTTAAACTTTGGACATGAAAAATAATATAGTAGCTACTACGGAAACTCGTTCTCAGAGCAAAAGCAACGTGCCTGTGAACAAGGGACATTTCGACTTGGACACTCCTGAAAGAATTAGTGCTTTTCATGAAAAACTAGGAAGTGGATGGTCTGAATATCAAGATTACAGAAATGCTTGGCACTACTACCCTACAAATATGATTGTCAGGGATTACCCCATACTGGTGGACTTGGAACTTGCATCGAATTGTAACTTGAAGTGCCCGATGTGCTATACTACTACCGATCATTTTATGCTTACGGTCAAAAGAAAGCTCATGAAGTGGGAATTGGCCAAAAAGGTCATTGATGAGATTGCAGGACATGTTTACGCCCTCAGATTAAGTTGGAGAGGGGAATCAACATTAAACAACAAAATGATCGATGTGGTTCGTTATGCTAAGGAAAAGGGAATCCGAGAAATATCTTTTCTTACTAATGGATGGAAACTCAACTTAGATTATTTTATTGAGTTACAGCTAGCAGGCATCGATTGGATAACAGTCTCATTCGATGGAGTCGAAGAGGAGTACAATAAGATCAGAAAACCTCTGGTTTACGAGGAAACGTTGAATAAGCTATTGAAAATCAAAGAGTATAAAATACTAAATAACCTTGATAAACCGGTAATCAAAGTACAGGGCATTTGGCCTTCAATCCGAAACAACCCCGAAAAATTTTATAATGTTCTATCCAACGTTTCAGACTTAGTGGCTTTCAATCCATTAATTGACTACCTCGGTAAAGATGAAAGGATTGTCTACGAGGAAAACTTCTCTTGTCCACAAATTTACCAGAGGCTCTTCGTATCTTCAACGGGAGAATCCATGATGTGTAACAGCGACGAATACGGAGATGAAATTGTTGGTGATGCAAACATTCAATCCATTCACGATATTTGGCATGGAGAAAATTTGAACCGGATTAGGAGCTTGCACAAGGAGAACAATGGTTTCATGAAGGTTCCAATTTGCACAAAATGTTATTACCCAAGAAAGACAGAAGCTAATGAAACTGCTCAAGTTAATGGGAGGACTATAAAAATTAGAAACTATATTAATCGCAAACAATCCGCAGGAGAATGACTTTTTAAATGTTAATAATTCATCTGTTCTTAAAGATATAAATGGCACAAAAAAACAAAAGAGATCTTGATATCTTAGCTTTTGTCCTAGCTAGAGGAGGTTCCACGGGAGTTCCTGGAAAAAACATTAAGCCAATCAACGACAAACCCCTAATTGGATACACGCTTGATTTAGCAAATTCCTCCCGTTTCATAAATAAAACCATTGTCGCCACTGATTGTAAGGAAATCAAAAGGGTTGCTGAAGAATTTGGAGCTGAGGTGCCCACCATGCGACCAGTCGAAATGTCTCAAAAGCTAAGTCGGGCATATGATGCCTACAGGCATTATGTAACATTTTTGAAAAACAATTCCAATTACCGCCCCGACATTTTCGTATGTCTCTTCAGTACCAGTTACACCAAAACCGTCAGCGAAGTTGATGCGGCAATCGAAAAACTCATCGACACGAATTGTGATTGGGTCTTTACGGTTACGGAGTGTGAACACCATCCTTATCGTTGCTTTACTCCTACAGAAGATGGGCGCATCGAACCGTTTTGTCGCGATGTAGAAAGCTTTGATATCTGGGGCAATCGGCAGGAACTACCAACCACTTATCGAATCAACGGAAACGCCTTTGTTACCTGGACGGAAAACATTGAAAAATTCCCCACATACAATATCGACATGGTCAATCACGCAGATACCGACGTGAGATATGTATTATGCTCGCAGGAAAACTCGATGGACATCGACACTCCTACAGATTTCAAAATAGCAGAGTACCTTATTCCGAATTCATAACAAAACATATCGTGTACATTTTAGGAATAGTCGAAGGACATAATTCCAGCGCTGCTCTCCTCAAGGATGGAGAAATCGCAGCAGTCTGCTTTGAGGAACGCTTAAGTCGTCTCAAGAATGATTTTGGTTACCCGACTCGGGCAATTGAATTTTGTCTCGCATCAGAAAATGTCTCACCAGATGACATTGACCATGTCGCCTTGGTAACTGAGAAGTTGCCATTAGCTCAGGTTGCAGTCAAAAGGGAGGCAACCTTCAATGTAAGCGACTATCTCCGGGAGCAGAACGATTATTGGAAGCCTAAGCTAATTGAAGGCATTGATGTAGATTATCTCGATTTATTCAAAGACAAGGTAAACTGGGATGATTTCCCGTATGAAATTTCGACCAAAGAGTTTGATCGCACTAGTTTTACCGAATTTAAAAAAATCCGCATTGAAACGATTAAGAAAAAACTCTCCAAGTCAGATAATCAAATTCATATTCTTAATCATCACTTGGCCCACTCCATGTATGCGATCTTCACATACCCCGAATGTTATGAGAAAGACCTTTTAGTGCTGGTCTCCGATGGTTATGGAGACGATTGCAGTTCTTCCGTTGGGACTTTTAAAAATAATGTTTTTGAGTTCGTATCCAAGTCAGTCGGCAGTGGCATCGGACGGATTTATCGTTACGCTACACTGCTATTAAACATGCGACCTGGAGTCGATGAATTTAAGGTCATGGGATTTTGGCTCCTTATACAAAAGAATTTCATTCTCGGCCAGTTTACAAGCAATTGAAACCTTATCTTAAAGTCGATGGAATGGAAATTTTGTACACTAATCCAGACAAGGACATTTACCACTCCTTAAAGCAAAGACTTTCGTCATCGAGATTTGATGGGATTGCTGGCGGTCTTCAAGAATTCTCTGAAGACATTACGACGGAATGGGTCTCCAATTGTATTCAGGAGACTGGAATTTCATCTATCGTGGCATCAGGTGGGGTATCAATGAACATTAAAATAAATAAAGCAGTTATGGAATTGCCTGATGTCGAAGATTTATTCGTCGGGCCTAGCGGAGGAGATGAATCCCTATCGGTCGGTGCTGCTTATGCCCTTTGGCATCAATTATTTCCTAAGCAAAAGATCAAACCACTACAGAATACTTATCTAGGTCCAGCGTACAATAAGCCTGATGTCCGTTTAATTATAGCAAAAGAATTACCTTCCGAACATCAAGTGATCGAGAATCCCTCCAACGATTTGGTAGCTGATCTACTCGCCGACTTTAAAGTTGTTGCCAGAGCTGTAGGGAAGATGGAATATGGAGCCAGATCCTTAGGTAATCGCTCTATTCTAGCTAGGGCGAGTGATGCGAGCATGACAAGAAAAATTAATGACAAAATCAAAAGGAGAGACTTCTGGATGCCTTTTGCTCCAATAATTTTACATGAAAGAAGAAAGGATTATCTGATTAATCCCAAAAATTTAAATAGTCCATATATGACTATAGGTATGGATTCGACTGAGCTAGCGAAATCTCATTTAAAAGCAGCCTTGCACCCTGCAGATGACACACTTAGACCGCAAATTCTAGAGCAAAAACATAATCCTGAGCTATACGATTTGCTAAAGGCGTTCGAACAAAAAACCGGTATTGGAGGTTTATTAAATACTTCATTCAACTTACATGGAGAACCAATCTGCTGTAGTCCAGAAGAGAGCATTAAAACATTTTTAAATTCAGATTTGGATGCTCTTCTATTAGATGGTTACTTGATTCTTAGAAAACAATGAAAGTTTTAGCTATAGGTGCTCACTTTGACGATTGTGAAATTGGATGTGGCGGAACATTGGCTAAACACAGGGCTAATGGCGATGAGGTTTTAATACTTGTAATTACGAATTCACAATACCACGACCACTACGGGAAGTTAATCAGGGATGCTGATGTTGCCCTGAAAGAGGGGCAGAATGCCGCAAAAATCCTAAACTGTAAGCTAACATGCCTGGATTACCCTACGAAAGAAGTTAAATTTGATCATAAGCTAATTGCTGATGTTGAGAGAATAATTGACGAGCAAGAAACTGATTTGATCTACACTCATTGGGATAACGATGTTCATCAAGATCATCAAGCTATCGCAAAAGCAACATTTCCCGCTGGAAGGAAAGTAAACAATATACTTATGTATCAGAGCAACATGTATATGAGCACAAAAACCTTCAGCCCAAACTTTTATGTAGATATTTCTAATTTCTTCGAGATCAAGATGCAATCAATTCTAGCACATGAAAACGAAGTCAAAAAGTTCGGACCTGGTTGGTTGAAATTCTGGGAGAATGAAGCAGTCAATTCTGGTCAAAAGTTTAATGTGAAATACGCAGAACAATTTCAATTAGTAAAATATTTAATTTGAATGTTAATTTCAATACAACAACCTGAATTCATGCCTTGGATGGGTTATTTCGATAAAGTTGTTAATGTTGAAAAAGTTGTCTTTCTAGACAATGTACAATTTAAAAAGAGATATTTTGAAAATAGAAATAAAATCCGCAGTAAAGATGGTTGGATTTGGTTAACAACCCCTGTAATAACAAAGGGTAGATTCAATCAAGACATTAACGAAGTTCTCATAGATAATGAAAAAAATTGGCAAGATAAAATAGCGAAGACACTAATAATTAATTATCAAAGATCACCATACTGGAATGAAGTTGGTCTAGATTTCATTGATTTAATTAAAAGCAAATGGAATAAGCTTATTGATTTAAATATATCTATTATTCAGTTTTTTCTAAATTTATTTGAGATTAATAGACCGTGGGTCTTGGCCTCTGATTTGAAAACCAAGAATTCTGGTTCTGACCTCATCCTTGAAATTTGCCAAAAGACAAATGCAAGTCACTACCTATCAGGGGCTTTCGGGAAAAAATACCTAGATGAAGAAAAGTTTTTTGATAATAATGTAAGCTTGAACTATCAAAATTACAAGCACCCAAGGTATTCCCAAATACATGATGGCTTCATACCATCCATGAGCATATTGGATTTGTATTTGAACCACGGTATAGAAAGCAAAAATATACTTATAAGAAAAAATGAAATCTGTAAAACTAGATAATTTTATAATAGGGGATGGTCACCCTATTCATATAATTGCAGAAATCGGCGGAAACTTCCTCAACTTCGAAGAAGCAAAAAGGCTTATTGATTTAGCAATAGATTCTGGTGCTGATTCCGTTAAGTTGCAGACATACAGAGCTCATACTATTGCCAGCAAGAAAGCCACTTACGACATGCCAAACACAGGCATAGCCAACCAATATGACCTATTCAAACAATATGAAATCGATTTTGAACTACATCAGGAGATTTGGAATTATTGTTCTAAAAATGACATATTAGTGTTTTCCACTCCCAGTCACCTTGAAGATATTGAATTACTGGAAAAGCTCAATTGCGCTATTTACAAAGTTGGTTCGGATGACTCCTGTAACATCCCCTTCCTCAAACAGGTTGCCTCAACTGGAAAGCCCATCATTCTCTCCACTGGTATGTGCACGATGCAAGAAGTCAGGGATAGTGTCTCTGCGATTCTCGGCGAAAACAACGATGATCTTATTTTGCTGCACTGCGTCACGAACTATCCGGCTCAAATCGATCAAACGAATTTGCATTGCATAACATCAATGAAAAGAGAATTCGGACTACCGGTAGGATATTCAGATCATACCCTCGGAAATGTTTGCAGTCTTGCCGCTGCTTCCATCGGAACCAATCTTATTGAAAAACACTTCACGAACGACCATGATGCAGATGGTCCAGACCATATCCTTTCGGCTGAACCTTCAGAACTCAAAGAATTGGTTGCGGGAGTTCGTGACATAGAATCTGCTTTGGGCGATGGGATTAAGAGACCTAGTAAGGACGAATTAGTAACTCGTCGAAACAACCGTAAAAGCATCATTGCCAATGCTGACATTAAAAAAGGCACCTTGATCACAAGAAATATGTTGAGCATCAAAAGACCAGGGATGGGAATTGAACCTAAATACTTCGAACAAGTTGTCGGCAGAGTTGCAGTTGAAGATATCCCCGCCGAAGAACCAGTTTATTGGAATTACGTTTAAAAATTTGCAATGATTGTTTTTTGGCCAGAATGCTCAAAAGACATTGGAATGGGACATCTTGCCGAATGTTTGGCTCTTGCTGATCATGCAAAAAAAGCAAAAAGGAAGACTTGCTTTATTCTATCTAATTTTGAACCCGCAGTTAACCAAGTCAAGGCAAAGGGGTTTCCTTATTTAGTAAGCGAGTCTCCCAAAATTTATGATACATTACGGAATCATGATTTGGTTAGCTTAATTGCCCTATTGGTTATTAATCGCCGAACTGTACAGCTTGAAAAGTTAAACGATTTCAGGAAAAATGGCTTACCAATTGCGATTATTGATCAACTGGGCAATAAAGCTATCTCTTGTGACCTGCTCATAAACAGTTCCATTGTACCTGACTGGCATTCATATGAATACATCGGTCCTAAACCGATATGCTGTCTCGGTTCCAAATATGCAATAATAAGAGATGAATTTAAAATTCAAAAAAATAAACGAGAGAAATCCAATAGGCGAAAAGTACTACTTGTAACTATGGGTGGTATAGACCGTACCCGAAGCACCTTGAGAATACTTCAGGCAATATCAAATATAAGAGAAAAATTTGAAACCAAGTTTATAATTGGTCATGGCTTTTTGTATAAGGATAAATTCATGGATGAATATGAGAAATGTAAAAACGATTACATGCGTTATTTCCTGAACGTTAACAACATTGCCGAGCATATAAGTAGTAGTGATCTGGTACTTTCAGCGGGAGGTAATACAATGTACGAAATAGCATACTTGGGAAAACCATCTTTGGTTTTGTGGGAAGACCCTCATGAAAAAAAACTATCAGAAGCCTTTGAGAGTCTGAGGTGCTCAGGTGTGATAGGGAACGGGGAAAGCTCTTCGCTCGAAGTTATAAGGAATCGTATCGAAGATTTGATGGCAGATGACAATGCCCGCAAGGACATGTCCAAGAACGCCTTAAGGATTCTTGACGGAAGTGGTCCATCAAGAATCTTCGACCAAATAGATAAAGTGTCACTTAACTAGTGAAAAAAGTCATACTATCTTTATTTTCTCATAATGCCCATATTATTGCACGTTATATGCTGCTTACGCATGCGTTGCATGAAACAGGAATCAAGATATATATTCTAGATTTAACAAATAAACTAGAGGGCGAAATTGATAAGTACGCAAAGCTATATAAGTCCAAGCACACATTTACTTATATAAATATTAATCAGTGCATAAATCGAAGAAAGTCATTCAATAAGAAAGAATTAAATAAAATCTTAAACCATTTCAACAAAACAGATCCAACGCCAGTGTGTTCCAGCACTAATTTCATATCTGAATTTACCACTGAGAATAATATAGATTTGTCACCCGCTATAAAACAAGTCAAAGAGGATTATTTGAAAATATTTTTGATTAAACTACTAGAAGCTATTGACTTGCTAAATATAATCAATCCTTCAATATTTGTTTATGCATGTGAATTAGACTTTTCTACTCGAGCCTACATTGCTGCTTCAAACTTTAACGGATTAAAAGTCATTTCCATGCAACACTGCGAAGGAAACGGAGAAGAGTATGAGCAACTACCAATACTAGCCGATTATTACTTAGCTTATTCCCCTTATAATTGTAAAAAGCTAATCGAGATGGGAGTGGGAAAGGATAAAATTTTATTTTCCGGAATGATTGAAAATGACAAAATCTACACAAATAATATCAATATACGAAACCTACATAATCATGCTTCCCCATCAAATGACATAGGAAAACGAATTGAATCATCGAAATACACGATACTTATAGCACTCAAACCAAACAATACAAAAAAATATATTCATCTTAACAAAAAAGTAATAAGAATATTAGTTGAATTCTCCCAAAACAATCCTCAAATTGTAGTTTTAATAAAACTTCATCCAAATGATAAAGATGATATTCAAAAAATCTCGATAATCAACAAACAGTTCATCTCAGATTCAATATTTATTATAAAGTCTTCCTGTCCTTTAACCGATTTACTAAAATTATCGAATTTATTTATAACATTTAACTCTTCATCAATCGTTGATTCACATGTAATAAACACACGAACTATCGTAATCGACGAAGATGATGGCAAATGGCCAGATTGGGATTTCTATAAGACATTCAATAAAGTAGATATTAAAATATTAGAACTGGAAATTATTAATGAA
>JABGWU010000252.1 GCA_018645475.1 Opitutia bacterium
ATTGAACCACGAATAAATCAGAACTTCCTTCCGCTTTTATACTCAAAGGCCCAACCTGCAGGGTTTCAGAAAAGTCTCCCATTATATAAATTTCACCCTCATCACCAGTAATAATTGAATTTACAGCAAGCGAGCCTGAACTGGTTAAATGAATAGATTGAGCAATCTCGCCATCTAAACCAAGATTGCTAACGAACCCATCCACATTCCCTTGGCGGGAAAATGTTTTTTGACCTAAATTGATCGAATTTGAAAAAGTTCCTCCAAATAAATAACTTCCATCTGTCAAACTTGAGGACGCAGAAATCGAAATATCATTTCCAAAGTTATGAACTACTGAAAAATTTGGCAATTTCTGATCTCTAAACATAGTCGACTGAGAGCTTTGGGATACAGAATAATTGAAATCCAAATCGGAAACCCCACCATCCGCATTGTAAGCTCGAATTTTAATAGAACCCGACTGATTAGAAAAAGAAGGAACCAGTCCCCCCAGCATGGCCGTACCATCCTTGTTATCCTGAAAATTGATCCATTCAGCCCCACTCACCATCTCCATCCGAACAACTGATTGATTAAGCACATTAATCTCCTGATTGAAAAATTCATTTTCTAATAAAACAAGATCGAGTACTGATTGAAAAGATGGACGACCTTGAACAGACTCCAATTTAAGTAAAAATTCATTCCCCTCAGAAACTAATGTACCATTTAGAGAAAAAGGAACAGTCAAGTCAGCACCTACTAATATTGTTCCAAAAGAGTCCACATCAAATGCAATAGGGGTATCTTGCCCTGTCGATCCAATTGATTCTTCCCATAAAATTGCCCCATTTGAAGGATTTAACTTAATTACCATTAAATCATCACTTCCAAGCGATGAGTAAACATGTGAATTCTGAGGTAAAGATATATTACCATCAAAACTCAAGATGCACAACGGATAGCCGAATGGATCAATTTGAATTTCTTCGGCCTTTGTTTCCCCACTAGAAGAGAAAGCTACGACCCAGTTTGGAACGAAATCTAAATTGAGTGAACACATAAAACCGCTTTGTGTCGAATTCGATAAAACAGTTTTATTATCGACAACTAATTTAGTTTTAAATTCTCCTGAAAGAAAAATCGAATCCTTTTCAAATTTCACTCCAATTGCTTTATTGTGAAAACCAGTAATGAAAGATTTGCCCGATAACACTTCCCCATTCTGAGAAAACTTGATCAATGTCGAATACATGGGGTCTGATTCTTTCTGGGTATTACTGACTGACAAAAAAGAACCATCAGCAAGACCGCTCAAACCAACCATTTCCTCAACTCCAATTCCCCCGAATGTTTTAAGCCAACCGAATTCACCTACACTGTTTAAATTCCAAATAAAATTATCACTCGCCCCTTGAGTGTTCCAAGTTTGTGAGCCAAGTTGAAGTTGTTGATGAAAATTACCTCCAATTTGAATTGATTGATCCATGGTTTCCATTAATTCGAGATTTTCCAAAGTGGAAGAGCAGGAAAGAGCTTTTAACCAAATGCGTTTAAAATTCGAATCAAGTTTTAACACAAATAAATTATAGCTTCCTTTTGAACGTACTAAGTTTTCCCCAAATGAAAGATTTCCACGAAAAAGTCCACATAACAAAATACTTTTATCTTCAAGAAGCATCATTTTTTCAAGCCGTACATAATCTGCATTAAATTTCATAGAATTTATTGGATTTGAAAAGTCTGTGTAGTCTGAGTAGCGTGCTACTCTGGATTCTCCTCCTGTCATAAATTCTAATACCACAACACCTTTGTCTAAAATCACAAAGTCATCAAAATCCATCGACACCTGTGAATTTAGTGTACTCTTTTGGACAGTATTATTTCCGTCAACCACTTGAATAGTCCTGTTTAACTGCGAAGAATTCCCAGTAGAATCAGTTGATTGGTAGGTAATTAGATTTAGTCCAATCTGATTACTATTCACATTTCCATTTACCTGCACGGTGGAAGTTAAATCCTGACCATCTTGATCAACTGAAAGATAACCAGGTTCTACATAATTATCTCCAAGTCTCAGTCGCATAAATTCATCTCCTTTAAGGCTGAGATCAGGCGGGGTTGAATCCGTAACTTTTAAGGTGTATTCCTTTGTGGACATATTTTTTCCATTTTCAAAGAACAAAACTTTTACACCTACATCACCAACCAGATTATAGGGAACGATTCCGTGTAACTTAAAAAGGTCAAATTCGACTTTCTCAATTTTCATCCACGCAGGGCTGTCCAATAAAAGTGCATCTATCAATGAATTGGAGACTAGGTTAGAAATTTTAAAGTGCTCAACTAATAATCTCCCTGATGGTATAGAAGAAATCGTTGGGTCCGAAACTTCAAAAGAGTCAAAGCTTTCCACTACAACCGCTGTAATTTCAATCTCATCATAGCTCGTACCATCTGAAACTCTAATTTTAAACTTGTCTTCTTTGATTATGGAATATGGAAGATAAGTAATGAGTGGAGTTTGAATTCCATTCCCGCTAACTCGTACCGTGCCAAAAGAAGGTAAAGAATTGGGAGAAAGACTCCATTCAAGAATTCCGCCCTCAAGATCAGTTGCATATAATTTAGAGAGGTCCGATGGCTTAGCGTTTCCGGATCGGTCAAAACGAACAACAGCCGATGCACCCAAATTAATTACAGGACTCGAGTTTTTTCCGTCCACAATTAATTGGGTGTTTGCAACCGAAAATCGACCGGTGTCATCTGTTACAACAAAAGCAAGTTGATATCGCTCTCCACTTGCTTGAGAGGGAGGAACTCCAAACAAACGTGCAGTGCCAGTTGTCGAATTCTGATCGACTAGTTGAAGCCAAGAATTTCCACCAGATGGAAGACCGAAAACTTTAATCGTTCTAGGACTATAATCTGGATCATAAGTTTTAATTTCGGAATTAAATTGCGCCCCCTCTTTCGCGACTAAAACTGAATCGAATGAAGTTGAAAAAACGGGAATATCGGGAAGACCACGAACCTGCACACGAACCGGAAGAATCGAATCTCTATGTCCATCATTTACTTTCAATTGAATAATATCTTCACCAAAATAATTTAGACTTGGTGTATAAGAAAACACACCAGGTCTTTCACCTGAGCCCTCAACCACTACATTTGATCCGCTAGATGGAATTCCGAACAATGTCCAAGACAAAGTTTTAGCGTCGGGATTCCCTGGGTCAGGATCGACAGCTAGATAATCGGTGGGAGCCACCCATGCCCCCCTCAAACTGCTTAAATTTGAATCTTCATCAACATATACTACAAGTTCAGAAATCGTTTTATTCGCCTCACTTACCGATTTAAAAACTGGCGGGTAATTATCAATTCTAATTTCAAGATCGAATGCCTGAACAGAGGAAGTTTGATTGGAATCAAAAACCTCAAAAGCAATGGTATGATTTCCTTTATCTTTTACGGCAGCCAATCCATAGAGTATCCCAGTTCCGTTACCCTCATCTTTAAAATTCAACCATTCCGGCAAATCACCCGAAATATTAAGATCTATTGAATGCCAGGAATAATTCCAGTCTGCATCATATGTTTTAATTTCATACACATAAACCGATTCATCGTTCCAACTATAAATTGGGATACTAGTAAAAACCGGAGGATCATTTACAGGGGAAACCTCGACATTCACCAAAATCGTATCATATTTAGGAGGTGATCCCTCAATTCCTCCCCCATCGGTTACCTTAACTATAAAGGAATCTGAGCCAGAAAAATTTCCGTCGGGAGAATAATAAAAAGTACCAGGACTGGAACCAGTACCCGAAACGGAAACGGAACCAAAGTTGGGCTCAGTAAAAAAAGACCATACTAAATCATTTGCAGAAGTTTCGTGATCAGCACCAACTAAATTGGGTGCACTCCAACTTGTATTATCATCCTCGATCATTGTCACCGATACCGATGCCGAACCAGAATTGATTAATGGTGCATAATTAAGAACCCGCACCTGAACTTTAAACTCAGCGGAATTATGCAAACCAGTTGAATCTGTAATACGTAAAGAAAAGGATGAATTCCCTTCGTCACTTTCCTTAGGAACTCCTTCCAATAGAACAACACCACTGGAACGATCAAAAGAGGAAACTCCAAGCCATGATGGACCAGTCAACTGAACATCGCTTCCAATTAGACTATCTGCATCATGTACCTTTAAAGAAATGACAAAATTTTGGTTATCGATCGTAACCTGATCGGTGGGAAGAATCGAAAAAACGGGAGCATCATCAACATTTTGAATGTTTAAATTAATAGTAATTAAATCACTTCCGATTCCATCACTGACTTCAACTTGAAATGAATCCATGCCTGAATAATTAGAATCTGGAAGATATTCAAGTACAGGGGGTGAAGCCCCCTGACCAGATACTTGAGCGACTCCGTTTGGTGCTTGTTCCTTTAAAGACCAAGTCAAAAATTGCCCATCAACATCTGAAGCCGACACCAGGGAACGTCCCTGCCAAGTTGTATCTTCAGTATGAGTAATAGAAAGTACTTCACCTTGGGTAATAACCGGGTTTGTATTTTGCTCCAAAACAACAAGCATAAATGCCTGAATGGCAAAGCGATTCGTTTCGTCTCGCCCTTCCAAAACAATAAGATTACTTGCCAGGTCATATTGATTGGGGGTACCCCACAAACGAGCAGAACCATTTCCATCATCTCTCAAGGTTACCCAACTTGGGAGGGGGACAAGAGAAGAAATAGTTATGTTGGAATCTAAATCTTCATCAACAACCTTAATTGAGTAATCGAAAAGATTATCTTTGACGGCAACCCCAGATGTTAAAGTTCTAAAAACGGGGTCATCCTCAAGCGAAAGTACATTAACGGTAATAACAATAGAATCAGACGCGTTGATATCACCGGAATCAAATACTTTGAGGACAAACGAATCGGATCCTGAAAAATTCCCATCAGGTACATAAAGTAAAGAACTCGGGCTATTTCCAGTTCCGGCAACAGTAACATTTCCTCGGTTTGGGGGAGATTCAACTTTCCATGACAAAACTCCGAGGGTGGAATCCTGCTCGGTCGCTAGCAAATTTAAATTACCCCAGTTACTAAGCGAAGAATCCTCGTTTACCGATGTAAAAAATGTTGAACCTTCAGAAATAACAGGAGGATAGTTGTCCGGAATCACATCAAGAGTGAACGCCTGTGTATCTCTCAGTCCAGCTTTATCCCGTACATTAATTACGATTAACCTAGGTCCGGTTTCCTCGTAATCATACCATGATGGAGTGCCTGATAACAATCCTGTGCTTGCATTATAATCAAGCCAACCATTAGCGGGTAAATTATCGATGGTCACCGTAAGTGTTTCTGTACTGTTCACATCAAATATATCTGGATCTACAATTTTAATCGGGTAACTAAACAACTGACCTTCACCAATCTGCGTGGTCGGAGGAGCAGATGTTATAATTGGCGGATCGTTTACTGGAATTACAGTCAAGTTGAATGTTAATGAAGCTGACTTATTCCCCTCACCGTTATCCGTTAAAATCATCGTGAATGAATCAGTTCCATTAAAATGAGGAAAAGGCGGAGAATAAGTAATACTTTTATTCGCATCTGTTTCATTCATATCCCAAGATAAATTATCAAATGGGGGATTGCCCAATGGGTATACAGACACATTTAGATCAAGATCATGACCGTCCGAATCATTATAATCAAGGTGAGGAAGTGCCGCATACCAATCATCGGAATTAAAATCCTCAGTTAAGTTAAGATCGTAAGTCACTACACTTGAGTTTCCATCCACCCAGATGAGAGGAGGATTATTCCTTTTAAGAATACGAAGAGAAAATACCTGGATTACGGTCCCTGTATTCCCATCATCCAGGGACAGCGTAATATTATAATCCTGAAAAGGCTGCCCATTAGCACTGCCTGAAATCGGAATGCCGTTTAAATCAAATCCGGAAGTGTTCAATCCAATGGCAGGTGAAATATAGCTTAATGTGAGTGGATCTCCATCTGCATCTCGCACAAGAATAGTTTGGTTATATTCATCCCCCTCCATTCCAGAAGGAAGAATAAAAGGACCACTAAATACGGGTGCATCCTGAACTGGATTTACAGTAACATTAAAATCAAGAGAGTCTTGTAATTGACCATTCGATAAAAGAAGTGAAAAACTTTGGGTTCCCGAAAAATTCCCTTCCGGCGTATAACTAAAAATTCCTGTGGAAGGATTTACAGTAGCATTGGAATCTGAGAATTGAGTTAATGCCCAAGTTAAATTTGAGTCAAATGGATGACTTCCATTAAAATCATATGTATAGGTTCCATTATCCTCTGCCATGCTATGGATCGGTAATGAGTTATGGTCAATAATGGGAGGTAAACTCGGGAGTATTTTTTTCTGCCATGCATCGTTAAAAAAAGTGAGTGCTCCGCCCCCAAAATTCTCATAAGTTCCGTCCCCAGGAATTCCAACAATTGCAACACCATCAGCAAGGGTAATAGAAAGTTGGCTTTGGTCGGAAGAATTGGCTTCGGACAAATTTAAAGTTGATAAAAAAGTTACCTGTGATCCATTATCTTCAACTCTGTAAATATAAGCCATGCCTTCACCGATCATAGGAGATGAGACGGCAAGAATGTCTTCATGAAAAAAGAGATCTGAAGAAAAGAACTGATTCACCGCAACTGAAGGAGGATAAATCTGTGTTATTTCGCTCCAATGAGAACCGTCGAAATGAAAAACATATACTGCACCTGCATTTGTAGCATTTCCATCTTTTTGCCTCGCACCAACAAATGCCATATTATCGCTCAAGGCTACCGAGTATCCAAATTCATCACCTACCGATAGCCCAGTAGGAACCAATTTTTCCTTCTGAAACCATCCGGTGGCATTTTTTTCAAAAATATAAGCCGCACCTGAATTAGTTCCATTTGCATCCGCTTTTGGTGCACCAATCAGCAAGCGAGAACCTGATAAATGAATAGAATATCCAAATTCATCATTACTTTGATTGTCATCAGCAAATAGAAATGAGTTAAAATTCCAATTCGTTCCATTATTTTCAAAAAGTGAAACTTTTCCACTTCTATTATTAATGGACTGAAGAGAGCTTACGGCCAAATTTTGAGCGTCACCAGAAATATCCCAGCCAAAACTGTCCAGTGCTTGTGAATATGTATTTAAATTTCCAGAGAGTACATAACTGCCATTGGACTCCCTACTAAAAATATCAACAGAACCAGAAAATGATGAAATATCGGGAGACCCCACAAAAAGAAACTCATTAACAACCTCTAAAGAGTGCCCAAATTGGCCTAAAAGACCGGAAACTAAGGGCATTTTCTTTTCGTAATAAGAAAAACTTCCATTCGACTCTCGATTAAATATATGAATGGCTCCGTCATCAAAACCCGCTGCACCGGGAGAACCAAAAATTGTTTGATTCCAATCATTTATGACAACGGATTGACCGAACTTAAAAGAAGGCACATTGGATTGAGGATGTAAAAAAGCAGTGTCATAAGCTGAGATATTTATCTGCCCTGTAGAATGATTAGAGTCAGGATTAAAGTAATAAAGCGTGCTTGAACTATTAAAATCTGGTTGAAGCAAGAGATATTCGTCGTTCGAATAAGCACCATTGTTCCATACATCTAATTTTGTGTATGTGGAGTTATTATTTTCACCAATAATTAACTGAGATAGCATGCTTCCGTTATTCTCAAAAATATAATAATTATTCTCAAAAAAATTGAATGCATGAAATGACTGATTTAAAATTCCGTTGCCAGAAATCAAAAAAGTGGAACCATTCCAATCTGCTGAATAAGATTCATACATTTTCCCATTCTGACTGTTAGCAAAGAGACGGAATTCAAAGAAGAAACACACAAAAAAAGAAATCAACAAGCACCTTTGCAAAGTGAAGTTGATATTACCCCAAGCTGTTAAGGGATATACGGGCATTAACATACTCTTAATCTCCTAAAAAAATTGGAGTAATGCAAAGCTTTTAAGAAATAATTATAACAAGCTTAATGGAACTACTAATTCGTACAATTAAGAGCGCTTGGGAACAGGGCGTACATAAGGAACTCTTTTGAAAACAGGGACTCTTTGTACAAAAGGAGTATTCCTGACTGGTTTTGGTCTTTTTACCAAGGGTGCTCGCTTGACTAATTTAGGATATTTAGCGTTGGGGGCACGGGGGGCAAAAGGTGCTTTTACAGAGACACGAGAAGATGGTACAAAGGGTGCCCTTCTACTCAAAGAAACGGATGGAACTGATCTTACCTTTGTTGCTGTTGGAGCACGGGGTGCTCGAGGTGCAGGACGAAAAGCAAAACAGTGACAATATACCAGCGTGCAGCAGATGAGTGGTAAGAAAAAGCTTTTGAGTTTACACAGCACTAACAGCAAATTTTTCGGTTGGGTACACGCTAGAGATTTGATCCAACAAAAAGGAAGTTGGTTGAAAGTTTTGCAAAATAGAAATCACCTCTCCATTCTTGTGCATTCTTACATCAGATATGGTAATCTCGGGCGTCTTGGGTGGTGCGTACAAAATATCATCATGTGATGCATTGAGTCGAGAATTGAAAAGGTCTGGCGTTAAGTTGCCACCAAGATGATCACTTCGTCCAGTTGCGACATGGCAAGTACCAAGTATTTTTTCGTCCTGTATGTCTTTACCTGAAAATGGCAGGAGTTGAGTACCAAAACCTAATTCACCGATGATTCCTGTAGCTGGATCTTCGATGAGTTGTGCATTGCGATCGTCCACTTTTTGCTGGTCTCCACGAATCAGTGAAGATTTTATTATCGCACCATTCTCAACCAGCATTTGGGCAAGTGTACCATCGGAAAAACGAAATGGAAATGATCCGGATGCAGAAGTGGGGACAAAATAGACTTCTCCTGCAGGAAGGTTTGCAACATCAGGCTTTCCGTATGGGCAAAGTCCATGGCTCTTCTGGGCAGATTGTTGGGAACAATCAATTTTAAGGGTCGAACACGAGCCAAAAACTTCGAAATCAATCTCAAAGCACTCAGAATGGTCTAGAACACAACGAAATGATTCAGCTTGTTTGCTTATTTCTGTGTAATCTACCGATAATCCAGAGTTAAGAATGATTTCATTAACTCCATGTAAGGTGGCACCACGAAAATTGTGTACTTTGGCAGAAGCAGTGAGTGGTGCGGTTAAAGAAAAATCAGTGATGGCTAAAATGATATCAAAGTTAGGATAAATATCTTCGTTGAGAGAAAGTTGGTCACCGTCAAAGTTTGTAGCCGAATCCTCAGGATCTAAATTGCTTCCCCCAGTTGTCTTGAAAGCAAAAAAACCATTTTCTGTAAAAGAGAGACTTTCAGAAACTCCATTCACAAGGTTGTTAAAAAAAACATCGTGGGCATATTTTTGTACTGAAAAACCATCAGACTTCAAAAATTTATGTTCGTGCATCAAAGAAAGGTCGGGGAGATCAATAAGAATACAAATTTTCAAGCTATCAGTATGGTCAGTACCAAAGCAGGTGCTTAGGAGACGTTTTAGTGAAAACTTTGGAAAACTCTCTAATTTCGGAATATACATAAATTCATTCTATATATTTATTTTAATTCCACAATGCCACGTTATAAAAAATTAAATTCAGCATGAATTTATTTTGACTGTCTTCCACCACAAATTCTACAGTCTACACCCTTTGGTTTTGATGTTAAATTGCCTCTTCCTCTTTGATAGAAAGAACACCCGGGTCGGTGAATTTTACCAAAACTAGTCACCCAAAAGCTTAATGTGGGAACAAATGACCTTTGCGAATTCATTATATTTGGTAAAAGGGGTTTGGGCGGGGAAGAAGGAGATTGGATCTGTTGATAATTAAAATTATTAGTCCAAATCCCCAAGTTCAATCTTTTTGCCTTGAGTTGAGAAATTACAAAAGGTCCATATCGATTGGTTTCCTTGTCCAAGTGCCAACCAATACCCTGAGAAATGGCTTCTCGACTAAAATTTACTGTCCCATTTACGAGCATCAATTCAACAACTTTCAAATTTTTTACATCAAATTCCTGTTTAATTTTTATTTTTGGCAGAGCGGAAAGTAACATTTGTTCTGTGAATGCAATTGCTTCGTTATACCCAGGTTGATTTCTTTGGGGAAATCCTACTCCCCATGCCCGCATTCGAATCATAAAACCCTTGGATTGAAAATCAAAAACTCCAGGCTGAATAACTCTGATAATTTCCTCCTTAAAAGAAGAACTATTTGCCTCAGTTTGTGGAATACTAACTAAAGGATTTTCGCTTTTGGCATTGGCGAAAATAGGAAACAAGGAAAACAACAATCCAAATTTTAAAATTATGGTTAAAAGATTATGGTACATTTAAAATTAGTTAGTTTTTAGGTTTCTTACTTCAATGGTTGTAAAATCCATTTATATATTCTAACACTAAACGCTTAAAGTTTTTTATTTACTATGCCAAGATTCGAAAGACCTAGAGCATCTACGATTGGAACACCAGTTTACCATCGTAGAAGGAGAGATTGGAAAGATGATCGCGATTTGATTGAAGAAATTGCGACGACTGTGAACAAATTGAATGGTCCCTATGAATATTATGATAAAGGTGTTTTCGCATTTAGGGAAAAAGTTAAGCATTTGCGGGCATCCGGGTATGAAAACAATAAAGAGGTAGTTTATTTGAGTATGTGGATTAGGGAAGAATTGAGTAAAATCTCCAAATCACAAGCGAGTTATGACTTACGCGTTCATACCATACCATTTCCTGAAAAGATTGATTTAACAATCTCGAGAATGGAGCAAAAAGCCATTGGTACTTCAAAAGATAAAGAGTCAGAACTTTCAATAGAATCCTTACTACCAGACCCAGGTCTTAGAAGTTTTGCTATGGAAAGAATGCAAATTTTACATAAGGGAGATTTAATTGCCTACCTTTCTTCTCTTGTTTCCAAAGAAAGAGATTCTCTGTTAACCAACTCAGCTTCCATTATGGATCTGATTCATATTTGTGAATATAATCTTAACTTACTCGAACTAGATGTAAAAAAAAGATATGCGGTTGGGGAAACTGATTTATGGATTCCATCAATTTCACTTGGAGTTGAAATAAGAAATTCATGGGATCCTGAAGATGAAATCGAATTAATTAGAATACTGAGCGATACGAACTTCAGATTGCAAACCCGTCATATTGTCGTAGTTACACCCGATGATTTAAGCGATGAAACTTTTTCTTCATTAAGAAAGATTGAAAAAAGAGAAGTGATAGAAAATTTATCCATCATTCGTATTGGTGATTTTAGTGATTACATAACTAAAATTAAGGATATTGAAGATAGTAGGTTTTAGCCTTGAGGAACAATTTCCTCTTTCATAAGCCTGCCAGTTTGATCCCATAATCGACGACCAATGTATTTACCTTCGCTCCAATAAGCCTCTTCTCTTAAAATACCAGTTGGCCACCATCTTGATTTCACACCAACTAAAACTCCTTGGTCAAAATTTGCCTGCAATGCTAATTGCCCCGATTCAAAATTTCGATTTTGCTGACCATGTGGTAGTCCACGATAATAGGATGTTTCCAATGAAACTGATCCGTCAGGAAAACGTTCAACCACTGTTCCAGTAAAAGGTTCGTCCCATACATCCTTCCGATATAAGCGACCATTCTTTTTGGTTACAGATTCACTTTGCCAAATTGTAGGATAACTTTCGATTGGTTTTTCGTAATCTGCAAAAATTTTCTCAACTTCTCGATCCTTGGATAAAAAACGATCATCTATAATAATGTCTTGGCCCGGAACATTTTTTAACTGCACTGGTAGAGGTTTCATTTCATCATCGTTTTTTTCCTCTAATCCACAACTCAACAAATAAAAGGGTAAAAGTAAAAGTAAGACATTCTTTGTTCTCATTTTTATCATGGTGAATAATACTTCACTTCTCGCAATACGAAAAAGAAAATTAAAATAATGAAAACCATTTTCTTAGTCAGGCATGCAAAATCATCATGGAATAACAAATTCCTTAAAGATCAAGAACGCCCGTTGAATAAAAGAGGATTAAAAGATGCTGAAATAATGGGCGAAAGGCTGAAGCAAAACTTTAGATGCCCTGAAAAAATCATCTGCTCAAGTGCCCAACGAGCCAAAGAAACCACAGAAATAATAAAGCAAATTTGGTTTCCAAAAAAATCGATTGAATTCACCAATATGCTCTATGAACAACCGGCATCAAATATTCTATCAGTAATTCAAAATAGCCACAGTGAGTTAAACTCAATTGCTCTATTCTTTCATAATCCAGCAATCACATATTTAGGTAATCTGCTGACATCACTCTCCATTCCCAATGTACCCACTTGTGGAGTGCTCACACTTTCTTGCAAAGTTAATGATTGGAAATCAATTGAAATCGGGACCTGCGAAATGCTTGACTTTAATTTCCCTAAAAGGAAATAGGACTTAAAAGTTCTCTTCAGAAAGAATTCTCTCTGCCACTTGAGTGAGTGGATCTTCAGAGAAATCTTCGAACCTATTTGAATATGATGTATCAGGTTCGGGCATTTCCATCAATTGATCGACCCACTTACCGATCTCTTCCTTAGACACATCCTCCTGTGCATCAGATGGGAATGAAATAACTTCAGAGTTATTATTAGAATTTGAGCTATTTTGATCTGAATCAATATACATATTTTTAATTTCCTTACAGTTTAGATAGTCTTGAAAATATATCACAACAATTAATGGTAATGTCATAAAAGACATTGTTATAGGCTGTGACTCAAATCTACCTCCTGTGGATCGAATCAGATTAAAATAGAGCTGCATCCTTGCGGCTAAGAATCATAGTCGACACAAACCTTTGCTACTTTAGTAAAAAGTTCAAAAAAATTTAAATGAATGAATGCCCTTTTCTTTTATTCAATAAAAAGAGAGTGTGTAAATATGACTCAAAAACTATCAAAAGCTTATTCAAATAAAGAATTCCTTAACAGCCACGAAGCCCGTCCCATACGCGTACAGTGTGAATTAATTGAACCCGAGAACCGTCTACGCAAAGAAGGTATAGAAAATACAATTGTTTTTTTCGGTTCAGCTCGGTCAAAACCTCTTCAAGAAGCGAAAGAAGAACTGACTGCGTACAAGGAACAACATCCGAACGAATCAAAAATGACTGACGATGAAATGGATGAATTAAATAAAAGAAAAAGAGTAGTCAAACTGTCCAATTATTATGAAGATGCAGTCAACCTTTCAGCCCGCTTGACCGAATGGTCTAACCAACAAGAAAGTTCTAACAGTAAATATTATGTTTGTTCTGGAGGTGGTCCAGGCATGATGGAAGCCGCGAATAAAGGAGCATATCAGGTTAATGGAAAGTCTGTTGCCTTGGGAATCAGCCTTCCTTTCGAACAGGGAGTTAATCAATATGCAACCCCCGAACTTTCTTTTGAATTCCACTACTTCTTTGTACGAAAATTCTATTTTCTATATCATGCAAAAGCTGTAATTGTCTTCCCTGGTGGTTTTGGCACAATGGACGAACTTTTTGAAACTCTGACCTTAATTCAAACCAAAAAACTTGATAAAAAAATGCCGATCATTTTGTACGGAAAAGCATTTTGGGAAGGTCTCATAAATTTTGACCAGTTCATCGAATGGGGTGTCATTTCTCCCAAGGATGTTAATTTGTTCGAAATTGTTGATGATATTGAGAACGCTTTTACTATTATTACTTCCAATCTAGAATAATAATTAATCATACTCCCCCTCATACATTTTCTCACAACAAATATCTTTATGAGGAACTAGATCCTTTGATTACCATGATCTAAAGAATTGATCCGTTAAACCGATCGAAATAACTTAAGTTGATCAACTACTAATTAATGTCATTTAAAGAGCTTTGAAAATCAGATGGTGGTTCCGCATGAAAAGTGAGCTTTTCGTGACTTGAGGGGTGCATAAATGATAAAGAGTAAGCGTGAAGCATAACACGGTTAAATGAAGCATGCTTTTGGGCTCCATAAGTTGAGTCACCGGCCAAGGGATGACCCAGATATGAAAAATGAACACGAATTTGATGGGTTCTTCCTGTGTGAATCTTAACTCTCAAAAGAGTGAATCTTTGATCAAATTGATTGATTGTTTCCCATTCTGTCAATGCCGGTTTACCATGTTCTAAAACAGCCATTTTAACCCGGTTTTTGGGATGCCGGCCAATAGGTTGGTCAATTTTTCCTTTGATGGTAGAAAAAAATCCCTGAACAAGTGCATGATATTCCTTGTCAGTTTTCCGTTGAGCAAATTGCTCCACTAAAAAATGATGTGCACTCTCAAGTTTTGCCACTACCATAACTCCACTTGTTTCCTTGTCCAATCGATGAACAATCCCCGGCCTTTTAGGTGCTCCAACCGGGCATAATCCTTTGGGATAATGATATAACAGAGAATGTACTAAAGTATCATCCCCCGTCCCGTCTCCGGGGTGAACCACCATACCGCTGGCCTTATTTATAACTAAAATCTCGTCATCCTCATACAAAATATTAAGTGGAATATTTTTGGGCATGAGAGAATATGTTTCCTGACGTTCTAAATCAATGATTAGCTCATCACCTGAATAAATTTTCGTCTTAGATTCCAAAGAGGATCCATCTACCCGCCTTACTTTTTTTTGCTCAATTGCTTTTTGAATTAATGCCCTACTCTTCTCTGGGAACGCTTGAGCAAGTATTTTATCGACCCGTTTAGGAGTGCCTTCAGGACATTTGAAAATTTCTTCAACCACAATTTTTTTCGACATCAATAATTTCTCGATCAATCTGATCTATAAAATTTTGTTTTTTGATAGCATCCAAATTTGCGACTTTAAAACCATTTGAGATTAATTCAGCAATTTCGAGGTAGGTAAAAGACATTTCTTCTCTTAATGTATTAAATTCATCGACAAGTGAATTATTAAAGGAAAATGGGTCATCCGTACTGACTGTGCATTTTATTCCTCTTTGCATAAACTCTTTAATTGGATGCTGTGATAAGTGGTCCACAACCTTTAACTTATAATTACTAATCGGACACATATCTAGAGTAATGTCTTTTTCAACGAGTAATCCCATAACATCCTCATCTTCAATAGCACGCGTTCCATGTTGAATCCGATTTACACCTAACTCATTGACCGCTTGGCTAATATTGGAGGCTGGACCAAATTCCCCTGCATGAGCCTTAACGACTTTCCCTTCCTCTCGCGCTGTCTTCCAAAAACGAGGGATCCACGATTCAAATGGCAAAGACTCCAATCCATGTAAGTCAATTCCTGACAACTGATCCCAGGTCAGAGCATGTTCAAGTAGAGGTCCAAGATAAGGTGTGTAAGCATTACGACTAATACCAAGAAACACCCGAACTTCAAGCCCCTCTGGAACTGCATCAAGAATAGCGGCTAAAATTTCCTCTCCAGGTAATTTCAAAAACTCCATCATACCTGCGTGAAAACTAGTTTCCACATACTTGACATTTTGTTGAAGGTGTTTTGAAAAAATAACTTTTGCCGCTTCGTAATAGCTTTCAACCGAATCAAACCAGCACATTGCATGTTCAATTAATATCGATTCAAATTGCTCAAAATTTTCATACCTGAAATCAGGCTTCCTAAAAGCTGGCGTTTTTGAAAAACGATCAGGATTTTTTTGCTGGAGCAGTTCCCATGGCAATGCTCCTTCAACATGTAAATGAGTTTCGGTTTTGGGCAAAGATGCAAGAAAGCGATCAAATGCCAAACAATTCATGATAAAAGAAAAACCTTATGAACTCTGCAAAAGATAATCGGAATTTAATTTTTGCAAATCAGCAGGCACAAACTCTCCGTCCTGCCGAATTAACTCACCGTCAAACCAAATTTCTCCACCACCATATTCTGGCCTCTGAATATTTACCATATCCCAATGGACCTGCGACTTATTTCCATTATTTGCCTCCTCATAAGCCTGTCCGGGAGTAAAATGAAATGAACCAGCAATCTTCTCATCAAAAAGAATATCCAGCATCGGTTCTCTAATCATAGGATTAAATGCAATGGCAAATTCGCCAATGTAACGTGCCCCTTCATCTGAATCCAGTATTTCTTCAAGACGGTCTGAATTCGAAGAGGAAGTAGACTCGACAATTCGACCATTCTCAAAACGAAGAACCACATCCGAAAAAGAACTACCCTGATAAATCGTATCGGCGTTGAATGCGATCGTTCCTTCAACACTGTCACGAACGGGGCAGGAAAAAACCTCGCCATCAGGTATATTATAAGTACCACCGCAAGAAATTGCATTGATCCCCTTGATTGAAAATCTTAAATCCGTTCCAGGCCCAATTATTTTAACCTGATCAGCACTTCGCATTCGTCTCTCTAAGTTTTCCATTCCTTCACTCATTCGCCCGTAATCCATACAACAGGCATCAAAGTAAAAATTCTCAAAAGCTTCGCTACTCATTTTTGCTTGCTGAGCCATAGATGGTGTCGGCCACCGCAGAACGCACCATTTTGTTTTCTGGACGCGCCAATCAAGTACTGGTTTAAGAACCTTCATCGCCCTTTTTAAATCATCCTGAGGCAAGTCAGAATTTTCAAAAACATTATAGGATCCACGGATTGCAATATATGCATCCATATTCTTCATCTTCTCCATTTCCCATATAAAGGAAGTTTCAAACTGCTCCTGCTCACCTCCGATAATACACTCTCTATCGATTCGTCCATTTTGAAGCTGAACAAATGGAATAGCTTTACACTCCCTAACAGCCCGGATCAAAGCCAAGGTCATATCTTGCGGAATGTCTATCGAATGGATTAACACTTTCTCTCCTGCATTTAACTTCGTTGAATGGTAGACAAGAGTGTCAGCTAATTTTTGGTATCGAATATCCATAATAAATAAAAAAGTTCTACAGACCCCGGCGAATTTTAGAACCGGGAAAATTAATTCTTACTCGATAAACTTTTTTGACCCGATTAATAATTTCATAGGTTTTGGGATCGATTCGAGACGGGACTTCCATTTTTCGAATGTCAACAACTGCAGTAAATCCTCTTTCTGTAAAAACATCGATGAGTATAGCTACTGCAAGTGGATCATCAAAAAGTGATGCTTCAGAATTAATGTAAGCTAAACCAGAAATGGAATGTTTCTCCACGATTGGAATAAATTTACTCTTTATTAACCCAACTACCTGTTCAAAGAGCTCCGGATGGAATTTTTGATAAGAATCAAGCCTTTGAACCAAAAGCTGACGGGCATGCAAGGAAAGCTTTTCCGCCAATGGAATTGATGAGATTTGGTCATGGGTTAGTTCATCCAACTCTAATGAACTCTGGTATTTCAGTTCCTGAATAATTCTTTGTTGAATTTCAATAACAGTACCATGAGCGTTTATGAAATGATAGTGAAAGACATCGCGTAAGGTTGTTAACGAGTCATAGGTGGATTCCTTAAATGTCTTGTATCTTCGATGTGCAGCGTCTTCATCCAAGTCAGTTTTTCGCACTTCCCTGATTTTACCGACGCCTGAAGCTTCCACTTCTGCATTGTGCTCTAATGTTCTCTGTCCACGAAGAAATTGCCTACGCACACTTTCCTCCTCGTCAATAAAAAGCATAATTATGTGAAATCTCGGTTTAGGAAACTGAGCCTCCTGAAAAGTGCCCAAGTATTTACTTCTAAGTTCAGTCAGGCGCCGATGAAAAAGCTTTAGGCATTCGACTTGAGTTTTCGTTCTGGGATAACCGTCAACTATGGCACCGCTTTGATAATTAGGTTCAAGCAGACTCCTCAAAACGAGCCTGGTAACCTCGCGATCACCCGCTAGTAAGCCTGCATCAATTTTCTTTCGAGCCTCTGGGGAGTTTAACAGTTCACTTACAATAATTGGCTTTTCGGTTAAATCCCGAAACTCCATGATAAATGAAGTCTGTGTGCCTTTTCCTGCACCTGGTGAACCGTTAAGCCAAAAAATTTCAGCAGGAAAATGAAGGTTTTCCACCCCCACTTCTTGCTCAAGTTCATGCCAGATGGAATGAAAAATAAGTTGAGCATCTTTGACCTCCAAGTCTTCTACTTTCTTCTTAGATCCATCAATAAAATCAACAGATGCAACCGAAGGTTTTGCATTATGTTCCGAACTCTGAGATTCGCCTGTTAGGACATCTATTTTTTTGGTTTTAGATTCAGGAGACATTAAAGATTATATATATACTGTAATTTGATTCGTCAATAAAAGGTCAATTGTCATTAAATTCCTCCTCCGCTTTCATACTCCCTCACCTCCAACAAATTATGATCCATACCTAAAGCTGGAGAATAATCTTTGACCGCACCTAATACTTTTGCAGGAACTCCTGCTACCGAAACATGAGCTGGTACATCGCTTAAAACCACGCTACTTGCACCAATTCTAGCCCCCTCTCCAATTTGTACATTGCCTAAAATTTTAGCCCCGGCACCAATCAATACCCCCGACTTGATTTTAGGATGACGGTCGCCACGGTCTTTTCCCGTCCCTCCCAATGTCACCTCGTGTAATATCGATACATTATCATCAATAACCGTAGTTTCACCAGCAACAAATCCAGTAGCATGATCTAAAAGAATTCCCTTACCAATAGTAGCAGCAGGATGAATATCTACGGAATAAACAACCGCTATTAAACTTTGTAAGTAGAGTGCCAAATCTTTCCGATTGTTTTTCCAGAGGGAATGAGCAACCCGATAACAACTGAGTGCCTGAAAGCCCTTAAAGTACAAAAATGGACTAATGTAATCGTTACATGCTGGATCTCTTTCAGTTACTGCAATCAAGTCATATTCAACGCTCGACAATATCTCGTGATCGGATTCAAAGGCCTGTTTAATCAAGTCTCGAATGTCGCTTTCGGGCACGCTACTTTTAACCAACCGAGCAGCCAACCTCCAGCCAAGAGCATCAGCTAAATTTTCGCGCTCTAAAATAAACTCGGTTAAAACTTTTGATAGAATCCTCTCCTTCGACGCGATATCTCTGGCCTCTTTTACTAAAGTTTCCCACACTGATAATTCTTTCATTTTGATCAAATCTAATTTAAAAAATCCTATGAATATAATGATTAATCTTGGTCATTATTCACACCATAATAAGTCTCACCAATATTTACCTCTTTTCGCCCTTGAGACACTCTCCACTTATTCGTATCACGAAGCGAATATACACAACCGCAATATTCCTGTTGGTAGAAATTTTCTCTTTTTGAAATTTCGATCATTCGTTGTGAACCTCCAGACTTCCTCCAATTATAGGTCCAGTAAACAAGGTTTTCATACCGGGCAGCAGCACGCTCTCCACTCCCATTAATTTGTTTCATATTTTTCCACCTTGATATACCCAAACTACTTGAAAATAAATTAAAATTATTTTCATGAGCATATAGTGCCGTGCGTTCAAAACGCATATCAAAGCAAACCGTACATCGCCCTCCCCTTTCAGGTTCCCATTCCAACCCTTTTACCCGCTGAAACCAGTTCCGGACATCATAATCTACATCTACATGCTCAACTCCAAGTTTATCACAAAATTTCTTATCTTCCGTCTTTCTAATTTCATATTCTTTTTTTGGATGAATATTAGGATTATAAAAAAATACAGTGGGTTGAATTTTAGAATTGAGTAGAGTTTCCAAAACCTCACCCTCGCATGGTGCACAACAAGAATGTAATAATATACGACTCTCCTGATTAGGTGTTTCTATTATCGTTCTCTTTGCTGTATTCATGAAATTAAAATGGCATTTCAAAAATGAATGGCAATCGGTTATTCTCTATTTGATTCGACCTTTAAACCGCGGTTCATCAAATCAGATAATGCAAGGAGAGGATCTTTCCCAGAATAGAGAATTTCATAAATCTGACTAAGAATAGGCATTTCAACATTCTGTTTTTTGCATTTATCGTAAAAACAAGCTGTGGCTGAATAACCCTCCACGACGGTTTTTTGACTCCGAACAATATCTTCCGGCTTACCTCCTCGAGCCAATGCTAGCCCGAAGGTTCTATTTCTACTCCATTCTCCCATGCAAGTTCCAATTAAATCTCCAAACCCACTAAGTCCCAAAAATGATTCACTTTCACCTCCAAGGGAAATTCCTAGATTTATCATTTCACTCATACTGCGGGTAAGCAGGGCCGCACGTGCATTGTCACCCAACGCGAGGCCGTCTGAAATTCCAGTGGCAATAGCGTAAACATTTTTCAAGCAACTGCCCAAAGCAACTCCGACTCGATCCTCAGATCTATATATCCTCATACTTTCAGAACTCAGGCTATTTTGCAGTTCAATCAATTTCACTTCCCCGCAGTCCATGGCAAGAACCATAGCAGTGGGTTTACTATCAGCAACATCGTGGGCATGACTCGGTCCAGTTAAATAACCGGATCCGATATTTACCCCCAGTTCTTCTTGGATGACTTCGTGTGCAAATAAATTACTTGTTGGCTCAAGTCCCTTGCATAGAGCAAGCCCTCCCTTCAATTTCAATGAGTCGTCCAGGTGATTCTTCACTTGTTTACAACTATCCCTAAGTGCATGTGATGGGCATGCAAAAAAAAGATAATCACATTCCATTAGAACGGGTCGCAAGGAACAACCGATTTGCAAGTCCTGATCAAAATGAATCCCAGGTAAATAATCTTTATTTTCACGATCCGATGAAAGGATCAATGCATGTTCAACCCGTCTGGGTAATAAAGATACTGAGTGTCCAAGCTTTGAAAGGTAAACTGCCATCGCAGTTCCCCAAGCTCCAGCCCCTAGAACACAAAAGTTCATTTTCTAACTAACTGGCGATTCCGGATATTTTGAACATAACCACTTAGTGCATTTAATCCATCTAAGCCTAAGGTTGCACATGGCTTAACAAAAGAAGGAAGCGGACTGGGTGTAAGCCCGAGCAAATCATGAGTAACCAGTATTTGACCATCACATTGATCCCCACTTCCAATTCCGATCAAAGGGGGTAATATTTGACGAGCCAACTGGGTTGCAATTCGTTCGTCCATCATTTCAGCAATCACTGCGAAGCAACCCGCTTCTTCTAAACTTATTGCATCGGTATATAAATTATCTGCTTCATCTCGATCAGCACCAAATTTTCGATAGCCTCCAATTGCCTTTACCGTTTGTGGCAAAAGTCCGATGTGCCCCATAACCGGGACTCCCGTGGCAACAAGTTTCTCAATATCATCGGCAACATCTTTTCCGCCTTCAATTTTTACGGCATCAGCACCATTCTGCATAAGGCGACGGGCAGAATCGAGTAATCGATCAAAAGAAAGACTTGCCTCCCCAAAAGGTAGGTCCGCAACAACAAGACACCCAGGATTCCCACGCCGCACTGCGGCCGTGTGATATACCATATCATCAATAGTCACGGGTATCGTTGTATCATAGCCCAGCAAAGTCGTACCAACAGAATCTCCAACAAGAATAAAATCCACTCCTGCTTTGGAGATAAGTTTGGACATAATTGCATCGTAAGCTGTAAGTCCAACAATGGAACGCTTTCCCTTCAAGCCAGATAGGTATTTTGTCGTAGGTTTAATGTCAGATAAATCGACCGAATACCTACGTGGATTAGGGTTTCTTTTGGGAGGATGGCGAGAAACAACAGGAGGCTCTGCAACGGGTTGCTGAACCGGAACCTCTTTCTTTACATCTTTGCCGGGTTCACTAACAACCTCTTCCTTGGGAACTTTTTTTTCTTCTTTTGCCTCGGGAGATTTCGGTTTCTCTTTTACTTTAGTGGAAACAGCTGGCTTTTTACGTCGTACCGTCTTTTTTGCGGTAGTGGTACTTTTTCTCTCTTTTTTTACCTCACTGCTGACTTTTAGTTTTTTTTCATCCGCCATGATTAAGTTTTTTTTCAAAATTTATAATATGTTTCATAATTAAATTTGTTTCGTCCGGAGAAAGAGTTTTTTCAGAAGCCTTAACCGTTTCCAGGATTTGTCCACTTTTTCTAGCTCCTACAATAGCGGAAGTAACCATTGATTGATTTAAAGCCCAGCAAACTGCAAGTTGCCCAACTGTCATACCCTTCTCTACTGCAATTAATCTCAACTCATTCTGCAGAATAAGAAAAGCTTGTAAACCATCTTTACTATGCAAAGGACTGACAACCGGGTGATCGGTTTTATGCTTTCTCCAATCATTTAAAGGAAGTTTTTCTAACCAATCCACAGAGATTTTTCCTGTCAGTAAACCAGAATGCATCGGACTGTAAACCACCACGCCTGAATTATGCTTTTCTGCCCAGGGCAAAACTGCATGTTCAATCTTTCGCTCAAGCATACTGTACATGGGTTGATTAGAAGTGATAGGTGCAATTTTTTGCAACTCTTCCAACTCCCTCTCCCAACAATTACAAACTCCAGCCCATCTAATTTTACCAATTTTTTTCAACTCTTGTAAAGTTTCCCAAGACTCAACCAGATTTTCAGCGGGAACGGGCCAATGAATTTGATATAAATCAATATAATCTCGCCCTAAACGACGAAGGGAACCATCCACTTCTTCCAATATAGTTTTTCTTGAAATAAATCGTATTGGCTTATTATCTTCCTCCGGAAGAACTCCGCATTTAGTGGCAACGATTACCTCGTCGTCTTTAAATTCTTTTAACGCTTTTCCCACTGCAGTTTCTGCAACTCCAAAACCATAAGCATGTGCCGTGTCTATCCAATTAATACCTTGATCCAAGGCTTCTAAAATACTTGCAATGGAATCGTTTTCATCTTGCCTCCCCCAACCCATTCCCCAATCTCCACCTCCAATTGCCCATGTGCCTAGTCCTATCTCAGATAGCATCAAGTCAGAATCTCCCAATTTATTTTTTTTCATATTAAATTATATCTTTAATAATTATTCACCCTATCCATAGTGGGACTCTTAATCTAGTAAAATTTCACAACATGAACTAAATCGCATGAAAAATATTTTCATAACTGGAGCAAGTCGAGGAATTGGACTTGAAATAACAAAGCAAAGCCTTTTTCAAGGTAACCATGTAATTGCTACCTGCCGAAGTCCTGCACAAGCAAAAGAATTAATCTTACTCAGAGAGCAAAATAAGGAAAGGTTAGAGATCATGGAATTGAATGTTGAAAATGAAGATTCAGTGAGGCTGTGCTTCAATAAGCTCGAAGAAAAAAAACAGTCCATTGATATTCTTTTTAATAATGCAGGTATCATTGACTGGAGTGATTTGTTTGAGGTATCCATTTCTTCGGTAGAAAAAATTTACAAAGTAAATCTAATTGGCTGTCTAATGGTACTAAGAAAAGCAATTCCCTGCCTTCAACAATCCATATCACCTTTAGTAATAAATTTATCCTCTAGACTCGGCTCGATCCAGTTAAGGGGGGAAACTCAGCTCGGTGGTGCAATTGCTTATCAATGCTCAAAAGCTGCGTTAAACATGCTGACAAAACAATCTGCCATTGACTTAAAGCCGTTAAACATAAGGGTTATTTCACAAAGCCCAGGTTGGGTAAAAACGGAAATGGGAGGGGCGGATGCCAAGTATCAAGTTTCGGAAGCAGTCTCCTTAATGTTAAATTCATTAAACCAACTACATGGTGATCAAAGTGGCATTTTTATAGGTGAAGATGGTAAAGAAATTCCATGGTAAGACAAAAGAAACCTTGTTTTCATCGAAATTAAGAACACAATACATCCATGAAATTTCATTCCATTCAAATCCTATTTCTTTTCTTAGCAAAGAGCACAATTGGGGAAATTGTTGTTAATGACCAAGTCCCAAATTTTCAGGCTATCAATTCTGAAGGAAAAACTTGGAACTCTCAAAAGGTATTAGGACAGAAGAAATTACTCCTCTATTTCTATCCAGCCGCAATGACAGGGGGGTGTACCAAACAGGCATGTGCCTACAGAAATGATTTAGAAAAATGGAAAGACTTAGGCGTGGAAATCGTGGGTATTAGCGGAGATCAACCATCCAACCTTTCATTATTCAAGAAATCTGAGAAGATTAACTTCACTCTGCTCTCTGACCCAACTGGTAAAATCGCTAAAATTTTTGGTGTACCAATTGGAAAAGGTGGAATGATCGAACGATTTTCCCAGGGAGACAAATATACACTTGAAAGAGGCGTGACCCTAAAACGCTGGACATTTCTTATCTCACAGACTGGAAAAATTCTTTATAAAAACAACCAGGTGAATGCCGTAAAAGACAGCGAGAATGTTATGAAATTCCTGAAGTCCCAAAATTAATGAATGAAATAAATACCCCTAAAGGAAAAGAAAAAAGACTTCTAAAATCTTCTGCAAAAGTAAGGAGTATCGATGTAAAAATTGGAAAGAAGGGATTAACTAAAAATGTTATCCTTGAAATCCAAACGGTTTTAAACCGAGATAAAATGGTTAAAGTTTCTTTTAAGGAAGACAGACCTAAAAGAATTGAGTTGATTGAATCATTACAAAATTCCATCAACTCAACCTTAGTTGAACTGGTTGGAAAAACTGCGACATTTTCTTTAATAAAGTAATGCAAAAAGTTTGCCCACTTAAAGAAAATGAATTCGCCCCAGAATTCTCAACTACAGATTCAGCAGGCAATTCTGTATCCCAACAAAACCTTCTGGGAAAAAAGTATCTTCTTTATTTTTACCCTCGAGACAACACCCCTGGATGCACTGCTCAGGCTTGTGGTTTTAAAGACCACTATGCTTTTTTCAAAGATAAAAGTATAGAAATCTTTGGCGTTTCTGGGGATTCAGCAAAGTCCCACGAAAAGTTTATTGAAAAATTCAAACTGCCATTCCCATTATTATTGGATGAAAATCATGAAATAGCTCGAGCATTTGGGGTTTGGGGTGAGAAGAAGTTTATGGGGCGTACTTTCGAGGGTATTCACCGTATGACATTTCTTATCAATGAATCAGGAAAGATCGAAAGATCTTTTATAAAAGTAAAAGCCAAGTCTCACCCTGATGAACTCGTAAAAGAATTATAATTCTCTACGGAAACCGAATAATGCTCTCTAACCCCTAAGGTGCTAAACTTCAAGCACCGCGTGCCGCTTCTACAATTCCTACGAATGCACGAGCAGTAAGGGAGGCTCCACCAATTAAACCACCATCAACATCCTCTTGAGCTAGAAGTCCTGCTGCATTTTCTGGTTTCATTGAACCACCATATAAAATACGGATACTGGCAGCAGCAGTTTCTCCAAACATTTCGGTAAGAACACTACGAATTTCAGCATGTACCTCCTGTGCCATCTCATCAGTTGCAGTTTTCCCTGTGCCTATTGCCCAAACGGGTTCATACGCCAAGACCAAACTATCAATTGAGGAAGTCGGAAAGTTTTCCAAGCCTTCACGAACCTGAGTGCGAACCACTTCTAAAGTGCGTTCAGATTCTCGCTCTTCTAAAGTTTCACCGATGCAATAAATAGGTTTTAAATTATTCTCAATAGCAGTTAGAATTTTTTTGTTAACAGTCTGATTTGTTTCACCGTAATATTGTCTTCTTTCACTATGACCTAAGATTACGAAACTAACATAGAGTTCCCTGAGCATTTCAGCTGAAATTTCCCCAGTATATGCTCCAGATGAAGCCGCATTTACATCTTGTGCACCAAGTAGTAATTGAGATCGTTCTACAGATTCAGAAGCTTTCGATAAAGATGTAAAGGGAGGACAAATACAAACTTGAACTGATGTTTCATCTCCAACTAAGGAATTGATTTCCCCGATTAAATCAACTGCATCAGATGCAGTTTTGTTCATTTTCCAGTTACCTGCTATTAAGTATTTTCGAGACATAAAAAATTTATTTAAATGATTAAAAAACTATTTCCGGTCCAAGATAGAAACCCCAGGTAAATCTTTCCCCTCTAAAAACTCCAAGGACGCTCCCCCACCTGTGCTCATAAATGTAACCTCATTGGAATATCCACTTTGATTGATGGCCTTGACCGAGTCACCTCCACCAATAATTGAAATTCCTTCTCCGTCAGCAACTGCTTTGGCAATAGCAAAAGTTCCTTTGCTAGAATCAGGAATTTCAAATACCCCCATAGGACCATTCCACAAAACGGTTTGTGCCTTGGTAACTTCTTCGGCATAGAGTGCAGTCGTCCTGGGTCCAATATCGACACCTTCCCAACCATCTTCAATATCTCCATCAACAACCTTGGTTTCCCCTAAAGTTTTTGCACCAAAATCCAATGCATTCGTACATAATGTATCAACTGGAAGTAGAAAACGCACACCTTTCTCTTTAGCCTTCTGCAATGCAGCTTTCGCTAATTCAACTTTATTAGGTTCGCTAAGACTATCTCCTACTTTTTTGCCATTGGCTAATGCAAATGTGTAAGCCATCGCACCTCCTATGATAATCACATCTGCCTTATCAAGGAGTGAATCAATAACCATAATCTTATCACTGACCTTAGCCCCTCCCAATATCACAGTGAATGGACGATCAGGGGATGATGTTTTTTGACCTAAAAACTCAAGCTCTTTTGCAATTAAGTAACCTGAAACTCGCGTAGGAAGAAGCTCCGCAACACCGTAGGTAGAGGCATGGCCCCGATGAGCTGTCCCGAAAGCATCATTAACAAAAACATCTGCGAGGGATGCTAAGCTTTTTGCGAAAGATGAATCGTTCTCTGTCTCCCCTTTATGGAATCTAAGATTTTCAAGCAATGCAATCTGGCCATTCTCTAACCCCTTCAAAGCCTCTTCGACTTCTTCACCCACACAGTCATTTAAAAACAAAACCGGTAACGACAGCTTTTCGGACAAAATGGGCAACACCGGGCTCAGGCTCATCGAATCAACCCGCTCACCCTTTGGTCTGCCCAAGTGACTGGCTAGAATAATTTTAGCACCTTGTTGATGAAGCTTTTTTATTGTAGGTATGGCAGCATTAATACGAGTGTCATCCGTAACGCTTCCATCCGCATCCAAAGGGACATTAAAGTCTACCCTTACAAAAACACGTTTCCCCTCTAAGTTTACATCGTCAATCGTTTTGACTGTGCTCATACTAAAAGTTTGATGATTGAAAAATTGGCACCGAGAATCCGGTCATATATTGATATGATAAACTACAATTGGCTTTAAACAAAATGAGCAACTTTTTTCAGCAAGTCTACACAGCGGTTACTGTATCCCCACTCATTATCATACCAAGATACGAGCTTGAAAAAGGTATCACTTAATCCCATTCCAGAACCTGCATCAAAAATAGATGAAGCCGGACAATGGATAAAGTCAGAGGATACAACTTCATCACCCGTGTATTCAAGAATTCCGGCAAGAGATCCCTCCGAAGCCTCTTTCATCTTCGCACAAATTTCCTCATAAGAAGTCGATTTCTCTGTCTTTACCGTTAAATCAACGGCAGAAACTGTAGGTGTTGGCACACGAAATGCCATTCCAGTTAGTTTACCCTGTACTTCAGGAAGAACTAGTCCAACCGCTTTTGCAGCACCGGTCGTTGAGGGAATAATATTAATAGCAGCGCCTCGACCGCCCTTCCAGTCTTTCATAGATGGACCATCAACAGGTTTTTGAGTGGCCGTATAGCTATGGACAGTTGTCATCAAACCTTCAACGATGCCAAAATTTTCAAGAACAACTTTCACCATAGGTGCCAAACAATTTGTTGTGCATGAGGCATTGGATACGATGTGATCATCGGCCAGAAGTTCTTCGTCATTCACACCCAATACAATGGTTCTCACATCACCTTTCGCCGGGGCAGAAATAATAACTTTCTTTGCTCCAGCTTCGAGATGGCCTTCTGCAGCCTCTTTGCTGACAAAAAGACCCGTTGATTCTATAACAATATCAACTCCAAGGTCACCCCAAGGTAATGCCGCAGGACCTTCC
>JABGWU010000253.1 GCA_018645475.1 Opitutia bacterium
CCATCAGGAATATTTAAATCTCTCTTTGCTTGAAGGTTCAGTCCAAGATGAGATGCAACGAATTCATATCCAAAAAAACCAACCCAACCAGAAAAACTGAGGTTTGTTTTTTGATAATCTTCAGTTAATTTAGCAATTCCTCTCTTAACCTTTTTGTGGTCAAGGGGGTGGCTTTCTGTAAAATCAAGGAAGGCAAAGAAACCGCCCTGAGGGTTTGCTTTAATGGCAATTTGCGAAATCTTTAATGCAGTAAGGTTGGGAAGGGGAAGTACTTTATCGATAACAATCATGGTAAATGATCAAGCAATTCCGGGAATGAGGAAATCTGAGATGTCTCAATAATTGGTTTACCATAAAGAAGGGCCGACCAACCAGCTGCTCGTGCACCTTCAAAATCTCGGGAATGACTGTCTCCCAAGTGCAAAAAAGATGATGGAACTTCATTCATTTTTTTTTCAACGGCCCGAAAAATATTTGGATCTGGTTTTTCTACTCCTAGTTCAGAAGAAATAAATAATTCTTCAAAAAGAGGAGTAATGTTGTGATCATTTAGAACTGAGCGTAAACGGGAATCATTATTGGACAAGACGGCTAAGCGATATCCCCGATCCTTGATTTTTTGTAAGGTGATTTCAGCTGACTTTGCAATACGCCAGTGTTTACCCTCAGCAAACAAATCCCATAGAATTTCAAAAATTGGATCGATTTTTTGTCCTTTGGCAAAAGGTTGAAAAATAGTGGTCACCACTTCTCTCCAAAAGTCTTTTTCTTTCCTCATTGTAATCTTTTTGTTCGTTTGGGCCTGGCCAAAGACTAAATGAAATCGTTCGTTTACATCTTCATCTTTAATTTCTATCCCAAATTCTCTGGCAGTTTTTCCATAGACCGCTCCAACTGATGGCCACGGTTGTATGAGCGTGCCCGCGGCATCCACGGTGAGTACTTTAATCGAGTTTGGCATGTAAATCTTATGGAAATACTTTAGCAGTTGGTGAAAGGTAAGAAATGTGAGAAAATTTACTCATAAATCAATTCAAAGTATCATGCGAGTTTTTCCAAATGGATCAGGATTATTGCTGGGGTTATTAATAGCCTTTGGCTTCGCTTGGTTTGTGCCGTTTATGAATGACGAAGGAAATTCATCCTTTTCGAATCTATTTTCCGAAGGAGTTATCGTCTTTATTTTTTGTATACAGGGTTGGAGTTTACAGATTCGCAGATTAAAAATGATCTTTTCTGATTATCGAACTTTGATGAAGGTTCATGGTTTAATCTTTTTTGGACCTTTGATTCTAGTTCTGTTTGGCGGGGAATATAACCTCATACCTACTCATTGGATGACTGGATTTCTTTTTTTATCTATTTTACCGACCACAATTACAAGCTGTGTTGTATTTACTTCATTGGTTGGTGGAGATTCAGATGTGGCTTTAGGTCACGCAACACTTTCGAATCTTTTGGCTATTTTATGGGTGCCTTTTGCATGGTCATTTCTT
The DNA here is from genome assembly GCA_018645475.1 of Opitutia bacterium. Lineage (GTDB taxonomy): Bacteria > Verrucomicrobiota > Verrucomicrobiia > Opitutales > Seribacteraceae > Seribacter. The sequence continues at coordinate 1,497 of JABGWU010000253.1, forward strand.
GGTTATGGATTGGAAGGGGAATTATTGGTTCGAATAATTGAAATGGGAAAAGAAGTGTTGCCCAAAATTTTCATGCTTATTTTGCTACCCTGTTTTTTGGGGTGGTTTGTGAAGATCAATTTCTTTCCTCAGAAAACCAAAATAATTAATGAACATTTAAAAAAAGTAACTTTTTTGGGTATTTTAGTTTTGGTTTATTTTGCCCTGTCCAAAGCAGTGTTAAATATAGGTCGAGATGAATTGATCGTTCATTTATTCGATTTATTTCCATTTCTGCTAGGATTTCTAATTTGCCATTTAATAATGAGCTGGTGGGGAACAGGATTTGGTTGTAAAAATTCCCAATTGAGAATTGCTGAATTTTTTTGTGTAAGCCAAAAATCCTTGGCTATGGGAATCCCTTTACTCTCATTATTAATATCAAATGATTTGAATGAAAGTTCTTTGATTGCCTGTCCCCTCATACTTTATCATTTTTTGCAATTGGGGGTCGGTGCCTGTTTTTTATCTCCGTTGAAAGAATGGAAAAAGCAAAAGAGTTCATAAACTTTACTCTTTTGTGGTTGAATGTGTGCCAAATTCATACGAAGAAACTAGAGTGATTTGTAAAAATTTTAAGGATAAAGAAAAAATGCGCCGAGCAAGTCGTTCAGCTGCCACCGTCTTGGATCGTCTTTGTGGAATGGTTAAGCCCGGCATGAGTACATGGGAATTGGATGAGACAGGCGGAGAATTAATGTCCACAATGGGAATTAAAAGTGCATGCAAAGGCTATCGTTCCGGGCATCGGGTTTTTCCTTCTTACACATGCTTGTCTGTGAACGACGAGGTGGTTCATGGGATTGGGGTAAAAGAGAGAATTTTAAAGGAAGGTGATGTTATTTCGGTGGATGTTTGTATCCGTGAAAACGGATTTATTGGTGATAATTGCAGGACAATTCCCGTTGGGAAAGTTTCACCAGAAATTGAAAGTCTTCTCAGGGTAACAGAAGAATCCCTTTTTTTGGGAATCGAGAAGGCAATTGCTAAAAACAGGGTAGGAGATGTATCCCATGCCGTTCAAACTCATGTTGAAGCTGCCGGTTTTGCGGTTATTACTAACTTTGTTGGTCATGGTGTTGGTCGGTCTCTTCATGAGGACCCTCAAATTCCAAATTTTGGAAAGAGTGGAACGGGGATGAAATTTCGAAAAGGAATGGCAATTTGTATCGAACCAATGGTTAACATTAAAAGCCCACAGATCCGAATGGCACAGGATGGTTGGACTGCACTCGCGGTTGATGGTCTACCATCCGCACATTTCGAGCACACGATTCTTGTTGATGAAGGAAAGGCTGAAATTTTAACCATTCCTGATGGTTATGAAAAAGCAGAGAAATTTTTTGCCGATGTTTTATCTGCTTAAATTACAGAAGGAAATATCATGCTAAAATTACTCGCAGATTCAGTTTTTTCATTTGATGTTGAATGGATACCAGATCCAAAGTCAGCTGAAATTTTACACCAAGCTGATCCAGTTCTTGAAGCCGGGCCTGATGCCCAAAAATCTTTTGAAGCTTTGTGGGCATCGGCTCGAAAAGAGGGTGATCCTGAGGACTTTCAACCCTACCTTAAAACAATTCTTTGTCGCATTGTCTCATTGGCTGGTATTCTGCGAGAGAAGACATCGGGGGGAGGAGCTGAATTGAAATTAGTTTCTCTGCCAACTGATCCTGCTGATCCTACGAAGTGTGATGAAAAAGCATTACTGGTTACTTTCCTTAAGTCTGTGGGGCGAAAGAAACCACAACTTGTTGGGTATAATTCCGCTCAGGCAGATGTTCCTATTATTGTGCAAAGAGCTATTATTAATGGTCTGCCGGGTTTTGGTTTTTCTGACCGGCCGGATAAACCTTGGCTCGGGGTCGATTACTTTGATGCCAGGAATTCTGAATACAATGTTGATCTCGCAGATGCACTGGGGCAATATCGGGATCGTCCTTCTCTTCATCAAGCTGCGACTCTTAGTGGAATTCCGGGGAAAATTGATGTAAGTGGAGATTCTGTGGCTCACATGTGGGCGGAAGGAAAGCTTAATGAAATTGTCGCGTACAATGAATTTGATGCTTTTACCACTCACTTACTTTGGGCACGAGTGGCTCATTTTTCAGGACTTTTATCAACTGAACAATATATTCTAGAGCAGGAATTAGTTAGGAAACTTTTAGACGATGAAATCCAAGCCGGGCGGGTTCATTTAGAAAAGTTTTTAGTGGAGTGGAATCGATTGCTCGGATTGACTGGTCAAACAAAAAGCTCTTGATTTATATCATTTTTGATTTGTCCGAATATGTAATTTGTGGCGCAACAATAGTTTGCCCTCTTTTATCTTAAATATAAAATATAAACATTATGACTAAACAGGAAAATTCTGAATCAATTCTTGAGAGTTTACCCGAAACCCGTACTCAATTGCTTAAGGAAATTCGTAAGGGAATTGTCGGGCAAGATGATGTTATTGAGCAGTTGCTTGTTACCTTGCTTGCACAGGGGCATTGTTTGCTCACCGGGATTCCCGGTCTGGGGAAAACCCTTCTTGTTAAAACATTGTCCAAGTGTTTGAGTTTAGGCTTTAAAAGGGTTCAGTTCACTCCCGACTTAATGCCGGCAGATGTAGTGGGAACAGAAGTGGTAGATGAAGACCCATCTACAGGCAAAAGAAATTTTCGTTTCTCTCCCGGTCCCATTTTCACAAATATCGTTCTAGCTGATGAGATTAACCGAACGCCTCCCAAAACGCAGGCTGCTCTTTTGGAGGCGATGGAGGAAAGACAGGTTACTGTTTCCGGAGAAACCCGTCCATTGGATGCTCCTTTTCTTGTTCTTGCCACCCAAAATCCAATTGAACTGGAGGGTACTTACCCACTTCCTGAAGCACAGTTAGATCGTTTTTTACTTAATCCTGTTATTCACTATCTACCGATTGAAGATGAAATTCAAATGGTGGGGGAGACCACTGGCTTGGACCGAGAGGAACCACAGGCAATTCTTGCGGCCGCAGATATCATTGCTCTGCAAAATTTGACTAGGGAAGTTCCGGCACCCGAGAATGTTGTCAGTTATGCAGTGCGATTAGCTTCAGCATCGCGGCCACAATCCGATCATTGTGACGAATGGACCAGTAAGCGTGTGAAATGGGGTGCGGGTTCCCGTGGAGCCCAGGCTTTGATTTTAGCTGGTAAAGCCAGAGCGTTACTTTCTGGTCGCCCCAATGTTTCATGCGAGGATGTGAAGGTAATGGCGAAGTCTGGATTACGACACCGTGTACTTCCCAGCTTTTTTGCTGAATCTGAGGGATTAGACTCGGATGATATTATCGAGCATCTTTTAGAAAAAGTATCTCAGTAATCGTTCAGGTGTTTTTTAAACTTGTGCTATAAGTGTGGCTGCCTCCGTTGATCAAAATCTGCTTGATCCCGCTCATCTTCATCGGATAGAGGATTACTCCTTACTTGCCCGAGTTGTGGTGGACGGGGCAATGCCGGGGATTCATCGAAGTCTAAGGCAGGGTAGGGGGAGTGAGTTTTATCAATATCGTCCATATACCCGAGGTGAAGATTTAAAACTGGTTGATTGGAAAGTTTTTGCAAAGCGTGATGAACTTGTATCCAAAACATTTCAGGAGAGTACCAATTTTACAGTATGCCTTGTTATGGATGTTAGTGCATCTATGGGGTATGAGGGGAAGAGGGCGTCTTGTTCAAAGTTGCGATATGCTTCGATGTTGGCAGCCTGTTTTTCTTACCTTGCTCATCGGCAGGGTGACCGATTGGGATTATTCGCTTACTCGGACGAAGTAAAGGAATGGATCAGACCAAGGGCTGGCAGCGGTCAATTGAATCGGATTTATTCGGCACTTCATGGATTGGAAGCTCAGGGTGTAAATGCCCATGATTTTGGCTGGGATCGAATGGTCAGTGGATTACCGGGTAGGGCGATGGTTGTTTTCCTTTCTGATTTTCTTGAAGCGGAAGACAGCTTGGCGGAAAAGTTGAGGTTTTCCCTTTCCTCTAGATACGAGACTCTGTGTTTACAAGTTCTCGACCCGGATGAAATTGATCTGCCTGAAGCTGATGCCCTCCGTTTTGCTGAGTTAGAGGGGAATCGTGAAGTTTCCACATCTCCCCCCGCAATTCGTGAGAAATACAAGAATGAGATGGCCGGATTTGTAGAAGATTTAGATGAAAAATTATCGGCTGTATCTGCTGAACTTGAAACTTTAATCACGAATCAAGACTTGGGTTACGCTTTGCGACGCTTCTTGGGTATGAGAAACAGGAAATGATCGAGTTCGCTCAACCCGCCGCCCTATGGACTTCGCTTGCAATTGGATTGCCCTTGCTCGCACACATGGCGTACCGGCGTGTAACTGAAAAATTTTATTTTCCTTCCCTTCGTTTTATTCGTCCATCTCAGATTCCACGAACCGGGAAGCGTAGACCATCAGATATTCCTCTTTTACTTCTTAGAATCCTATTGTTTTTAATAATATCCGCTTTATTGGCCGACCCATATTGGAAATCTGAGACATTACCCATCGTGGAAAATCAAAGAGATGAGGTTTTTTTAGCGATTGATTTGTCCCCCAGTATGGCGGGTTGGAATGGGTTGGAAGAGGCCAAGGAAAAGGCTCTAGCTATAATTAAGGAAGAAAAGGGTAAAGTTGGACTGGTTACATTTGGTCATTCAACTTTGGAGAAAATAGATATTGGACAGGAAAATTTAAGTTCAAAAATAGAAAACCTTACCCATGATTGGACAAGAGGAAATGCTCAAGTGATGCTCGACCGTGTATCAAGTATGTTTACTGAAAATGCGACTTCTCGAAAGCTCATTATATTGAGTGATTTTCAACAATCTGATTGGCAGACTGCTTACACAAACTTAGATGAATTAGGAATTTCCTACGAATTAGTAAAGGTGGGGCAGACAAATGCAATGGAAGGTAGACGGGCTAATAATATTAGTATTATGGAAGCCCGAGCAGTTCCAGCCGGTCCGGACAAAATTAGAATATGGTCGGTCGTCCGAAATTGGGATGATGTAAATAAGACAATCGATGTTGAATTAATTGCAGGTGAAAAAGTTAAAGCAAGTGAATCTGTTTCAATATCTCCCCTTGGTTCAGCTCAAGTACAATTTGTTTTAAAGGAGGGTGATTTTTCGGAGGCCGTCCTTCGTCTGGCACAATCGGATGAATTTGGGCTTGATAATGAACGTGTAGTTTGGTTGAAAGCCCCTCCGGCAAGAAGGTTTGGATTTTGGATGCCTGAGCTCGAGGACGATGAAACGGATGAAGAAAAATCGTTCTTAAAGACTGCAGTTGCTAGTGCTGGAGATAATGGGTGGAATCGTTGGGAATTGGATCAAGACCAAGCGGATGGATTACGTTTGGGGGATGATCAGTTGAATGTGGAAATTTTAATGGTTTTAGCAGTCGGCAGATGGTTTGAAGAAGAGCAACTGGGTAAACCACTCAAAGATTTTCTAAACAAGGGAGGAGTTGTACTGACCACTCCTGGCGAACCTTTCTCATCTTCTGTATCCGTACTTAAATCAAATGATTTGCTTGAATACAATTTTGTCAGGGTAGCAGGAGGAGCGGCTCGTACAAGGAATCCATTTCGTATCGGAGCTTTACCTGAGGATTCAAAACTGGCTGATGTTTTTGCGGGTAAATCTGCACGAGATCTTTATTTATCTGCCATTCATAAATTTGGAATTTTAAAGGCAGGTGCTGATACGGGAAATACTGAAGTTCCACTTCGCGATCGAGAAGGTCGACCATTAGTTTTGGTTAAAAATTTTGATGAAGGGGGTAAGTTTGTTTTTCTTCCCTTTCGGATGAATACTGGATGGACAGATTTACCACTGAGAAATTCTTTCCTTCCTTTACTTATGGAATTAACTCAAGGCAAAGAGAGTCAGCAAACTTCACGAGCATGGCCCATTTTGGAACCTGGAGAAGATTTAGTTGGGAATCAGGGACATTTTCGGGCTGTTGAGCCTGGAGCTTATCGTTATGAAAATCAATGGATTGAGGTAGTTTTATCCCCCGCGGAGTGTACGCCGGCCACTCTTTCTTTAAATGAAATTTCAGAGAGTTTTGGTGGAGATATTACCGGTTCAAAAGTTCACCCGCAGGATCAATCTAAATCAGAGGAAGAGAATAACCCTTTATGGATGTGGTTTGCCATCGCAGCAGCAATTCTTTTGACTATTGAGATGATCTGGTCACGTCCAAATTCTACCCCTTCACCTCAAACTGATCCGATCCATGCCTAATTTTATAGAATTTATAAAGCGGGAAGGCCGATTTTTTATTTTTAGTCGATCTTTATTTGCTCTCATTGTCGGATTTTTGAGCTGGCCTGTATTGCTCTACTGCTTGGATTTTTATGATTCCGTGTGGCCGATGATGGAGTCTGTCGCAATCATATGGGTTTTATCGGCAAGCATGCTCTCGGTGGGGGTCTTTGTATTATTACTTATTCGTTCTTTTTTGAAAAAGCCTTCCATTAAAAATTTGGCCAGCCAAATTGAGGAGGCAAATCCGGATTTATTAGATATCCTTAACTGTGCGGTTGAATTAGAGGAAGCCTCGAAAATACGTCCCCTTTCGTTTATGGAAAAACGAGTTTTGCGTAAGACAGAAAGTATGGCTCAAGAGATCGCATGGAGTAATGGTACTCGCCCTAAACCCCGATTTTGGGGATTTCTGGCCGCTGGTCTTGTATTTGGTTTTACGCTCTCTGCATTCAGCATGAATCAAAGTCCCTTGATAAAAACAATGGATTCATTTTCAGGGGAACCTGGACTTTTTCTTTTTACCACGAAGACTGGGGCTTCGCATAAGGAGGAATATGCTCCAAGTTCCGAATTTAGCAGAGGAACTGACATATCCGTATTTGCAGATGTAACCCGAGGTCATCGCGGAGAAAAGATTGCCTCGATTGAATTTAAGGAAAATGGAGAAGTTCAACGATTGGAGATGCTTTCGACTCCAATTATGGGTCGTTTTGAGTTTGTGGTTCCTTCGCTTCAGGAAGATTTTAATTACAGAGTAGTCACTCCTTCATTGGAGAGTGAGTGGCAAATATTGCAGGCATATGATCCTCCTTCGGTTACCGAAGTAAAATGGGAAATTAGACCGCCTGCCTATCTACAGATGGATAATATCAGTCATCAAAATTTTGGTTATGTCCGTGCCCCCGAAGGAAGTCGCATTGATTTAGAATTAACCGTTGATAAAAAACCTGTAAATGTTGGTGCGTTCATTTTATCTGAAGGAAACAAAATTCCACTTGAGCGAGTGAATGAAAATACTTTTCGTACAAATCGTATTTTAGAAGTTGAATGGAAGGGCGTAGTTTATCTGAACGATTTGGATGTTCCTGAAAGAGAATCAGTGGAGTATGATGAATTTACTTTTGCCCCTATTCCTGACGAACCTCCTATTGTTGAGATAACTGAGCCGGCAAAAGATTTACAACTTGCCTCCGACGCGAGCCTTCTTATCGAAGTTTTTTCTTCAGATGATCATGGAATTGCGGATGTTCGTGTTAACATATCCCATGCGGGTGACAAAGAAGAAGAGACTATATTTGTTGATCCAGTAGAAAAAGAAAAAACGATTTCCTATGTTTTAGACCTAAGTGAGCGTGCATTGGCCATTGGGGATGTAATTACTTACATGGCATTAGCTATGGACAACAAGGAACCTGAAGGGCAAATCGCTCGTTCCGAAATCTATTTTATTGAAATTTTGCCACCGGAAGGAAACTCGACCGAATCCGATGCGGAGATGGACGGTGAACAAAAAGAAATACCAGTTCGAGATTTTATTAATAAAACGAAAAAGATTATTCGATCCACTTATGATGCATTACTGGAGGATTCGTTGAAAAAAGAAAAACTCGGATTGGCTATTGCCATGGATGCACTTGGATTGAAAAACGAAATGACTAAAGTGTTTGATGAATTTGAAGGTCAATTTCCGATTGTGGATGGAATTGATTTGGGGGAGTTATTGAATGAGGCCACTTATCATATTGAGCAAACGGAAATTTATGCCGGGGATCAAATGCTTGATGAATCTCTTGAACCATCCGAAAAGACACTTCGTAAATTAGTTCAACTTTATGCATTGATGCAAAAAATGCAGAAGCAAAAAGCGAAGGGAAAAGGTAAGCCTAAAGAAAGTAAAGAAACCGCAGAAAAGTCTGATCCGGGCGATGAAAAAGATTCTAAAGATCCAGCTGAAGAGTTAAACGATTTAGCTAAAGACTTGGAACAACTTAAGGAGTTTAAGGAAAGACAAAACGAACTGAATAAAGACATAGGTCGTTCTGCTGGTGCTGGTAAGACAGGTGAACCGAATTTAGAAATTGCCCAAAAGCAGGAAGGGTTACGAAGAGATTTAGAGGGGTTACGAGATGAATGGTATGAAGAAACAGGTAGCTTGGGAAAAGTGGGGAACCTCGATCAGGCAGGTGGAGAAATGAAGGACGCAGCGGGTGAATTGCGCAGAGATTCCCCTCGGGATGCTCAACCCCATGGGGACTTGGCTTCGGAAGCTTTAGGTAATGCCATTTCTGAGGTTGAATCAGCAATGGCTGCATTAGCAGCCGGCATGGTTGATCAGTTGCAACAGGAAGCTTCTGGGTTGGCTCAACAGCAAAGAGATTTAGGTGATGATACGGAAAAAGCAAAAAACGGGGATGGAGAAAATTTAAAGGATCAGCAGGAGGAGTTGAATGATCTCGCTCAGGAACTTCTGGGGAAAATAGATCAAACTGCTCGATCAATGGGGAATTTTAACGAAAATGCAACCGAGGATTTATTGCGAGGTGCACGAGATTCCAGAGAACAGGGATTGGAGCGTTCGGGGAAGCGTGCCGCGAATTCACTTCTTTATGAAGCTTTTCCCCAAGCGAAGAAGGAAGAGGATAATGTAGCTCAAAATCTTGAGGAATTAAGTGATGATTTACAGGGCGTGGCTGATAAACTAAGGAATCTTGGAAATGGTGCCCTTCGAGAACTTGTTGAGAAACTTCAGGAGGCACAAGATGAAATTCCTGGGATGAGTGGTGAAGAGTTAAAAGAAAAGTCTGAAGAAATAGCCAAGGCCATTGGTTCTCTTCCTAACGCCGACCAAGATAAAAGGTTGCAAAATTTAACCCAGTTTTTTGATCAAGTTGCTATTAGTGAAAATCCATCACAATCATCGTCCATGGCCTCGGCCGCGGTAGCAGATGCTCTTGAGTTGGTTCAACAATTCTTTTGGAAACAGGCGGTGGAGAATCGATTGCGTAAAAATCAAGAAACCACAGCGGCTCCTGGTCGCTACAAAAAACAGGTGGAGGAATACTTTCGCAGAATAGCGGAGGGGGAATAATTATGGGTTGGGATTGGCCTTTTTCTCCCTATTGGTTTGCCCTTATTGTAGGTATCTTTTGCTTACTTCTTTTCTTTCATGCTCGGGCAATATTATCTTCGTCACCTGCTCGGTTGGGGTGGAAATTGATTATTCTTAGACTTATCTCAGGAACGTTGTTTTTATTTCTATTAGCTAGACCATTTGTAACTTCTGATGAACCAAATCCAAAAGAATTTAAATTGCTCACATTTACTGATTTATCAGGAAGTATGAACACACGAGACGGCGATCAAAAAGAGCGTCGAATTGGATTGGTTCGTCCATTTTTTGATTCGGACAAGTCGGACTCATGGATTAGTCAAATGCGGGATAAATATGGAAAGGTTGAGAGCTTGGGCTTTTCCAATACGGTTCAGCGTTTATCTAGGAATTCATGGGATTCGACTGAGCTTGGTAAAAAGACTGCGATTGGGGATGCCTTATCCAAGAGTTTACGAAATGAAAAAGAAAATAAATCCCTTGGTGCAGTGGTTGTTTTTTCTGATGGAAGAAATAATTTGGGTCCGTCTGTTTTAGAAGTTGCAAAGGAATTCCGTGCAGGCGGAATACCCGTTAATGTTGTAGGGGTGGGGCGAGAGCAACCTGTGGGTGATTTGTCGGTTAGCTTTTTAGACCGAAAGCCCAATGCTGTAGCTAAAGAGGAACTCCTTCTAACCGCAGAAGTTGAAAATGAATTTGAGGATATTATTAAGACAAAACTCAGTCTTCTGCTCGGTGAAAATACTTTGGAAGAAATATCAATTTCACTTGCTGCTGGTGAAAAAAGAAAGATCAGTTTTTCTCCCATAGTACCCAAAACTGCGGGTCCTCAAAGATACCGCATAATGACCACTGCTCCACGTGGTGATGCGGATCCCTCGAATAATTCCGACTCACTTCTCGTCGTTGTGAAAGCACCGGATCAATTTACGACTCTTTATATATCTAATCAAATGCATCCCCTTTTCCCTTTTATCAAAAGAGTTCTGGTAAATGAAGAACGTTTTGATTTTCGTGCACTCGTTCGAATGAGTGAAAAAGCTTTTCATGCGTTAGGTGAGGAAATGAGACCAGAATACCCAACTGATCCCAAGTTTTGGATGGATTATGATGCTATTCTCCTGGATACAAATGTCCTCTTCGATTTAAACACAACAATGATAGCTTCCCTAAAGGATTATGTTCAAAAGAAAGGTGGCGGCTTGCTTCTTTTTGGTGAACTTGAGTATGCCCGCAAAAACCTCGGAGGTCTCGTACCCGTGAAGGAAGTTGAGCGAGTGCTCGCAAAAGAAAATCTGTCACTTTTAACTTTAGAAGAACCATTATTTGGTCCGGTTGACGAAGTTGACAAAATGAAACCTTTTTTGCCTAAAAAACTCCCTGGTTTTTTTGTTAAAGAACAAAACGCTGCAGCCAGAGGTGTTGTTCTTTCTCGTGCTAATGGAAAAGCGGTTTTGAGTGTTCAGGCATATGGTTCAGGAAAGGTCGGATACTGGGGTTCTCCGAATGATTGGCGGCGATCAATGAATAATGAAGATGGTGCCAAGGAATTTAGGCATTTTTGGCAGGCTTTGGTACAATGGCTTGGTACTGGGGGAGAAGATCGTTTGAAAACGGAAGATTCTCAAAGTCCATTTCTTCGAGGTATGGATGCTCCTTTACGTGTGGATGCTCTTGGCGCTGATTTTGAACCTTCCATGAATGCCATGGTAGAGGCTCAAGTTTCAGGTCCAGATGATTTTCAGCAAGTCATACAGTTATACCCAGAGGGGTCATTAGCGGGTCGATATGCGGGTAACTTTCGTCCAGGTTTAGCTGGAGCTTATGAAGTAAAGTATACCTTGAAATTCCCGGACGGAGAAACTTTAGAACGAGAAAATTTTCTACGAGTTTCGGAAGCAGGGGAAGAGGCAATAGATGTTTCTTTTGCCCGTCTTGATTTACAAATGCTCGCCAAATTAACCGGTGGCCAATACCTTTCAGTTTCCGAATTAGAGAATAGTTGGGATCCGACTTTTGCCGAGGATTTACCATCGGTTCGTAAACGCCACAGCCTCGCAAATGCTTGGGTGTTTTTTATCGTACTTTTTCTGGTGGCAGGTATTGAGTGGGTTATGAGGAGGCAGACAGGTTTACGATGAATTTACTTGCGACTCAGATTTGCTTGTTGAGTTTAACCATAGTTTTGTGTGTAGACGCTCAGCACCTAATCACGGTTAATGGGGAGGGAAACAAAAGCCTTTCAATTATTGGCGAAGAGAATTCAACCCAACCACCGGCAAATTTAGTTACCCAACGATCAAGTGAGGCAGAAACTATCGAGCGAGCGGGTGAGGATTTAAGAAATAATGAGATTGGCAGACGAGTCGGTGCTGCAAAACTTCTTGGTAAATATAGAAACTCCAGAACATCGATTTTGTTGGTCGGTGCTCTAGATGATCAAAGCCCTCTGGTTCGTAGAGCAGCAATTGTCTCGCTGGCGGAGCATGCATCAAATGGTTTTATGGTCTATAATAGATCTTTGGTTGAAAAGATTTATTCAAAGCTTGGAGACTCTGATGTAGAAGTTCGAAGAGAAGTCTCCACTATGATTCCAAGGTTGGTGTCGGGCATGATGAGAAGCGGTATGGAAATTGTTGAGATTAATGGAAGAAAAGTATACCGTGCGGTTCCCTCTACAATGAGGCCAGATTTGCTTGGTATGACATTGAAAGCATTTTTGGATGAGGATGCCATTGTTCGGCAGAATGTTTTGAAGTATCATATTTACTTAAATGTAAAAATTCCAGTTGAAACATTGGAAAGACTTTTGTCAGATTCCGATCTGGGAGTTTTACTCACCGCATTGACTCGAATCTCCACGAATGCCTCTCACTCAAAAATTGTGAACCAAGTAAAGCAATTATCAAATCATAAAGATCGTGGTATTCGACTAAAGGTCGTTTCTGTTGCTCGTGATTCTAATCGATACCACCCAGGCTATCGCTCTATCTTACGTAATATGACCAAAGACTCGGACCTAGAAGTCCTTTCTATGGCGGCAGTTGAATTAGCTCGTTTTGGCGAGCGTGTTCCTTCGGCTGTGGTCGAGCAAATTAAAAGTTTTCTTCTGGGAGCATCTGGAATGACTACTCAGGTAACCACCATTTTATATGCAGTTTCTGCATTGGGGGTTGATGGCATTGGAGTTTATCGAGCCTTGACCGATCATAGTAGTTCAAAAATAAGAGCAGTTGCCTGGCAAAGATACATTAATTTAAGTGCGGGGTGGGAGAAAAGTTCGTTATGGTTGCCCGCCATTAAAGACCGAGATAAAGGAGTCCGGCAAAATGTGCTCAATTCTTTGAGAGGGCGGACAAATAATTTGACCGAAAAGGAACTTAGTTCGTTAGTTGAAAGTAAGTTTGTTGATGTTAGAATATTCGCCGCTCAGTGTTTGTTAAGTGCCAAGCAAAATGCAGTCGATTCTCTTGGGTTTGATCTTTTAATAGACGAAGATACGATTGTTCGGTCGACCACCATTCGGGCGATGTCTGCCCGTAGAGTACCTGGATGGGTGAAAGTGATGAGCCGATCATTACTTGATGATGATTATGTAATCCAGCGGGCTGCGATGGACGGACTTCTCGATGATAAAAAAAACGGAATTCCCGTATTACTTGAGTATGTTAAAAAGCACCCACAGAGCCGAATTTCTAATTTAGCCCGTTTTGAATTAAGTAAACTAGGTTCTCTGCCATGATGAAATTTCTTTTCTTTTTAATTTTTAACTTTATCAGTTCTTCAAGTTTGTTTGTCCATGGAGTGACCCAAGCTAGAGATGGTAGTGTACGCGTGGTGCAACTCTTGAAGGAGGAAAATGGAATTAGGCGATATCCGGACGCGTTGCCCAGTCTGTTGAAGATGATGAACGAGCAAACCAATGCCCGTTTCGATACAGACCCACTTTATATAAACACTCTAACGGATGAGCGTTTAAACGAAAATCCAATTTTATACATAAATTGTGACGAGCAACCGAATCTAGAGTTTTCAGACGAGGAGAGAGCAGCCCTTCGCCGCTATATGGAATTGGGTGGGTTCGTATACTTAGACGCGGGCATTAAAGCATCTTTTCTTGGCTCAGATCTTGGACATAGCTACGCCGCCTGGGAGGAACGTCCTGAGGTGAGAGAGCTTTTTGCCCAAGTTCTTCCAGAGAAAACATTTATTCCTCTTCCTCGTGACCATGATTTATTCCGAATTTTTTTTAGGGGGTTGCCAAAGAATAAGGATTTGAAGATACAGGCTAGCCAAAAAAGACTTCCTGAGACCGTTTTAAATTTTGTGGAACGAGAAAAATGGCCTCAGGCCACATATTCTTTTGTTGGGATTAAAGTAAAAGGTCGTCTTGCCTGTGTCGCTTCTCCAATTTGTGCAATGGGGTGGGGTAGGGATGAATTTGGTGCATGGATACCTCCGATTTCTTTTCGTATTCGGGAATCTGCTGAAAATTTTGAACAAAACTTAAAATTGGCTTCTTTTTCTGGAGGTACCTATGAGGTTACCAGAGAGGATGGATTAAAAGATATTATTTACTCCGAGTCGGGTCAACGACCCTTATGGGTAAAGGAACCGAATGGAAGTTGGAGAATATTTAAATATTATTCGGGCGAAGAGATTAGTAACTATGCCCACGCATTCTATTCAAGACTGGGAATGAATGTTTTTCTTTATGCCTTGCTTCATTAACCCGTTCCTGGCTTTACTTTCCAAATTATGAGCGAACAAAAATTTCCCGACTTGCCTGACCCGGAACAAATTCCTCGTCCCAGATTATTTTCTTCGGTTGTTTATTGGTGGATTGGTACTTTCCTCTTACTAGGTATTGCGGTGGTATGGTTGCCTTCTCAGTGTACTGCGCCGGTCATAAGTGATACGGAGCAAGAAGAGGATTCAATAGAAAGTCTTCCGCAGGCTGATCAAACTAAAGAACTTGAATTTCGAAAAGATGGATTGTGGTATAAGATTGAAGATGAATCTCCCTTCAATGGAGCGGCAGTAGATTTTCATAAAAATGGCGAAATGAAATCTAGAACCAAGATTGTAGATGGAAAAGCGATTGGATTGATTGAAGAATGGGATGAGAATGGAACTATGAAAGGGATTCGTTTTAAAGGTGAATTCCCTAAATAAAACTTCTCTTTTTTATCTTTTTTTATCCATCCTTCCATTTTATACGGAGGCTTCTAGTTTATTTCCATTAGCCGATCATGATGTATCAATAATAAATCAAAAGTTTTCTGAACAGGAACGAGTTTTAAGCCTTCGAATTAAGGAAAATCAAAACGATATTTCGCTTTACTCGAAACGAGGTGATGCGAGATTATTTCTGGGAAAATTTTCTGATTCTCGGGATGATTACGAAAAGATGATTCAGTTAAACCCACGGTTGAATGAATCTCATTGGAGGCTCGGAATTGCATACTTTTATCTTTCCGATTTTAACAAAGCAGCTCGGCAATTCGAAATTTATCATAACTATGATAGCGTGGATCGAGAAAACGGTATTTGGAGATTTATGTCCCAATACAAAGAATCTGGACTTGATCATGCCCGAAAGGGATTATTATCTTACGAAAAAAGCGATCGTCCACCTTACCCGTGGTTATATTCTATGTTCGCTGGTGTTTTATCTAGCGGAGAGGTTTTTCAAAAAATCAAGGATGAAACTTTTCCTGAAAAATATGAAACTCGCGTTCTCTTTCATGCCAATTTGTATGTGGGCATATACCTTGAGTTGACGGAGGAATCACCTCACGAAGCACTCCAGTATTTGTCTAGAGCAGTAAGTAATGAGTATGGTAAAAATAGCGGTACATACATGTGGCAAGTTGCTCGTCTACACCATGCGAAGCTTCTCCGCTCTATCAAGAAGAGTAGAAATTAAACCAGTTTATCTTGAATTTTGAGCTCTAACTCGAGCATGGAAAACAGAAGCACAAACTAATACGGGGGCAAACAAATTCAGGATTGGTATGATCCATATAGCAGCACCTACGCTGCCATAGAGGATAAATGTTTGGTTTCTTTGACTGAATTTATTCGGCAATCTATAATCAACCGTTGTTCTGTATTCTTTTCCCAATAAATATCCATTTATAAATATTTGCATACCAAATCCTAGTGGTGGCAAAAACCATCCTATTATGAAAACAGGGGCAGTTATTAAATTTATAGCTAAACTTAAGAAAATAAGCCGTACTGAAAATACGATTGATGTAAGTATTTTGGGCGCAGGTTTGAGATCAATATGTGGATAATGTTTTTCTTTTATTGCGTTGATCATTTCATCCATAAATAGACCGAGAAACCCAGCCTGAATAGAACCGAAGAAAAAGAAACCTAATATAAATAAAAAAACTGCAACGATAATTTTAATGAATGATCTGAGCCATGATTCCTCGTCTAAAAAATTAAAATATGAGACCAAATAATTAAAAATCCAATCGCCGGTGGAGGAACCTATAAACAGAAATATAAACAGTACAATCGATGTCAGGAGGGTTGACCAAAGAACGGGTTTCCATATTCGACGATCATTAATTTGATTAAATGCGAGTTGATAATCTTTTATCATAAAATATCATCCTTGAGAATGAATTTGAAAATTGTATTTGAAAGAATTTTGAATGGATTGCATTTTTCCTGTGGACAAAAGCTAATCTTCTTCCCATAACATAGATAGGTGGTACGGATCAAAGGGAAATATGGCGGAACATAATTATACAGCAGACAGTATAAAATCGCTCGATTGGAAAGAGCATATAAGACTCAGACCCGGTATGTATATTGGTAAGTTGGGTGATGGTTCTTCGGATGACGATGGAATCTATGTTCTTCTGAAAGAAGTCTTAGATAATTGTATCGATGAATTTGTCATGGGTTTTGGCAAACAGATTGATATTGAATGCGATGGACAAAATGTAACCGTCCGAGATCATGGACGAGGTATTCCCTTGGAGAAATTATTAGATTGTTCATCCAAAATTAATACCGGTGCAAAGTATGATTCTGAAGCCTTTAAGAAATCGGTGGGTTTAAACGGCGTAGGAATCAAAGCGGTAAATGCCTTGTCCACCAAGTTTGATATTCAATCTTTTCGTGAGGGAGAAACAAGAAGGATTGATTACTCCTGCGGAGAACCACAGGTCATGGATAAAAAAAATAAGCCGACCAAAGAGGAAAATGGTACGCTTATTACTTTTACCCCGGATGTGGCGATGTTTAAAAAATTTCGCTACAGAAATGAATTTGTGGAACGTATGATGCGTTATTATTCATATCTCAATAAAGGCTTAACTATATGTTACAATGGAAAGCGTTTCCGATCCAAGAATGGTTTAAAAGACTTGCTTGAAGAAAACCTTGCTGAAGAACCGCTTTATCCTTTTATACATTTAGAAGGAGCTGATATCGAGGTAGCATTTACTCATATTGAACAGTACGGAGAAGATTATTTTTCTTTCGTCAACGGCCAACACACCACACAGGGAGGAACCCATCAGGCAGCCTTTCGTGAAGGGGTTGTTAAAACAATCCGTGAATTTACTAAAAAGAATTTTGATGCCCCCGATATTCGTAGTGGTTTAGTAGCGGCAATATCTGTAAAAGTACAGGAACCTGTTTTTGAATCTCAAACCAAAACAAAACTGGGCTCCCTTACCATGGCCCCTGAAGGTGAAACTGTTCGTTCATTTATTGGTAATTTTCTTAAAGAAAAACTTGATAATTTTTTGCATAAAAACCCGCAAACGGCAGAGGCTCTTCAAAACAAAATTCAGAGAAGCGAGAGGGAAAGAAAAGAGCTTAAGGGCATTCAGAAAATTGCACGTGAACGAGCGAAGAAAAGTAAAGTCCACAATCGAAAGTTGCGGGATTGTCGAGTTCATTTAAACACCAAAGATAAAAATCGGTTTAAAAGTACTTTATTCATAACAGAAGGGGATTCAGCTAGTGGATCAATTACCAAGGCTAGGGATGTTCAATTTCAGGCTGTATTTAGCTTGAAGGGTAAGCCTCTTAATTCATTCGGTTTAACTCGAAAAGTTGTGTACGAGAATGAAGAATTTAATTTAATTCAAGCGGCTCTGGGAATTGAAGAAGATCTCGAAGATTTATGCTACAATCAAGTAGTTATCGCCACGGATGCCGATGTGGATGGTATGCATATTCGTTTATTATTGATTACTTTCTTTTTACAATTTTTTCCTGAGCTGATTCGTCAGGGACATCTCTTTGTTCTGCAAACACCTTTATTTCGTGTCCGGAACAAGAAATCCACACTATATTGTTACGACGATGCCGAACGAGAGGCGGCCCTAAAAACATTGGGAAAAAATCCAGAGATAACTAGATTTAAAGGTTTGGGAGAAATTTCTCCTGATGAATTTAAACATTTTATTGCGGATGATATTCGCTTGGATCCGGTTAAGATTGATGCCCATGAATCAATCAAAGAAATGCTTAAGTTCTTTATGGGGAAAAATACTCCTGAGAGGCAACAATATATTATCCGAAATCTTCGCTACGAGTTGGATATTGTAGAAAAAGAACAGAAAAACTCCGAGGATGGTAAATTAGGTAGCAAGAAAGTTGATTCCACTAGTTCTGAAGATTTAGCTGATAGTGAGGCTGCTTAGAAGAAAAATGCTGAGGTATGGCGGACCAAAACAAAGATTCGGAACAAGATAAGGAAGAGGAAACTCACACGGAGGATGGATCTTCTGCTGAGAAACAAATCACTGTTCGTCGGTTTGATCCTGAAGCACTGCTGTCAGATGATGGAGCAGATAGAGAAGGCGATGACGCAATATATGTTGATGATATGTATGGCGACTGGTTTTTGGATTATGCTTCTTATGTGATTTTAGAACGAGCTGTTCCCCATGCAGATGATGGATTGAAGCCTGTTCAGAGAAGAATTTTGCATTCAATGCGAGAATTAGAGGATGGCCGTTACAATAAAGTGGCGAATGTGATTGGGAATACAATGAAGTACCATCCGCATGGAGATGCTTCCATTGGAGATGCGATGATTCAACTTGGCCAGAAAGATCTATTAATTGATATGCAAGGTAATTGGGGGAATTTACTAACAGGGGATTCCGCTGCAGCACCACGATACATAGAGGCTAGGCTTACGCCGTTCGCTTTAGAGGTGATTTTTAGTCCTAAGGTTACCACATGGTCCTCATCTTATGATGGACGGAATAAAGAACCCGTTACATTTCCGGTTAAATTTCCTCTTTTACTTGCTCAAGGAGCAGAGGGAATCGCTGTCGGTCTTTCAACCAAAATTCTGCCACATAATTTTAATGAGATTATTGATGCATTAATTGATGCACTGCGTAAAAATCCAATTAATTTACTTCCAGATTTCCATCAAGGCGGAATTGCAGATTGCACGGATTACAATGGGGGAGCTCGTGGAGGACGAGTCCGAGTGCGTGCTCGGATGGAAAAAGTTAAAAAACATCTTCTTAAAATTACAGAAATTCCATTTGGTACAACTACGACCAGTCTGATTGATTCAATACTTTCAGCAAACGATAAAAGTAAAATTAAGATTTCCAAGATTGAAGACAATACAGCAGAGTTTGTTGAAATTATGATTC
This sequence comes from Opitutia bacterium, assembly GCA_018645475.1. Taxonomy (GTDB): domain Bacteria; phylum Verrucomicrobiota; class Verrucomicrobiia; order Opitutales; family Seribacteraceae; genus Seribacter. Next base: position 20,610 of record JABGWU010000253.1, read on the forward strand.
ACTTGCCATCGACCGTGTCAGCCGATGAAATTTTGCCTGCGTTGTATGCATTTACTGATTGCGAAGTGAGCTTGGCACCTAATGCATGTGTAATTCAGAATAACCATCCTCAATTTCTTTCTGTTAATGATTTAATAAAATCGGCTGCATTTTTGACCCGTGATCTTTTGCAAAAAGAACTCGAGATCAAGTTGAGTGAATTGCAGGAGAAATGGCATTTTGCATCTCTTGAGAAAATCTTTATCGAGAAAAGGATTTATCGCGATATTGAAAAAGAAGAAACTTGGGAAGGGGTTATTGCTGCAGTTGATAAAGGACTTAAACCTTATCTAAAATTGTTTCATCGTACGATTACTGAAGATGATATTTTACGATTGCTTGAAATTAAGATTAAGAGAATTTCAAAATTTGATTCCTTTCGGGCTGATGAGTTAATTAAGGGCTTTGAGGATGAGATTGAAGAAGTAAAAGCACATCTCAGTCAAATTACCAGATTCGCAATTCGTTACTTTAAGGAATTGATGAAGAAGTATGGTAAAGGGCGTGAACGTAAGACTGAATTGAGTGTTAATGATCAAGGTGCATTAGTTGCATTTGATAAAATTGTGGCTTCAAAAGTAGTAGTTGCCAGTGAAACATTGTATATTAACCGTAAGGATGGTTTCGCCGGATATGCACTAAAAAAAGACGAAGCGATTGAGAAATGTTCAGACTTGGACGATGTGATTGTAATGGGCAAAGATGGAATTATGAAAGTCATGAAAATTGCTGACAAAATGTTTGTGGGCAAAAACCCATTAAAGATTTCAGTTTTTAGAAGAGACGATCAAAAAGTATACAACTTAGTTTATCGTGATGGGAGTTCTGGAAGATTGTATGCTAAGAAATTTAAAATTGGCGGTGTGACTCGTGATAAAGAATATCCTCTTTTTAAAGTTCACTCTAAAAGCAGAATATTTTATTTTTCAGTTCATGATTCTGAAAAGAAAAATAGTCGTATCCTGGTTCATATTGACCCCGGGTTAAAACGGGTTCGTGAAAAAATAATCGAATTTGATTTCTCTTGGCTGGAAATTCAAGGACGTTCGGTAAAAGGGAGCACGCTTACTGCTCACAAGGTTGACCGCGTGGTTAATGCTCCAAAATTGGAAGATGGTGAATCAATCGACACGCCGGAAAAGGAAGTGGATAGTAAAAAAGAAATCATTCCCCCAAAGGCAAAAGTAATAGAGCCTACAGTACCTGCGGAAAAACCTTCCGAAGATAAAGTAATACCCAAACCTGAGCGGAAAAGTTTGGATGTTCCCCCAAAGGATCAGGTAACCTTTGATTTTGAAGATAATTGAGTTCGAGTTTCAGGTTGAGAGCAATACTTGGGATATTAAAACCTGAATGATGATTGGAGAATTATCTAAAGAGGAAATTAATCGTAAATTACTTCATTTATTGGCGGTATTTCTTCCCGTTAGTATTTTCTACGCCCCTATTATTTGGGATATTCAACGAATTTATATTTGTTGTCTAATATTTGTATTATTATTGATTTCCTTACTTATTGAGTACCTCAGGTTAAGAGTATCATCTTTTGCCTCATGGTTTATAATTCTATTTGGATCCATGATGCGAACTGAGGAAGAAAATCAATTAACTGGTGCTACCTATGTATTGGGTGGATCTGTAATTTGTAGTCTGATTTCTATTTACAATGAAGTTTCTGCTGTGTCCTGCTTCATTTGTTTAACACTTTTTATTATTGGCGATGCGGTTGCGGCTATTGTGGGAAAAGCTTTTGGGCGAATTAAAGTTGGAAATAAAACTGTTGAAGGTGGAGTAGGTTGTTTTTTATTTTGTGCAGTAACATCCGGTTTTCTATTTCCTATACTTCCATTCTTTACTGAATTTTGGGGAAGTGAAATCTCTGTTACACAAGTTTTTTTAATATCTGCTTCGATTTCGATATTAGAGTTTTTTCCAGTAAATTGGAGAGGGGTTACTTTAAATGATAATCTTTATGTACCGGGGGTTAGCAGTCTAATTGCTATTATAATAAGATGATTTTTGTTCGGTTCGTTTATTTATAAAACAATTCTTCAAACTAGTTTTTTTATTTTGAGTTAGAAAAATCGATCGTAATTACATTACTTATGAAAATAAAAAAGCCTCCCGCTTTTGCGAGAGGCTTTAAAAATAATTACTGTTATATATACAGTAACGAAAAACTAATTAATTAGCTGGTTTGATGTGATCAATTTTGCCATTTCGGCTAGCAATTCGAACCATTTTCCCCTTGGATTCACGTTTGAAATCTTCTGGGTCAATTTCTAGAAGTTGTTCAGGAGATTCACCCGGTAGTAAGAGTTCTGAATCTTCGGTTACTTTTAGTTCAACTGGGCCATTTTTAGTTCTGATGATCACTATTTGGTTTGCAGTATCGATTGCTTCAATTGTACCAACGATCTCATCATGGTCGGGCGTTTGTCCTGGAATGTGTTCACCTGGAGCAGGTTGACCTGGGAAATGAGGAGCACCTGTTGGTGGAGCTGGGTGACCAGCGGCTGGACCAGGTTGTCCCTGGAAGTGAGGAGCACCTGCTGGGTGGTGTGGAGCACCTGTTGGTGGAGCTGGGTAACCAGCGGCTGGACCAGGTTGTCCCTGAAAGTGAGGAGCACCTGCGGGGTGGTGTGGAGCACCTGTTGGTGGAGCTGGGTGAGCAGTGGTTGGACCAGGTTGTCCCTGAAATTGAGGGGGTGGAGAATTTTGTGCCAAGACACTAATCGCTGGTGCAAGGGCAAACATTAATAAGCTTTTTTTCATATAAGTAGGGGTTATTTATTAATTATTAAGTAAAAGTAACCCTCTCCCGTAGTTTGAGTTAATACAAGGAAAAAATTCGTGTCTAAAAATAATATTTAAAAAAAAATGCTCATGTCGTGAACCATGAAAGTAAAATCAAAAATATCTTCAAATTGATTCATTAAATATAACATTGATTTTAAATTCATAATCGGTGAATGTTATTATGCTAGGTCTGATAGATTTAAACCCCAACTCAATAACTACTCTTAGATCTCTATTAAAAAAAAATAAATCTCATTGAATGAAATTATTTCAGATAGATAAGAAAATCAAAATTTTATGCCTAGTGTATTTCATGGTAGCACAAAGTTCCATGATGGCACGTGCCACATCTGACTCTTTTTTGCTTAAATACTTTCAACCTGAAAGTATTCCCTTGATGATAATGGCAGCAGCAAGTCTATCAATAGTGCTAGCTCTTTTTACAACCTACCTCTGTGGCCGTTTTCAAGCCTTTGGGGCAATGAGAATAGCGACCTCTGGAATAGTAGTTACTTTATTAGCGATGGTTTGCGTTGTTTATTTTTTTGGAAATCAGGGGGAAACCAAGCCCATATATGTATTTGCTTACATGCTATGTGAAACCATTGTGATTCTTCCCATGGTTTTATTTTGGGGGATGGCTATGGGAGTTCTTAATCCAACCGAATCAAAAAAATGGATGGGGTTAATTGGTGCTGCAGGAACTCTTGGATGTATACTTGCGGGATTTACTATTTCGGTTGTCAGTAAACAGGAATTTGTTAACGAACTTTCACTTGGTTTAGTGGCAGCAGTGCTGATAGTGGTTTCTTTTATTCTAATGGTTCGTGCTGATTTGTTTAAATTAAGTGACGATGAACAAAAGCCTGTTGCGGGAAAACCAAATGGCGTAATAAGCAAGCTCTTAGTTCTAATCAGTAGTAGACAATCGATACTGATGACTTGGTTAGTCGTGTTTTCCGCAATCGTTTTGTCCCTTGTTGATATAAATTTCAAGTTCGAAGTTCGTAAAGATTACTCGGAAGACTTGTATGACTTCTTCGGACAATTTTACACCTATACAAGTTGTGCACAACTGATATTACAATTATTCATAGTAAAAGCTATTCTAACAAGAGGTGGAGTGATTGCTGCAATATCGATATTGCCTGCCCTTCTCCTACTTACGGCTATTGGAGCAGTGGTCTTTCATGATCAGGATGCTGTATATGTAGGGAAATTTATTACACAAGTTGTCTTTTTTACAATTGAATATGTTGGATTACAGATGCTCTTTTTGTCCGTAAAGAAAAAATTAAGAGGTCAAATGAACAGCGCTGTTGATGGATTGACAAGACCAGCGACCATCGCGACGATCAGTTTAATTATCACCTCTACTTTAGCTTGGTGGCAGGAGGGGTCAGAAAGTGAAATTGTCTTGCGACTCAATTTAATCATAATTGTTCTTTGTATCTGTTGGTTGTTTGTCGCATTTTTAAACTATAAGCAGTACTTGAATTCTTTGGTTGAAATGATCGGAGCGAAATTTGTCCCTTCGGGTAATACTCGTTCAGAGAGTTCTAAGGCTGAGTCTTCTCTGATCTTTCTCCCTCATCCAGTAAAACCTGAAAATTACGCTACTTTAGAGAAATATATTTCAACAGTTCTCATTCAAGAAGAGCGGTTAAATGCTTTGAATGAATACTTTAGCAATATTGACCCAAGTTATTGTAACCGCAAAAATAAGTCTTTTATTAAAAGTGTATTTTCTGAAGTTTTGCTTGTGGGTAAATTTTATTCGAAATCTATAATTCGTATTGGTTCAAATAATAAACTTCAACAATTGAAGTTAACTTTATCTGGTTTAGTTGATCAGAAAATAAAAGTTTTAACTAATATGTTATCTTGTTTTGATGCTACTATAAATTTCTTTACAGTTGTGGAATGTATCAAAGCCAACGATGCGAATGCTAAATCTGAGGCAATTGAGGTTTTAAAAGGGGTCTTGGGACCTAGGAAAACTGATGCTTTTGTGAATTTAATAAGTCCTATCCAGAATGAACAAGCTTTTGAATCTGCTGATTTTAAATTAACCTTGGATCAATTTTCTATGGATTCTCCAATATCAATTTTGCAGGATGTTTTATTGGTGTTTTCGAATGAACCTTTTTCCAAAGGGAAAAGTTTTATTACTAATTGTCTTAAGCATGAAAATGACTCTTTAAGAGAAGCCGCCTTTAAAGTTTACCTTTCTTTAGAAACCGACACCAATGAAATAAAAAAATATTGTCAAATTCTGTCTAATGATTCCGTTGCCAATATTTCATCTGTTGCACAAAAAATGATCTGAGAATATTTCAAATTTCTATAAAAATGAAACTACAAAAAAAAATTTCCTTACTATTCATACATTTCAATAGGGCATCATGCTGTTGTTTATTTCTTACTTTTTTAAGTATCACAACATCGGCCAAAGAATTTGAAAACATTGGAGAAATTGTTGAATTAGACTTTAATGCCATTCCGGATTCATTGATTCGGGGTGAAATATCGAACGCACCTTTTAG
>JABGWU010000254.1 GCA_018645475.1 Opitutia bacterium
AAGGTTCTGCCCAAACGAATGGTGGTGAGCTACATTGCCTACGGTGTATACGAACCTAAGACCAAGGATGGTTCGCATCACGATTGGAACTGGTGGCCGTGCAAAGAAGCCGGACCTCTTACTTTCAACCAATCAGCGGTACCCTTTGCCCCTTTGAAAGATTCGGTGAGTTACCTCAAGGGTCTTGAACATGCGGGTGGGGTAGGTATGGGGGGGCACAGTAGTGGGGACGTCTTTGCTACCGGTGCCGACATGACTGTTACGGAAAAAACAAATAATGTTTCGGTCGATCAAGTTGCCGCCAAGTTGAACGGGCACCAAACGCGTTACCCCTCACTTGTATTGGGCACCGAGGGAGGTACCGGTTCGTATGGCAGTGCCAAGACTCTGTCCCACTACGGCCCCGGGCGACCAATCCCTTCAATGCACCGGCCTCAGGAGGTTTTTAACCGCTTATTCAAGCCTTATTCGGGTAGAGGAGTCGATCAAGTTCGAGCGGATCTCAAACGCGAGGCGAGCGTGCTCGACCTGATGCTTGACGACTCCAAGAGGCTTCATCGAAGACTTGGGAAAGAAGATCAAGGCAAGGTGGACGAGTATCTCGACTCCATACGCGCTTTGGAAAAGCGTGTCGAACGGACCAGCCAGTGGACCCACCAGCCCTTGCCGACTGTCGATACCAAGGGATTGAACCTGGAGGTTTCCCATAAAGACCCCGAGGAATACACTCGCTGCATGTACGATTTGCTCTACCTTGCCTTCCAAACCGATTCCACCCGTTTCGCCACCCTCATGCTGGAAAGCGAACACTCCAGCGGCAGCGAATTGTGGAACTACGCCAACTACGTTCTTGGGTACAAAGGCGCCACCCACGACATCGCGCACAAGCGACCGACTGAGTCAGGGCAGTGGGACAATTGGCGAGCCAAGCAGCACGCCTACTTCCTGGAGCGCTTGCGCAATACTCCGGAAGGGGACAGCAATATGCTGGATCAGACCGTGGTCGTCTGGGGGTCGGCTCATCCGCATGCATCGCACAGTACCAAGAACTATCCCATCCAAGTAGCGGGTGGAAAAGCACTTGGGTTCAAGCACGGGAACCTGCACTCATTCGAGGGAGAGAAAAAGGTGCCGTTGGCAAACCTCTTCGTTTCTATGCTTCATGCAGTCGATGCCCCGGTAAAGTCTTTTGCTGACAGTACCGGAATGATGAACGAGTTGATGACCTAGGCATGATCGCACCAATCTCTTTCCACCAGATCTTTTTTTGGAAAAAATCAATTGATTAATGTCCGTATCGCAAAATAAAAACCTAACCGATGTCTATTCGGAATATGAATTCGCCCATTCTAACTCTGAACTTCCTGGAAAATTCAATACGAACGCACATTAGGTTCGATTGGAATTTTTTTCTAAGGAATACTTGTGTAGTGCGTCTAAGTTCTTCAATCTTAAATCAAAATCCAGCCTAACTGGGAGCTTGCTCCCGTTAAACACACAATAAATTCATTCTCTACATGAAGAAAATTATTCCTCTCACCGCTCCCATTCTTTTTCTAGCTTTTGCTTTTTTTCTGATCGGACAGGCCTTGCCGAAGAGTCTTATGGACCAATGGGAGGATGTTGATTCGGAGATCAAGAAAGGGTTGCCCAAGACGGCTATCGAGAAAATCGATCCACTGATTAAGGAGGCCTTAAAGGATGGGGCTCATGCCGTGGCCATCCGTGCAATTTGCCAGAAGATCAATTTAGAGGGAGCCATTGAGGGGAATAAGGCCGAGGAAAAGATTGCCCGGTTGGAAGAGGAGATCATCAAGGCACCCGAAGCATTGAAGCCAATGATGAGTGCCGTACTTTCTAACTGGTATTGGCAGTACTTTCAGCAAAACCGTTGGCGTTTCGCTCAAAGGACACGGACGGCTGAAGCTCCAGGAGAAGACATGACCACTTGGGATTTATCCCGGATCCTATCAGAGATCGATAAGCAGTTCCAAAAGACTCTGTCCTATCATGAAGTTCTGAAAAAGGAGGCCATTGGCGACTATGAATTTCTTTTGAAAAAGGGCAATGTGCCCGAAAGCTACCGTCCCACTCTTTATGATTTTGTGGTACATGACGCCTTACGCTTTTATTCCGCAGGCGAACAAGCTGGATCCAAAGCCCAGGATTCCTTTGTTCTTTCAGCCGACAGTCCGGTCTTTGCATCCGCCAAGGATTTTATGGCATGGGAAATCGATTCGGAAGACGATGAGTCGCCCAAGATCAGTGCGATTAAACTTTATCAGGACCTATTGAATTTTCATAAGAACGGGGGAAATCAGGATGCATTCATTGAGGCCGACCTTCTCCGCTTGCGTTATGGGTATAATCAATCTTTTGGAGAAGAGAAAAATGCCCGATACAAGGCTGCACTTAAGCGTTTCACTCAGAAATGGGCCGAACACGAGATGTCTGCCCGTGCGATTTACCGACATGCCGATGTTCTGCGGGGCGAAGGTGAGCTTGTGGAAGCCCACCAGTTGGCCAAGCGTGGGGTGGCCCGTTTTTCAACGACAACAGGGACCGTCCCTCTACTCAATAAATTACCGGTTTTTTCCAACAGCGTGGGAGTCAAGGAATGCAGTAACCTGATTAACCAAATCGAAGGCAAGTCCTCATTGGTTAAAACCGAACGGGTGTGGAATGCTCCGTTCCCAAAGATTGAATTGCGCTATCGAAATCTTACTAAGGCTTATTTTCGGGTGGTTTCCTATGACTGGGTGACTTACATGAGAGAGCCGAATCGTCATTCGGAATATATTCCTTCCAATGAAAGGAAGCAGTGGTTAGCGAAGAAACCGGTAAAGGAATGGTCCGTCGATCTTCCACCGACCAAAGATTTTAAGGAAAGAGTCGAAAAAATCACGCCGCCTAAGGATCTGAAGCCCGGTTCCTATTTTCTTTTTGCCAGCCATGATCCTGAATTTAAGGAACAGGATAATTTAGTTTGTTACTCAAGTTTCTGGGTAAGCGACTTGTCCCTGGCGATGCGTACGCTAAAAGGTTCGGGTAACTTGGAAGGTTTTGTATTAAACGCAATCACTGGCGAACCGATCCAAGGTGCAAAGGTTCGTTCGTGGAAGCGTGAGAATAATCGTAAAATAGACCTTGAGACGGTGAGCACCGATGCCAACGGTCTCTTTAGTATAAAGCAAGGGCGGGCCAGTGTTAGGGTTCTTGTCTCTCATGAGGGGCAAGAACTCTCATCGACAGATCTTTTTTACGTTTATCAAAATAACAATCAATCCAGACCGAATGAACGCTCGGTTTTCTTTACCGACCGAAGTCTTTACCGCCCCGGTCAAACCATTCGCTATAAGGGCGTTTCCTATCATATCGACAAGGAAAAAGACAATTATAAGGTAATCCCCAATCGTGACCTCACGGTGGTTTTTCGTGATTCCAATAATCAGGAGATTGCACGGGCCAAGCACCGGACAAATGACTATGGATCCTTCGAAGGTAGCTTCAATGCTCCGCGTGACCGCCTCATGGGCAGGATGCACATTCAGGTTGAAGGTCCCAATTCTCCAAGGGGTTCGGCTTATTTTAATGTGGAGGAGTATAAGCGGCCCAAGTTTCAAGTCACAGTGGACGCCCCGGCGGAGCCGGCCGTACTAAACCGCAAAGTGAAGGTCCGTGGTTCGGCCATGGCCTACACTGGAGCGGCAATCAATGATGCGCAGATCAGGTATCGCGTTGTCAGGCAGGTTCGCTTTCCGCCCTGGTTACGTTGGCATTACTGGTGGAGACCTCTGACGGTTGTAGCCCCTGAAGAGGTTGCACAGGGCACTGCCCGCACCGGAGCGGACGGCTCCTTTGAGGTCGAGTTTACCGCCAAACCGGATCCCGGGGTTCTGGAGAAAGACGAACCCACTTTCCGCTACACCGTATATGCGGATGTGGTGGATGCCACCGGTGAAACCCGCACGGGTGAGACTAGTGTAAATGTTGGTTTTGTTGCCCTGCAGGCTTCCCTCTCCGCAGAGGATTGGCAAACCGCGGCCAAGCCGGTGAAGGTTTCCCTCAAGACCACCTCACTCGATGGAGAGGGACGTATTGCCAAAGGATCCCTAAAGATTCACCGGCTGAAGGAACCCAAGAAGGTCCAGAGAGCCAGGCTTAGTGAGCCATTTTATCCCACTCACCACCGGGGTGGACTGGGTGGTGGGTACAAACCCGAGCCCGATCTTTCCAATACCAGTTCCTGGGAACTGGGCGAAGTGGTTGCCACCGAGGAATTCACCACCGATGGGGAGGGGAATAAGGAATTATCCTTTACATTGAAGGAAGGTGCTTACCGTGCAGTTCTGGAAACGAGGGACCGTTTTGGAAAGGAAGTCAAAGCACTTCTGCCCATTCTGGTTCTCAATCCCAAAGCCAAACGCTTTGGTGTAAAGATCCCCAACCATGTTGCTTCATCCGGCTGGCGGGTGGAGCCCGGGGATTCGTTCAATGCCTTTTGGGGGACTGGTTACCGCAAAGGACGTGCCTTCGTGGAGATCGTTCACCGGAACAAAGTCCTTCAATCCTATTGGACCGATGGCAAGAAAACTCAGGCAAAAATCGAACAGAAAGTTAGCGAGGCAATGCGTGGGGGCTTCACCTTTCGCGTCACTTATGTTCGTGAAAACCGGGCCTACCTGACGGACAGGCAAGTCGAGGTTCCCTGGACGAACAAAGACCTCGAGGTGAAGTGGGAACGGTTCACATCCAAACTTGAGCCGGCAGCCAGGGAGACCTGGACAGCGGTAATAACGGGCCCGGATGCCAAAAAAGCGGTGGCAGAGATGGTTGCCACCCTCTATGACGAATCTTTGGATGCTTACCAACCGCATGATTGGCAAAAGACATTCTCCAATCTGTTTCGCAAAGAATATTCTTACTTTAACTCACGCTTTGAAAACTCATCCTTGAATTTACGCACCTTGCAAGGAGGATGGAAAAGAAAGCACGAAAGTATCAAATGGTCACACCGCAGTTGGCATCCTGCAATGGTTGGTCCTCTTTGGGGTCGTACAATGAACTTTAATACATCAATCCCTATAGTTGCATCCGCAAAGTCAATGGGATTTACCGATGCAGTCGCTTTTTCCTTTTCGGCTGAATCGGCTCCGCGAATGAGGAGGCAAAAGATGGCGATGAAAGATTCTGCACCTGCTTCACTCTCATTAGGTTATCTTGATGATTCTGCTGATTCTGCGATGGACAGGGAAGCATCACTATCATTTAACTCTTCTGGTGGTCAAGGAGCAGGAGCCCGTATGGGTAGTATTGACCTTTCGAAGGTAAGTGCTCGAAAAAACCTTAACGAGACCGCATTTTTCTTTCCCAAACTCATATCTGACAAGGATGGAATCGTGCGTATGGAATTTACCATGCCGGAAGCCCTGACCAAGTGGAAGTTTCTCGGGTTTGCTCATGATAAGGAAATGCGCTCGGGTTTCCTGAGCGATAGTATGGTCACGGCCAAGGATATTATGGTCCAACCCAACCCGCCACGCTTTCTGCGTGAGGGAGATAAGATCGAGTTTACGGTCAAGGTTTCAAACCAGTCACCGACCATCCAAAAAGGAACAGTCCGCCTGACCTTTAATGATGCCCGAACCAACCAAAGTGTGGATCGGAAACTCGGCAATAAAGTGACTGATTTGAATTTCGAGATACCGGCCAAGCAGTCCCGTACTTTTTCGTGGAAGATATCCGTTCCTGATGATCTGGGAGTGATCACCTACAAAGCAGTGGGGGGGACCGGTAAGATTTCCGATGGGGAAGAGGGATACCTGCCGGTTCTTTCCAGACGGATCTTTGTGACCGAATCGATGCCTTTGCCCATCCGGGGAGCCCAGACCAAGAAGTTTAACTTTGAGAAACTGGTGGCGTCGGGCAATTCCGACACCATCAAACATAAGAACTTTACCGTTCAGATGGTTTCCAATCCTTCCTGGTATGCGGTCATGGCCCTGCCTTACCTGATGGAATTTCCCCATGAGTGTTCCGAGCAAACCTTTAACCGGCTCTATGCAAACTCTCTGGCCCGTGAGATTGCCAATTCTGATCCCAAGATTCGTCGCATATTCGATCAGTGGAAGGGAACCAAGACATTGGACAGTCCCTTGCAAAAGAACGAGGATCTGAAGTCTGTCGCACTGATGGAGACTCCATGGGTACGCCAAGCCACAAGCGAGAGTGAAGCCCGCCGTAATGTGGGCATTCTCTTTGACGACAACCGTCTCAATGACGAGAAACGCCGGACTTTCGAGAAGCTCAAGCAAATGCAATTGTCTGACGGAGCCTGGCCCTGGTTTCCGGGAGGCAGGGGGAATGACTACATCACCCTCTATATTACTACTGGTTTTGGCAGGTTGGGGCATCTTGGGGTGGATATCGATCCTTCCCTGGCCATTAAGTCGCTCAACCGTCTTGATAATTGGATTAACAAGACCTACCGGGACATTCTCAAACATGGAAAGAAAGAGAACAATCATTTGTCCTCCACCATTGCTCTCTATTTGTACGGGCGCAGTTTCTTCATCGAAGAGCAGAAGATTAATCCCAATGCCCGGGAAGCGGTTGATTATTTCCTCGGGCAGGCCAGTAAATTCTGGCTTGAACTGGGTAACCGCCAGTCACAGGGACATGTGGCTCTCGCTCTTCATCGGTTTGGCAAAGACAAGGATACGCCAATGGCCATTGTCCGCTCACTCAAGGAGCGTTCGGTCAGTGACGAGGAAATGGGGATGTTCTGGAGGGATGAGGAATTATCCTGGTGGTGGCATCGTGCTCCGATTGAGACCCAGGCGGTGATGATTGAAGTTTTTGATGAGATTATGAACGATCAAAAATCCGTCGAGGAATGTAAGGTCTGGTTGCTCAAACAAAAGCAGACTCAGGACTGGAAAACCACCAAAGCGACAGCCGATGCTGTATATGCCTTAGTGCTTAGAGGGAGTGATCTGCTTGCCTCGGACGAACTGGTAAAAGTATCCCTTGCTGACATGGCTCCGGTCAAACCCGAAAATGTGGAGGCAGGTACCGGATATTACGAGAAGCGATTTGTCGGTCCAGAGATCAAGCCCGATTTCGGAAAAGTCACCGTCACCAAGGTGGATGAGGGAGTTGCCTGGGGAAGCGTGCATTGGCAGTACATGGAGGATATCTCCAAAATAACCCCTCACGAGGGCACGCCCTTGAAGATCAAAAAGACTCTCTACAGTAAGGAGTATACGAAAAAGGGTCCGGTTATCTCACCGGTTCGAGGTCCCGTCAAAGTGGGAGATGAATTGGTCGTACGGATCGAACTGCGTACCGACCGTGACATGGAATATGTTCACATGAAGGACCATCGTGGAAGCGGAACCGAGCCGGTCAATGTACTATCCACTTACAAATATCAGGACGGGTTAGGCTATTATCAGTCGACCCGTGACACGGCATCCCACTTCTACTTGGATTATCTACCCAAGGGCACCTATGTGTTCGAATATTCCGTCCGTGTTCAGCACCGTGGAGAATATCAGACCGGCATGACTAATGTACAGTGCATGTACGCCCCCGAGTTTAATAGTCATTCGCAAAGCATAAGCTTGGTCGTCGAATAGGGTCAGTTCGTTTTGGAATTTATGTGAATAGGTAATCGGATGTCATCCTGATCAAACATGATAGGGTCTACATCAGGTCTTAGTAAATTAAATCTGCGAGAATTCTCTCAGCAGATCGTGTGCGTTTAATTCATTGACCCATCGCTCTGGGATTGAAGATATTCCATTAGCTGCACCCAAGAGTATGCCCAAAGCTAAACCACGGGCACAGTTATCTCCTCCTGCCATGGCGTTTTCAATAAAAGCTGTCTCTGTGTTATCACCGTATTTTAATGCTAGATAAAGAACGGAGGGGAGGGCGGATGAAATGGAACAGGCAGGCCCAAGTTGACCGATCGCGTCCATAGTATTTTGTGAGAGTACACTGTTTGCTTTTTTGAGCGCCCACTCAGGAGCCGTTTCGTTGAGTGTGTCAAGCAAGCTGGCTCCATGCATGAGTCGATAGCCTGCTTTGGCGAGAAAGGTTGCGGATTCTTCGGCCTCTTGGGAACGATGGGTGAGAACGGTTTGCTCGACCGAAGCCCGCACCACCTCTTCTTCTGAAGAATTTGTAAGATAGACAATGAGCGGAGCAATCCTAGCTGGTCCAGCAATTTCTACCGAATCACTGCCTCCCTGAGTCTTGTCTGACTGATTTTTCACATTTTCCAAAGTGGATTTCGTCGCACCGTCGATATAATCATTGTAGTCGGCCCACATTCCGAGCCAGTCATCCATAAATGAGGAAGCATCCCATTTTTTCTCTCTTGTAAGAAATTGTAACAGGCATAAGGACTGGTCACCGACATGACCCTGATCCCCTGCTTGTTTCTGTGGATGGTACGAATCGGCCCCAGGTGCTTTGTAGTGAGTTATCCGCCCATGTTTTTGAGCCAGTTCGTTCACATCGTATATCCAGTGTACGCCAAGGGATAAGGCGTCTGCGCAGTAGGAGCCAAAGAGAAGTCCGGATTTTTTATTGGTTAGCTCGTCCATAAATGTTGATCTTAAATTTTTATTTTACTGTGTGTTGAATGGAAAGTCTGTGTACCCTTCAGCAGTCGAGGAACTGTACCAGGTCGAAGGATCCGCATCATCTGCGAGAGGGGAGTTGGTAGCGAATCGTTCGACTAAGTCTGGGTTGCTGATGAATGGACGTCCAAATGCAATCATATCTGCGTGACCTTCGGATATGGCTTTTTCAGCGGTCTCTTCTGTATATCCACAATTACCCATAATGGGTCCCTTAAAAACAGCACGAAATTCCTGAAGGGTCATGGGTTCACCAAGCTCATGAAATCCAAAAGCAAGACCATCCATGATATGCAAGTAAGATAATCCATATTGATTGAGTTGTTTGGCTACATAAGTGAACTGTTCCCGGTAATCCGGGGAACCCATATCATCAAATATACCATTGGGTGACAGGCGG
>JABGWU010000255.1 GCA_018645475.1 Opitutia bacterium
TTTCTTGTACTTTCCTTTATCGTAGCCCGCCAAAACATACATTTCAACATCAGACGATGAAGTTATCCAATTAAACCAAATATCACCATCTTTTTGCGTTGAAATAAGAGCTTTTCCAACAACATGCTGGTTCCATTCTTCTAATGTAGGGGATCCATCATAATCTACGATTGCAGGCTGAGCAGGTAGAGCGTAATCAGCACCAAGAGAATTCGATATATCATCTTCATGGCGAGCCAATGGTTTCTCTAGTCTTTTAGGCCCAATGTACTCCGGAACTTGAGTTCCTTGAGGTGCGGAAGGACTTACATTAACCCTTACATCAGAAATCTCGATTTCATCAATGTAACCTTCATTTCCCACATCAATAAACTCACTCATAACAATAATAATATCGCCCTCTGAATTATCATCAAAAGAAAAAGTTAGTTTAATACCATCACCTTCTTTTGTGTAAACTACTTTCATGTCTTTGGAATCTGTAGTAACAGGAAAATTACCGCTCAAATCATTTGTGTACTTAGCAATTTCGCCATTGATAATGAATGTGGGGTTAAGCGAAAGTTTAAAATCATTAACAAATACTTCTTTGGCGGTTGCATCACTGATAGTAGCAGTTCCAAGTGATGGTGCAGAAGAGGATGTTACAACTTCATCGTCATCAGAAAGACAACCAGACATGAATAACAGGATACTAGAAATAAGACAGATAGATTTTTTCATAATTTTAAAATAAACAGTATATATAGAATGAATATTACATATTCTACAATTAATCACTTCGTCAATTTAATTAAATCGCATAATTTGCTAACTTATTATCGCAGTAGGCGACCTTATAAAACAAAAAAGCCCCGAATCACAACAATGAACGGGGCTTTTCTTTAAACAAAGAAAATGAGATTTTAATTAGTCGACAAGGTAATTTTATTATCGCTTAGATAAATTTCTACATCCGTAATCGTATTAAAACTGCCATAATCGAAAGGAGCAGTGTCATTTTTAACAGAACCATTAGCTAGGTTTGTTTCAGTACCAGCGGTGTTCTCGTATTTACCATTGTAAAAATCTGTGAAGGTTAGACATCTGACATCCACTTCTTCAATTGTGTCATTATAGTTAGAGTCCGTTTGATCGCTCTCCACCCACGTACTTGTTGTTGTCAATATTCCTTTATTAGAACCATCTTGTGAGTATATGTATGTAAACGTTCCAGAATCTCCTGCATCATATCCAGCAACATCAATATATCTTCCAGTCGAAGAAGATGTAAATTGAACGAGTGTCAACTCTCCTACCCCTGAAAGTTCGGTTCCCAAAATAGCAGTTCCGATCATGTATTTATTCCATTCATCAACGGTGGGCGAACCGGAAAAGTCTGGTAGTGAAATGTTATTCTCTGTCATATCCGAAGCTGAGCGTTTGAGTTTTGTCCCAAGGTTGCTTTTCTTGGTATTTGCAACAGAGGTAATTTCCGTTGTCGTTCCATCATTTTTGTTAACTTCAGCTTTTTCAACAGTAAATTCATCAATATAACCTTCATTCCCACGATCAACAAAACCCGAAAGAGTTATAGTTATATTTCCATCACTAAATGATGGAGAAGTGAAGATTAATAGCAACCCTCCTCCATCTGGTGTGTCATCGTATTTAACCGAGACATCTGTTAAAGTACTGGTTGCTAACTCAAACCCTTGAGAACCGTCATCATTTTTATATGTGGCGGTATTTCCCGTAATAACTATCACGGGATTCAATTCTAATGTAAAATTACTAAATACTTCAGGAGCACTTGTAGAATTGACTGTTGCAGCGACTTCAGTTTGTGAATTCGATGATGAACTTCCTGATGATGAACTGCTCGAACTATTACATCCTGCAAAAAGCAATAAAAATAAAGAAGGAAATATACAAATATTTTGGTTCATTTTATGGTAGATTTGTTATTGATTAAAAAATTTATTTATGTGTTAAACATCTTTCCGTCAACCCCATAAATAGCCTACTTGATAAACTTATTATATCAGTCTGCAAAATAATAAAATAATATTAAAAATACATGACTGGGCTTTTCCTCAAAAATCGTTTTAAATCAATTAATTAAAAAATTTCGCATGTTACTTGTTGATCCGGTTATTGATACAGTTTGATAGGGCTTCCCTTTTTTTTGCCAAAATCATTGCAAACGCTAGGAATTGTAGTGGTACAAAACATATCCTCCTACAACTAGCAATGAATCCGGTCGGATTTTATCGTAGCCTAATTCAATAGTGTTGAATCGCTGTAAAGACGTAGGCTTCCTTCGGGTGTACCGGAAAGAGTCAAATTCGTTGTAGTGGATACGGAATCAACAGTTGTGATAGTTTCATCTTTTGTTCGCAAGAAATGAATCCCTAATCCGCCTGCTTTCGGATTTGGATTCGAAGCACTCCAAATTTCATTAGTGTTATAAAAATTGAGATCATAAATCGCAGTTCTACTGGTAGTCGTTCTGATCTTGTCAGATTCATATACCGCACTAAGTGCATATCCGGATGAATCAGTTAAATTATAGGAAGTGGAGATGTTTTCTTCGAATAATGTAAGTTTACCCTGAGAATCGCTTGCCATATCATAATCATAGGTACCGGTAATGGTATTCCCGCTCGAATCAATAGTCGTATATGAGGTTCCAGATGAAATACTTAATGTACTGACAGATCCATCGATGTAGATAAAAACCAATTGTTTTCCCACAACATAATTATTCCATTCTGAGAGTGTCGGAGAACGATTTGCATCTCCTCCCACGAAGTCAGGCAAACTGGCAGTATTTACGCTAGAATTTGGTAAGGATGGAGGGTTAACCGTAAATTGTCCTGTCATGGCGGGTAAAGGAGTGTCATCCCCAAGGGTGGGAGCAACCGAAAATTGATCAATCAACTGATCATTATCCAAGTCAACCCAATCAGTAATAACTAATACAAGATCTTCCCCAAAAGATGCGTCGGTAGGAGAAATGGTGATGGTTATAGTATCCCCATTTTTTTCCGCAACATAGGGAGCAGAAATCGCACCATCCGATGGTTTTGGGAAGGTATTTTCCGTCGCTAATGTATTGTCATAAATACATTCGCTTGCCGTGGAAAAACGAATTACCGGATTAAACGCTATCTCTGAACCAACCAAATCCAATACAGCAGGGGCTTCGGTTGCGGTTGTTGTATCGTTGGAAGAGTTACTACCTCCATTGCATCCAAGGAAAAGTAAAAAGAAAATTGTAGACAACAGTGGAGAAATTTTATGTTTAGCTTTGATATCTAATTACAAAGCAATAAGTGTTTGACTCTGTCAAATTAGATTTCCGGACCATACTGAAATCTTCCATGACTATCACCAACCACTGCTTTATCTTTTCTCCACAATGATTCGTATTTTCAAACCATTTATTATTTTACTACTCTGTGGATGCTCAACCCCCGATCTAAGGGATGAAGATGTATTTTCCAAAGCCCAAAAGGAAGCTATTGAAATTTCGAAATTAAACAAAGAATTTATGCACGGAATGATGTGGCTCTACACGGATGATCGTAATGAAACATTTAGTGGTTGGGTAAAAGAATCATATCCCAATCAAAACCTTAAATTCCTAGGATATCTTAAAAATGGCCAGAAACAAGGGGCTTGGATGAGCTGGCATGAGAATGGCCAAAAAGAATCTGACCTGGAATGGAATAAAGATATGTTACATGGCGTATTTAAAAAATGGCATGCAAATGGAGAGCTAAGTGTTTTAGGTCAAACGGTTGAAGGGGAAATGAATGGAGAATGGAAAGAATATTACACAACAGGAAAACCGGAATCTTACTCAGATAACCACATGGGTAAATTAATTTGGAAAAAAATTTGGTGTCCAAATGGGAAGTTATGCACCCATTCAAGAGTAGAAAATGGAAATGGAATTTATTTTGAATATAACGAGGATAACAATAACTCCATTAGAAGAGTTTTTAAAGACGGAGTGGAAATTGAAGCTTCATCGTCGAAACCGATTTAACTCACGGGTTATTTCGACTCCAGATTTATAGTAAATGGATGGCATCGCATTTCCATTATTATCAAATAGCACCCATTCCCCATCCTGCTTTCCCTCAAAATAATAGCCTTTTACCATAAGCTGTCCGTCCGAATTCCATTTCTGATAATCTCCGTGTAAACGATCCTTCAAAAATATCCCCTGCTCTTTCAAATTCCCGTTTAAATACCATCTTGTGAACGAGCCATTCTTCGTTCCATTTTTGAAATTAGTTTCCCCTTTTTTTGTTCCATTTTCATACCAATCAAAAATCAAACCGTTTTTGATTTTCTCTGCTGGTAAAATAACAGATTCGTCTGTATTCAAAGCCGTTTGTAAATCTTTTGAAACTACATGATGAGAAGAAAAATCGGGAGAAATTTTCTTCAATTCATCTGAATCCGGTTGTGAATTAAGAATTTCAGATTGAACAGAATGAGAGTCAGAATCTGATTTCCTATCCTCTGAACATCCTAAAACAAGAGCAGATAAAATGAGAAGTTTAATTAAATACACGGAGTTTTTCTAATGGAAACTGACAAGTAGTCAATTTATCCAAGCCTGAAATATTAAAATACTTCAGAGAGGCTTAGAGAATTTAAATTTGTTCAATTTAATCCCAATATTCGAATGCTCCATCGACCCACAGAGAAAGAAAGAGATTGAGGAAAAAAATTGCTTTCGTGTGGTTGCGAAGAAAATTCAGTCGCACCCGCACATCCCGTCCCGCCATAATCCGGGGAATCTGAATCCAACAGAACTTTCCACCCTCCAGGATGGGAGCATCCCCAATTTCGATGAATTAATTGATCTGAAAAATTACAGGCAACAAGTAGAGTGTCATTTGGACGATCACCATACTTCAAAAAAGAGAGAGTCTGATTGCATTTATCATTACAATCAATCCATCTAAACTTATCTCCTTTATGATCATTATCACTCCATGAGGAATGAGATAGATACAGTCTATTTAAATCCCTCACTAATTTACTGACCCCTGCGTGCAAGGGGAAATTCAGTAATGCCCAATCAAGGGGAGCGTCACAGTCCCATTCTTTCCATTGCCCAAACTCACATCCCATAAAAAGTGTCTTCTTTCCGGGCCAGGTCCATTGAAGAGCAAGTAAAGCTCGCAAGTTGGCCAAACGATCCGCCTCCTCGGTCAGTCCCATTTTATTAACTAAGGATCCCTTGCCGTGAACTACTTCGTCGTGCGAGAATGCCTGAACAAAATTTTCAGAAAACTGATAAGTCGCACCAAAAGTAAGCTTATCGTGAAGATCGGAACGTTGCTCAGAGCTGGCTTGAAAGTAAGAAAGTACATCGTGCATCCATCCCATGTTCCATTTAAAATCGAAACCTAATCCACCAACATGTGGGGGTTGGGTAATTTGCGGAAATGCAGTTGATTCTTCCGCAATACTGACCACCTCTGGATACTCTTGATGAATCGCTTCGTTAAATTGACGAATAAATTCAATAGCTTCTAGGTTTTCATTACCGCCATGCTGATTAGGAATCCACTCTCCATCTTTTCGACCGTAGTCCAGATAGAGCATTGATGCCACCGCATCAACCCTGAACCCATCAACCCCGAATCGATCCAACCAATTAATTGCACTCCCTATCAGAAAACTTCTTACCTCAGCCCGACCGTAATTAAAAATTAAGGTATCCCATTCAGCATGCCTACCTTGACGAGGGTCTTCGTGCTCAAAAAGACAAGTGCCATCAAAGTTAGCAAGAGAGAATTCATCACTTGGGAAATGCGCAGGTACCCAATCTAAGATCACACCGATGCCTGCCTTTTTACAAGAGTCGACTAATATCTTAAATTCTTCAGGCGTTCCGTATCGATGTGTGGGTGCATAAAAACCAGTAACTTGGTATCCCCAAGATGCACCATACGGGTATTCGCTAACAGGCAAAAACTCAACATGAGAAAAACCCATATCCGATAAATAAACCGGTAATTCCTCAGCTAATTCCAAATAGCTTAACGGACGATCTTCATGTTGCGAAAATTTCCACGACCCCAGATGCATCTCATAAATAGAAAA
>JABGWU010000256.1 GCA_018645475.1 Opitutia bacterium
GGAAGTCATGTTTCATGACACGCAATTATTTTTCGGTGGCGTGCATGCCTCTTATCAAGAGTTGATGACACTGCCTGAAGATGTGCGCAAAAAAATGTATCTCTACCATTACGGAGATAATTGGGACAAGCCCGAAACCTCGTCCGGCGGACCGGATAAATATACTGGTTATCCCGTTAAAGATGGGTTTTTGGATTGGACTGAACAACGCACGGCATATGATTTTTACTGATCCTTTTACGGGTTAGTAGGTATTAAATGGAGATGAGCCCCTTTAAATGAGTTACCAAGTTACATTGAACACCTGGTCGGGTGCGAGTAAAACTGACGCAGCTGAAAAGCTTGCCGTCGTGTTCCGGATGGGCAATGAAAAGGCTATGACCGTTGTGGATCATTTATGTCAAGGGCTACCTTGGCGTTTCGATCGACGCATTCCTGATCATCAGGCGGATACCGCATCTACCTATCTTCGTAGTTTAGGCTTTGTTGTGGACCTTCATCCAGTAGAAGGCGAGGTTGAACCCCTGCCCGAATCTGTTGTAACGGAAGAAGCACCCGAAAAAGAGGAAGTCTCTGCACCCGAAGATAGTTATGGTTTAAAGTTTCAGGGAGATGGCCGCACCCTTTTGAATATCAGTTTTGTGAACCTGCTGAAGACGATATTCACTCTCGGTATTTACCGATTTTGGGCCAAGACAAATATCCGCCAGTATATCTGGAGCCAAACATTATTTTCAGGTGATCGCTTTTCCTATCACGGTACTGGTGCCGAATTGCTAATCGGGGCATTCCGGTTTGGTGGTGTTATTGTTTTGCTGGGTTTGATAAATATATATCTCTTTTTTAATGTTGGACCTGAAGAAGGCAAGCTGTTTTCTGATTTGCTTTATCTGGTATTTGCGGTTACGATTCCGACACTGTTGGTAGGAGCTTGGAGATATCGCCTTTCACGAACCTCCTGGCGCAATATCCGTTTTTCCTTTCGAGGAACAAGGATGGGCGCGTTTGTTTTGTATTTTATTGGAGGCGTGTTTACGGTTTTGACCCTTGGCCTTTATTTGCCGTTTTTCAAAATGAAAAGCGAAAAATTCTGGCGAGAAAATTCCTGGTTTGGGGATGTGCAATTTAGCTTCTCTGGAATAGGAAAAGAATTTTATATGAAATACGTTCTCACTATTTTTCTCACACCGCTTACTCTGGGATTTTACCTGTTTTGGTTTACTGCCGATTTAAAACGATATTTGTGGTCCCACACTCATGTAGGTGGGGCAACCTTCCATTTTCCGATAAATGGAAAAGATTATATGAAGCTAAAGGTGACCAATTTTTTCATTATCCTGTTTACTCTTGGTGTGGGTTTCCCTTGGGTAGTGGTTCGTAATCAGAAGTTTTTGACGGACAACTTGGTTCTTGCCGGAAATATCGAATTGAACCGTATAATCCAGGAAATGAAAACCAGTGGAGCATTTGGAGAAGAAGCTCTAGATGTTATGGATATTCCCATTGAGATTGGCTAGTACCACCTCGTAAACGCCTCGTTAATACAGCTTTATTTAATCCTTCACCAAGGAGCGGGCATGACTGCCCGAAAACTGCAATTTGCAGGTGCATTGTTTGATGGCAAGAGTGCCAGAAAACATCCTGTCGATATTGAGCTCACCCCACGAGAAATAATTCTCAAAAATCCTGGCCATGAACCGATTCATTGGCTCTACCCCAACCTACGCTGGGCCGCAAATACCACCAATCCTTTTTACATTGAACAGGGCGAAATAAATAGTGAGGGTATGGAAACTCTGGTGGTAGAAGATCCTGATTTCTATAATAGTATTTCAAAGATTGCGCCAGATAGTTTTTTTACTGCTGGAAAAAAAGCAGAAACTAACTGGAAGATTTATGTTGCGGGATTACTGGTTCTGATCTTTTCCGCGTATGTTTTATCAAGGTTGTGCCTGAGTTTCTGGCTGGCCGGATGATTGATAGAATCCCTGTTGAATGGGAAGTGACCCTCGGTCAGTCCATTTTGAAAATGCTTCCATTGGAGCAGAAACCCGATCAAAAAATTCTTGCGGTTTTACAGGATACAGTTGCTTTGTTGGAGCAGTCGGTAGAGGGCAACCAGCCTTATGACCTAAGGATTTATATTTGGTCGGAAAAAGAAGTTAACGCGTTAGCTTTGCCGGGTGGGGCAATGTTGATTTCTCAAGGCTTGCTAAATGAGGCGGAATCTCCCGAGGAGTTGGCCGGAGTTATCGCCCATGAAATTTAGCATGTTCTGCTCAGGCATTCCACTCGAGGAATTATCCGCAACCTTACACAAAGCATGCTACTGACTCTTTTCGTGGGGGATGTGAATGCCACCATGGAAAAGGTGGTCAATCTCGTAAGCACACTTGAAACTCTGGGATTGAGTCGTGAAATGGAAGTGGAAGCAGATCGGAAGGGGATGGAGTTGATCCTCGCCGCCAATATTGATCCGCGTGGGATGATTCGAATTTTTGAAAAGTTGACGCAAGATGAGTCTTCACAGGAAGAGGAGATAAAAAATAAAGGTATCTCTAGGAAAAAAGATACAGAATTTTTTATTACTTTTCCACCCATTCGTCAAGTAAGAACCGGCTACTCAATTTAGAGAAGCAGATGAAGTCTCACGAAAATAAAACCTGGATGCC
>JABGWU010000034.1 GCA_018645475.1 Opitutia bacterium
AAAGGGCTATACATTTAATGACCCCAGAGGATCGCAGGAAAGTTCCAGAGATGCACCAAATGTGGATCGATATAGGGTCGAAAGATAAGAAAGAAGCACTTTCGCGGGTTACTATTGGTGACCCCGCGGTGTATGTACATGGATTCGAAAAACTACATGGACCTTTGGCTGTCTCTCGTGCATTTGATGATAAGTCTGGGGCTTACACGGTGAATGAGGCTTTGCTTCGTTTGGCGAAAGGAAGAAAGCCGTCCTGTAAAGTGGTTGCAGTCTCTACCTCGCAAGAGGAAATCGGTACGAGGGGGGCAATTACATCGGCTCACTTGGCTAACCCAGATGTTGCATTAGCTGTGGATGTGAGTCATGCGACCGACCATCCGGATGCGGATCACCGAAAATATGGAGCATTTACTTTAGGAGGCGGACCGATTCTTACCCGTGGTCCGAATGTGCATCCGGCAGTATTTGATCGATTGATGGATTGTGCGGAAAAAGAGGGGATGTCTGTGCAAATTGAGGCAGACCCAAGGCCAACGGGAACCGATGCACGGGCCATTCAAATTGCCCGGAATGGTGTGCCTACTGGGTTAGTGGGGATTCCCCTTCGATATATGCACACCCCAAGTGAAGTGATTGACCTGAATGACTTGGAGGCAGTGGTACAACTCTTGGTCTCCTTCGCCCGTTCTTTAAAGAAGGGTGAAAAGTTCATTTAAAACATTTCTATTTCTTGAAATTCATCAACTATTTTGTTACTTTGATTGCTTCAATTGGCTAAACTTTAAAAATAAATTAAACTTACATTATGAAAGAACAAGTATACGACCTTCAATCTGTTGCAGAAAGCTCAGCGTCCGAAAGAGCGAGTTTTATCCGCAGGACATACGCACATTTGGCTGTGGCCATCCTAGGATTTATTGCAATCGAATATTATTTGGTAAACTCTCCATTTGCAGCTGAGCTTGCTTCAAGCATGATGGGTGGTATGAACTGGTTAATTGTACTTGGGCTTTTTATGGGTGTGAGCTATATCGCAAATAAATTGGCAGCTTCTCAAATATCACAGCAAATGCAATATCTTGGATTAGCCCTCTTCGTGGTTGCCGAGGCAATTGTTTTTCTTCCACTCCTATATATCGCAACCTTTCATGCTGGTGATGGGATTATTGGGACTGCTGGTTTAATGACCCTTCTTTTGGTAGGTGGAATTACAGCGACTGTTTTTATAACTAAAAAAGATTTCTCTTTTATGGGGAGTATTCTTTCAATTGGTGGATTTGTCGCCCTTGGATTTATAATTTGCAGTATGGTTTTCGGTTTTTCCCTTGGTCTAATCTTTGCTTCGGTAATGGTCGTATTTGCTGCCGGTTCTGTTCTATACAGTACATCAAATGTAATGCACCAATATAGAACGGATCAACATGTTGCCGCCGCTCTTTCCCTATTCGCATCCGTCGCGCTTTTATTTTTCTATATCCTCCAAGTTCTGATGAGCAGGATCGGATTGGGAAACGATTGATTATTTTAGATTTTGTAATCCCAATCTTCAGGTTTATCCATGATGAGTCTTTTCTGAAGTCCGCTTAATGCGGACTTCAGTGTTTCTGAACCCCATGCAGGTTGAGTTAATGTGGGATTCAGGTCCAGCATAGGAAGTAAAACGAAATCACGATCGAGTATACCGGGGTGGGGTAGAGTTAGGTTTTCTAATTCAAGCGTAAATTCTTGGTAAACGAGTAGATCAATATCAATGATTCGGGGACCATTTGTATGGATTACTTTTTTTCCCAATTTCTTTTCTATAATCTGTAATTGGGAAAGAAGTTCGAGGGGGGGAGATTCCGTTTTAATTTGCACCGCTGCATTTATAAATGGAGGCTGGTCTGTGTAGCCAAATGGGGAAGATTTGTAAAGGCTGGATATCTTTTCAATAATCACAAAATCAGACATTAAGTGAAGAGCTTTTTCAAATGTCTCCTTGGGGGTTCCGAGATTACCCCCTAAACCAAGGTATACTTCAGCGTTCAACTTCCACGCGAATTTCTCTTAAGCCGAGTTTTTTTGTGTAGCGAGGTTTGTCGACAGAGAGTTTTACTTTATCGACGGGGAAACTTTGTTTGATCTCAGTGGCTAATAAGTGGGCAAATTTTTCAAGGGTTTTTCCATCATAAGAGGTCGAAAATTCTCTTATGTGAGAAATAAGATCGCGATAATCGATACCTTCTGCAATTTCATCCGATTCTTTAATATCAGCAAAATCGTAAGTCAAATCGAGCGAGACAAATAAATCCTGTGGTGCGTATTGTTCCTCCTCCAGTAAGCCAATTCGAGCCATGACTTCTATTCCAACTAGTTGAATTTTTCCCATTTAATTTAATTATTACAAAAATTATTTTAAAAGGGCGAGTTCCTTTGCCACGGTAATTGCTTGAGTTGTCTCCTGTACATCATGAACACGAATAATTTCCACTCCTTGTGTAATGGCAGCAAGTGCGGAAGCAATTGATCCCCCTAATCGATTTTGGGTATCGGGAGCATTACAAAGGTGGTCAATCCATGACTTTCGGGATGAACCAAGAAGTGTTCCCCAGCAATCATCTTGGAATTCTCTGAGATTACGCATTAATTCTAAATTGTGCTCCAGTGATTTACCAAATCCGATTCCTGGATCAATCCATATTCGCGGTAATTCTTTTTTAATTAAATCTTCTTTTTTTTCGTCAAAAAAAGAATAAATTTCTTCAACAATATTTTGGTAAGTTGGTGCATCTTGCATTATTTTGGGAGTTCCTTTTGCGTGCATTAAAACGAATCCAGTTCCATATGCTTGGGCAAGATCGAGCAGTTCGGTGTTTCCACCAGAAACATCATTAATTATGTGCACACCAGATTCGAGCCCAGCCTTAGCCACCAGAGGTTTGCTCGTGTCGAGGGATATGATGAATTCATTTTTTGGAAGTTTATCAAGTACTGGAAGGATACGACTGAGTTCTTCTTCTTCAGAAATAGGATCACTGCCTGGTCGGGTACTTTCTCCCCCGATATCAAGTATTTGAGCACCCTGCTCAATCATTTTAAATGCCTGTTTAACTGCGATTTCTGAACTTGAGAATTTCCCGCCATCACTAAATGAATCAGGAGTCAGGTTTAAAATACCCATTACTGCAGGGTATTCTAGATCGAAAGTATGAGAGTTAAATTTATATTTAGGCATTCTTTTTTGTCATCAATTGTTCATAGATAGACCTGATTTTTTTAAAAGCATTATCTGAACGGGAGGACCAATCTAATTCTGGGAGCGATGTAAGGGGAGCGATTCCTCTACCTGTACCACATAGTAAGATTTCCTCAAATTGAGATAGATTCTGGCCAAGTGGTGTGGATCTCGTTATCGAAAAATAATTTTGTAATAATGGAGTCATTTGGCGAAGGATTACGCCCAGAAGGATATGTTTATCAGGGATTACGAGATTATTTCCTTGGACAAAAATGAGGTTCGCGGTTGCTGATTCTCGAATGTCATTGTCTCTGGGGTCGGTTATAATCCAGTCTTCGGAGGTAATATCTAATTCGGATAATCTTCCGTATAAATCTTTTTCTATCGTTGATTTTGCCGATGGTATTGGCCGACGATATTTCATAAGCCTACCTATTATTTTTTTTCCATTTGATTTAGACGGACGATTTGAGATGCCTATAGATTCTTCAAAAAGGCAGATTCGGATAAGTCCTTCCTTGGGCGAAGAAATTGATAAATATTCATCGAGTCTTTTTTCGATAGTGATTTGATCAGGTATCCATTTTTGTTCTAAAATTTTTGCTGAGTCCAAAAGTCTATTAAGATACTCATCTCGAAATGGTATGTATCCATTTGGTAATAATCGAAGGGTGGAGAAAGCACCTGCATTTCCCCACGGTTCAATATGTTTGGTCGGTTTACCCGATATTGTCCAAGCATGCATGATGGATATTTGCTATTAAGCTTCTTCCTTGGTTAGTTAAAAATGATTCCGGATGGTATTGTAATCCAAAGAGTTTACGGTTCATGTCTTCAAAAGAAAGAGGAGTTTTTCGGAGCGGATCTCGTGCAGTAATTTTTATGGTCTGTTTGAGTGTATTTAAACTATCGGGATTTACTTGGAGAGAATGATAACGGGCGACCCGAAGAGGTTTTTCTATTTTGTTATAGGTTTGGGTATTGGGAATAATTTCAATGTCAGTTTCCACTCCATGCAAGACTTGTTCCTGTCTTGAAACCTGAGCACCTTCTTCTTGTAAAATAAGTTGAAATCCTAGGCAAATCCCCAGTATTGGTTTGTGACCAACTATTTGATGGTAAAGAATTTTGCTTTCACCGTAATCATCTGGTTTGCCTGGACCGGGCGAGAAGACAATTATATCAGCTTCCTTAATTTGCTTTTGAGTGACTTCTTTACGATCGATTACCAAAATCGTATCGAAGTTGGCTAAAAGATGCTCCAAATTACGCGTGAAAGAATCCTGATGATCAATAAGTAAAATCATGAGAGCAAGTCAAGCAGAGCACGAGCTTTTAGATTGTTTTCCTTGTATTCATATTCCGGTGTTGAATCGATTACAATGCCACCTCCAGCCTGAGTATAGCAATAATCTCCAAGAATGAGCATGGAGCGAATAATCAAGTTTAGGGAAATATCACCACTATCAGATAACATACCAAAACTGCCCGTGTAGGGACCACGAAAGCATGGTTCTAGTCGGTCAATCCACTCCATTGTTCGAACTTTTGGACAACCAGTAATGCTGCCACCAGGTAGCATAGCAGATAGAATGTCAGATAAATTGACACCTTGATTCAATGTGCCTTCAATTGTGGAAACAAGGTGGTGTAAATGAGCATATGTTTCAACTTCCCTAAATCGGGTGAGTTGAACACTTCCGGCTTGGCAAACAGAAGATAAGTCATTTCGTTCGAGATCCACTAGCATATTGTGTTCGGCTACTTCTTTGGGGTCGTTTAGAAAGCGTTCGATGATAGAACGCTCACTCTTACTTTGGTCTCGTTCATAAGTTCCTCCAATAGGGCGGGTTTGAATATGAGTCCCATTTTTTTGGATGACAATTTCAGGGGAGCAACTGACAATGGAAAAATCTTCAGTCTGTAATAAAAAAGCTTCTGGTGCCGGATTGGCCAAATTTAGTTTTGCGAATGCAAGAAGAGGATCGACTTTAACTTTTGCTTCATGTCGCTGGGATATTTTTATTTGATAGCTTTCCCCGTCTAAAATCGCTTCGCGGGCTTGTGCAAAAATGTTTTCGTATGCCGGGAAATCTAAATTACATTTACGTGAAGAGGAGTGAAATTCGACCTTATCCAAATTGTGAAGCGACGAGAATTTCAACTGTTTCGCAATCTCAGCAGCCCGTTCAGGGAAGTGTGATTCAATTTTAGTTTGATCAGGAAGTAAGTGGATGATGGTTTGAGGACGGCCAAACCA
>JABGWU010000257.1 GCA_018645475.1 Opitutia bacterium
TAATTGGAATTATTTTTCAAAAACTTGATGTAATACCTGTAGGTATCATATGCCCGGCTGAGCTTTTGGGACATTCCATCCGGTCTCATTACGGGCACTTCAGCACCAAATTGTTCGGCCACCTTTTTAATTTCTTGGCAATCTGTAGCGACAATCGTTTTATTAATGTAATGGGAGGCATTTGCCAACTCAAGAGTGTACCCAATAAGCGGTTTGTCGTTGATTCGTTTAATGTTTTTTCCGGGAACTCCCGTAGAACCACCTCTAGCCAAGACAAAAGCTAGAACATTAAGATCTTTTTCATTATTTTTTTCCATTTAAATATTCTTAAAATTTTAATTTAGTTTTATGAAAACAGTCATTCCCCCGCCGACTGCTTACGATTAATATAATTTTTAATTTTAATACATCTTCCATTTACTTGAGCAGTCTCATTCGCTTCAGTTTTTCTTGGATAATAGCACTTTGTGCAAATGGGCACTTTCATGAAACCATTGCTTTCCTTGTGCAGATTGCGAATTCGATTTAATTTGTCTCCGTGCCAGATATCGTGGACGGTTTGGAGGTTGGCGTCACCAATGATTTCGTCACCGTATTCATCGCTGTTGCACATCATGCTTTCTCCGGTTGAAGATATGAAAACCCTTTGATATATCTGTGGGCACGAAAAGTTGTTTTCGTAGACTATTTTTTCATCTTTGCCTAAGTAGTCAATTAATGGATTAAAAGCAACTAAGTCTGAAGCATTAGATAAGATATTATAAAACTTTTCTGGGTTGTTTCGGATTGAAGGCCAAATTCCCTGTACTTTTATAACAGGCTTATCAAAATCATTTTCAATTTTATACTCTTTGATTTTCGCAAGTTTATCCAATGTTTCTTCGTATACGAGAGGTTTTCTGATCTTATTGTACTCTTCTTCAATACCGTCGAATGAGACAGTGATCCAATCTATGCCAGCTTGCTGTAATTCAATAAAATAATCTAGGTGAAGCTTCCATCCGTTAGTGAGAAAAGATACTTCTCGAATTCCCTTTTCCTTTGCGTAACGAATTACATCTATCATTTTATTATTTAACGTGGATTCTCCTCTCCAACTTAGTCTGAGTGCGTATGCATTTCCTGCAACCTCATCAATTACTTTTTTCGCCAATTCCCATTTCATCAGCTTTCTTTTAACGGTTAGCTTGAAATGATCGGTGGTCGTATAGCACATCGGGCATGTCAGGTTGCAATTAGATGCAAGTTCCAAGTCGACAAGTATTGGATAATCCCTGACAATCATATTTGAAGGATAGTAATGCCAAGCATTTCTGTATTCTTGATATTCAGACCATCCCTTTCCAAGTTTCTCATGAAAAGCATTGATTCTCTCAGGAGTATCTAAGTCGAAATGACCTTTGTTTACAGGTACATTACTTTTACTCTTTGAGCGGGTTTCCGTAGTTGCTACTTTATTATTTTTCAAGTCCATAGTTTAACCAAAAATCACTGTTTCTAATGTTATTGGGAAATTGATTTAGCATTGACGAAACGATTGACATGTCTTGCTCCGTATCAATGGAAAAATTTATATTTGGATTGATACTTGGGTTTTCTAAGTAAAAAGTATTAAAGAGACTTTTATTGCGTAAAATATATTCGTTTACATGTTCACGGTCATATTCATCTAACTCTAATCTATTAATAGAGTTTAATACGGATTTACTGAATATTTCCGATCCAATACCATGCGGATATCCTGATTTTACCTCAGATTTACTTGTAGAGTAATCAGTTCCTCTGGATAAATGCTGCTCAAGCAGGACGCTCGCAAGATCATGGTCAAACAGCGGATTATCAGCTGTAATTCGAATGACATGATCCGCATTGAAGTGGTTGGCAGCTTCACTAAACCGATGCAGTACATCATCTTCACTTTCCCGGAAATGCTTTATTTTTCTGTCTTGACACCAGTCGACAATTCTTTTGTTTCTTGGGTCATCGCCCGTTAGTACTACGACATCTTTGATATGCTTAATCTTTTCTGCACGTTCTACACACCATTCCAACAAGCATTTATTCTTCAAAAACTTGAGTACTTTTCCCGGGAAGCGCGTTGAGTTGTAACGAGCTTGTATAAAGGCAAATACCCTAGTGGTTATAAGCTTATTGGGCGTATGTTGCAATTTAAGTTATTAAGAATAATCAGAAAATATAGTAATACAAATGCTTAAAACTATTGAATTACCTTTGGATGTAAAATACGAGCAAATTGACGGGTGTGATCTTTGTAACTCAAAGCGAATAAAAGAATGGGACAAATCAAGATCAAATACGCTTTATAGGTGTAACGATTGTAGTTTGGTGTTCACTAATCCTAGAATTTCGGATGTTCATCAAAAAGATAAATATTTGTATACGAAAAACTATTTCACCCGTTCTTCAAGGATGAAATCAAAAATGCTAAATGCAAGGAAGGCATCTTACGAAAGCGAATTAAGCGTTCTTGGGCAATATGTTTCAGGTGGAGAAATATTGGATGTGGGTTGCGGAACCGGTAATTTTTTGGATGTACTCGGTACTGGTTGGCAAAAATCAGGATGTGACGTTTCCTCATATGCACTTCTGGAAGCAAAGCAAAAAGGAATCAAAACTTATAAAGGGCAATTTGAGGATTTGGAATTTTCTGACCAACGATTTGACGCAATCTATTTTAGAGCATCCCTTCATCATTCCTATCGTCCTGCGTTATGCATCAAGAAGGCATACGAGTTACTGAATGACAATGGTATCATTGCAATTTGCATGAGCAACAACATTGAGGGAATATCAGGTAAACTTTTCAAGTCCAAAGTGAAATCATATGAGCAGCCTCATAATTTTATTTTTGGTCTTAGTACTCTTAAAAAGTATTTAAGGGACAACGATTTCAAA
>JABGWU010000258.1 GCA_018645475.1 Opitutia bacterium
AAAGAATAGGGAGAATTCATGCTTGGTCAGGTCGCCTCCTTTTTCCGGCGGTTCGTTCCTCATTCGAATGCGAATGCGGAACTGACCTTTAGGCCGGTTGTCGTCGACGTAAATACGGAAGAAGTGATTGGGCGGCACGGGTACCTCGAAGTCGTCGCCCAGCCATTTGGGGCCCCGGTATCGGCGATGTTTGCGACGGTTTCCGTGAGCCAAATCGTTCCGATTGAGGTAATGTTGCTTTTCCCAGTCGTTTCCTTTCAGGATATATGGCTTTGGTGGGTTGCTCAAGTCGGGCACGGCCAATTCGACGGCTCTCTGCAATGCATTCAGGTATACCTCCATGTGACCGGCCGTCAGCTCCAACTCCGACTGAAGAGACTCACTGTGCTTGCCCACGGGGTCCTCGATCAAATCGCCACTGAAATCACGGTCGATCTGGAGCAGGTCGCGCAGGTTCCAGGCGATTTGACTGTTGGTCAGTCGGCTGAACCGGAAGTCCCGTTTCTTGGAGTCTGCGTAGACATGATCGAGTTCTTTGTGAACTCGAGCCACAAATGCTTTACGGCTGTTGGTGCTTGGCTGGTCAGATTCTTCTGGCGGCATATCTCCCCGTTGAAGGTTATCCAAGATTTCTTGCCAAAGTTTGGCATTTTCGATTTTGAAATCACTCAGTTCGGAAAGATTGATGCCCCCTTTTTTCTTTTGGCTGTTGTGGCATTTTGTGCAGTGATCTTCAAAAAAATTACTAATTTTTAATGAACTATCTTGGGAATAGCCGGAGTTTCTTAAGGAGAGGAAAAAGCTGAAAAAGATTAGAAGAATGAATCTCTCACAAACAAAACGCATTTGATAGTTCAATTAAATCTTGAACTGAAGATCAATGTTTAAGATTGAGAAAATGAAAGGTTTAACTTTCGGGTAATTGGTGGATAGTGAAATAAACTGGCCCCTCGAGCTTAGTTCCGTTTGCTCCGTCCACCGCAAAATCAAGTTTCAGGTTGTGGCAGGGAATTAACTTTGGGATTTTCACTGTGAGAGTCATTCCATTGCCCGAGAGTTCGAGTGATTCAATGGAAAGTTCATCAATTCCCCTGATTTCCGGTTCGGATGCTTTGAGTTGAGGAGATCCATACCCTTTTGACCATTTGTAGTTCCATGCGCTCGCTGAGAAGGATTCCTTGATTACTGAGTCGGGCTTGACCGGTTCAGTAAAAGTAAGTTGTAAACCATTTTTGCGGGCCTTGGCTTCAGTCAGATAAATTCCTTTTTCCCCGGTGTATCGAAGTCTTTGTATGCTTCCCTCCTGTGTGGCTCCTGCTTGCCAGCCGGGAAGTCCGGAATAGTAAAGCTGGCCATCCACCGGACTTTTGGCTGCCCGCATGGTTCCGGATTCCATTTTCAGGGGGAGAGAGTAAACCGCTCCCTGCATGACATTATTGATTTTATCCATCATTACATACATAGTGGCGGCTTTTCCGTAGGAGGTGTGAAAATATTGTCCGCTCAACGGTCCAAGTCTTTTATCTTTCTTGACCCAAAGCTGTCCGCCAGATGAACTGTCCAGTTCCTGTGGCATGTAAACGATCGGCTTTACGATCTTTTCGGGATCATATTTATCCCCGTGCTTGGTCCATGAACCTGCTCCGTGGAATGCGTCCGGGCTGGTTATGGATATCTTACTCGCTGGAACATAAGTTC
The DNA here is from genome assembly GCA_018645475.1 of Opitutia bacterium. GTDB lineage: Bacteria > Verrucomicrobiota > Verrucomicrobiia > Opitutales > Seribacteraceae > Seribacter. The sequence goes on from JABGWU010000258.1 coordinate 1,699, forward strand.
CCTGATTGTCGCCGAGCGTAATTCTGCCGTCGGGTAGTTTACCAATCCCATTGGGAACTCGAAGGCCTGCCCCGATGACGGTGGATGTTTTTCCATCAGCAGATACCTTGACCACTCCTCCGGGGACGGACCATTGGCTGAATCCTCCGGTTCGGCCATAATAAAAGGATCCATCCTTGCCGACTTCGAGGTCAAAGTTATAGGCATGCCATCCTTTGTCCGGTTCGTCCTCATTGAAAAAGGCTTCATAAAAATCGGCTTCTCCGTCGTTATTGTAGTCGTGAAGCTTGACGATTCTTCCTCGAGTGATGGCAGTGAGCACTCCATCGACTACCTTCATTCCCAGCGGTTCATAAAGCCCGGCGGCAAATCTCTGCCAGGTTACTTTATCCAGTTCATCATTAATTCCGCTGACGATCCATACATCTCCGGGAAGAGTGCCCACGGCGAGACGACCGTCAGGGAAAAAGGCGAGGGAAGAGGTGCGCATCCATGAGTTATAAGCGTTCTTGAGAGGCACGGTAATGCTGTCCATGACATAGCCCTGAAAGGTGGAGGTAGCGAGTCTGCCCCTGACCGTATGCGTGGTATTCCATCTGCGTGGCCCCCCTTTGGTTTTGTTTAAAAGATTGATCACTTGATCGGTGGGAGCTTTGTCATGTATTGAATCACTTTCGTCATGAGCCAGAGCCACATTCAAATGAATGGGTTTGCTACTTGCGGGAATTTGCAGCACAAGTTTCCCGTTTGCACTCGCCCGAAATTTAACCCCGTCATGTTTTGCCTGAAGCCAGGCAATCGAGTGACCAATGGTGGCAATTCCGTCCTCGATCTCTGGATTGTCATCGAGAACAATTAATTCCAATTG
>JABGWU010000259.1 GCA_018645475.1 Opitutia bacterium
GTATCTTCGAGAAACCGGTGATCCCCGACTTACGGGTAAGCCTGCCTTGTGGGATTATTATCCTTTTTATCGTGCACCCAAATACCCCGGCTGGAAAGTGGCCCCTATGCCCGCATCATTGATTCAGTCTCTTAAATAAAATAATGAAAACCTCTCTCTTTTTTTTCCTTTTATCCGTAATCTTGCTTTCCGGCCGGCCTAATGTCTTGGTGATCATGACCGACGATCAGGGTTATCCAGAGATCTCTGCCCATGGCAATCCAGTCCTGCAGACCCCTAACCTCGATCGGCTGCATGAGCAGAGCTTGCGTCTGTCCGATTATCATGTTGCTCCGATGTGTACTCCCACCCGTGGACAATTGCTCACTGGGTTGGATGCCGCCCGTAATGGAGCGGTCAATGTGAGTAGCGGTCGGGCATTGATAAGGCAAGAAGTCCCTATCATGGCGAATTATTTTGGAGACGCGGGTTATTCGACCGGGGTGTTCGGAAAGTGGCACCTGGGAGCAAACTATCCTTACCGCCCACAGGACCGCGGTTTTCATGAAAGTGTCTGGTATCCTTCCTCTTCCATCCCATCGGTTCCCGCCTATTGGGGGAATGATTACTTTGATGACATTTACATGCACAATGGGAAGGAGAAACAATTTAATGGGTATTGTACTGACGTCTTTTTTGACGAGGCCAAACGGTTCATGTCGGAATCTGCGAAAAAGAAAAGACCTTTCCTATGCTACCTTGCAACCAATACCCCACATGGGCCCTTCATTCCTAAGGAAGAGGATCGTAAAGCGATTGCCGAAGTGCTTGCCCAGTCCAAGTTCGATCACCTAAACGACGGCTTAAAGAAGAGGCTCAGTTTGTATTTGGGAATGATTCGCAATATCGATTGGAACATGGGCAAGCTCATAAAATTTCTTGAAGATCAGAACTTGGCTAAGGATACGATTCTAATCTTCAAAACCGACAATGGTAGCCTACTCGGACCTCAATATTTCAACGCCGGGATGCGGGGAAAAAAGACCGAGATCTGGGAGGGAGGGCATCGGGTACCCTGTTTTATCCGTTGGCCCAACGGAGGCTTGGGTAAACCGCGCGACATTGGTGGTCTTACTCAGGTACAAGACATTCTCCCCACGCTCCTTGATCTTTGCAAAATCAACATCAAGAAGACTACCGCCTTCGACGGCATCAGTCTTGCATCTGTGCTCAAGGGAAAAAAGCAAGTATCTCAAGATCGAGTTCTGATTATTAATTATAGTCGCATGCCCGGCTTTTCCAATTACCCGTCTCCATATTCCCAGACTCAGCTGCGGGCTGATCAGGCAGCGGTGCTTTGGAAGAGATGGCGATTACTAGAGGATCGGGAGCTCTACAATCTCGCGATCGATCCCATGCAAAAGAAGAATGTCATTGATCAGCATCCCGAAGTGGTGGCGAAAATGCGCAAGCCCTTGTATGAATGGTGGGAGGGAGTCAAGGACTTGGCCAACGAAGCCCAGAATGCGGCCATTATAGGTACTCAATATGAGAACCCTACCAAACTTTCCGCTACCGAATGGCTTGATGTTTTCGTCGACCAACAGGGACAAATCCGTCGGGGTGTACTGAAGAACGGATATTGGTTAATCGATGTGGCTAGGGCAGGGGAGTATGAGATTGAGCTGCGTCGCTGGCCCAAAGAAGCGGACGGAACGATCAGCGGAACTTTACCCGATGGAAGTGGCACCGCACTGCCGATTACCCAAGCGATGCTTTATATGAGCGGGCATAACCACTTAAAAATTTCCGAAAAGAAGTCCTACCAGTTCGAGGGGCTTACCAAACGGGTTAACTCCAAGGACAAAGGGGTGACCTTTACCATGAATCTGAAGAAAGGGCCCACCGCTCTGCACACTTGGTTCAAGGGGAGGGATGGCATTATGCTTAGTGCCTACTATGTTTATGTGAACCGTAAAGGAGATTCCAAATGAACCGTTTTCTTTTTCCCCTTCTATTTTTTGGATTTTGTCAGGCTGAGGCAAATAAGCCCAACATTGTTTTCTTTCTTGTTGATGATTTGGGCTGGTCCGATGTGGGTTGCTACGGCAGTAAGTTTCATGAAACTCCCGCGATCGACCAGATGGCCAAAGAAGGCATCCGGTTTGATAACGCTTATTCAACATGCCATGTATGTTCACCTAGCCGGGCAAGCATTCTAACTGGCAAATACCCTGCCCGTACAAATTTGACTGAGTGGCTTGGGGGACGTCCCGAGCGAGACTACGAACCACTACATCACGGGGAAAAGCTAACCGCTTTGCCGGACGAGGAGGTCACTTTGGCGGAGAC
>JABGWU010000260.1 GCA_018645475.1 Opitutia bacterium
ATTTTAATTTGTTTTCATACATGGAAACCACACATTATTTACAAAACATGCTTCTTAGAGATACCGACATGATGAGCATGTCACATCCCTTGGAGGTACGAGTACCATTTATGGATCATAAACTAGTTGAGCATATGTTCAGTATGCCCACTAAGCTTAAAAAGTTATCTTCAACCCCAAAATCTTTATTGGTGGATTCAATGAATCCTTCTTTACCCAATTCTATCGTGCATAGAAAAAAAATGGGGTTTACCCTGCCCTTTGAACCCTGGATGCGGGGCGCAATGAAATCTGAGATGGAATCCGTTTTACTTTCCAACGTAATGCCGCTTCAAGATTTATTATCACAAGCTAGCGTGGAAAGTATTTGGAAACAGTTTTTAGCAGGAAAAATTTCATGGTCTCGTCCCTGGGCTTTATATGTGCTCAAGCGATGGGTCGATAAAAATCTTTCGTAAGGTACTATTTTGGAAACACCTTTTTATCAGGTCGATGTTTTTTCAGATGAATTATTCGGAGGGAATCCTTTAGCCGTTTTTTTACGTGGCGAGGATTTCAAAGAGGCTCAGTTTCAACAAGTGGCAAAAGAGATGAACTTGTCCGAAACCACTTTCGTTCTCCCCTCTTCTGATCCAGATGCAGATTTCGATGTCAGAATATTTACTCCCGAAAAGGAAATCCCTTTTGCCGGGCACCCTACTCTGGGTACGGCTTTTGTTTTACGTCATGCCGGCTTGGTTCCTTCGACGCAAAACAATTTACGCTTGAACTTTAAGGCAGGGATCATTCCAGTCGATTTACAAGACGATGGGAAAGTGTTTATGACTCAGCCACCGGGGAAGATATTACAGACTTTTCCTAATCCTGAAGAAATCGCGCAGGCTTTAGGGTTAACTGTAAACAATATAGAATCTGATCTTCCTGTTCAAAATGCATCGACGGGGTTTCCTGCGTTGCTGGTTCCCATAAATTCTCTGCGAGCCATGCAAAGGATCGTTTTGAATTTATCTTTATTAAAAGTGCTGTTGGAGGAGGCCGGGGTCGATATGATTTATCCTTTTACCCGGCAGACATTGGATGAAAACAATTCCATTCACGCACGTGGATTCGCGCCTTTTGTCGGGATAACTGAAGACCCCGCAACGGGAAGTGTTGCTGGTGCTTTGGGATATTATCTAAACAACAAGATTTCGGGGGACAAGAATATTATCATTGAGCAGGGGTATGAGATGAAGCGATCGAGCCTTATTTTTGTAACGGTGGACGGAGCTAAAATTCGCGTAGGGGGTAAAACCAGAATGGTATTTAAGGGTTCTTTATATCTGGAGTGATATCAAGCAGTTTTCTGATTTATTTTGTCTTCAGGGATATGCATGCAATTATTGCAGATATGACCTTTTTCCCTTCCACACATCAGACAGTTCTCTAATTCCTCAGATCCCTTAAAAGCACCGCTACAATGGTAACAACACTCTTCAGGGGCCTGTTTTTTCTTCATTCGACGTTTAATACGTCTTTTTTTGATGATCATTTGTGGAATATTCATAATTCACCTCTATCAAAAAATTGGCCTATTGCTTGAATTTGATGCGCACTCATCAAAAAAGTTTCAATTTATTCTCAAATGCTCAAATCTGAGCTAAAACACCCGCATTTACCTTTTTCATACGATCCACTCCAAAGAGGATTTCAACCAATTTCATGGCAAACTCCATAGCTGTTCCCGGACTTTGGCTGGTAATCAAATTTCCGTCTATTACAACTCTATCGTCAATAAACGCATCAAATTGAGTCTGAACGGATGGATGGCATGTCATAGGCCTATCTTTTAGAACACCTGCCTTTTGTAATACTAAGGGTGCGGCACAAATGGCGGCGATATATTTACCCTGATTTTGCATTTTCTGTAATAATTTTTCTATACGAGAATCGTTTTTCAAATTGTCTGTTCCGGGTTGCCCTCCGGGCAGGCAGATCAAATCAAACTCCTTATCCATTACAGCCTCCAACAACTCATCTGGGGCCACTTTTATGCCCCGGGAACCCTCCAAAACCCCCGTAACCGTAGCGGCCAATGTCACTCTGGCCCCTGCCCTCCTTAAAATATCAACAACCGTAATCGTTTCGATTTCTTCAAACCCAGGTGCAAGCGTTACCAATATCTTTTTCATGAAACTCTCCTTGTGATATTCATGATTTTGGAATTTTCTCCCTTCTCACTTGTACCATAAGGTGTTAAAATTTTTGAACACAGAGTCATTAAAATTCAAACCTCTGAGGACTA
>JABGWU010000261.1 GCA_018645475.1 Opitutia bacterium
GATGAAAATTCAACTGGGGATAGTCGCTACATATACGCATTTGCACGGGTTAACCCAATCCTGTTCGACCCACTTGTACTAGAACCTGTCCCCTCCCCCATAACTGCACCCGAGGCTTCTACAAAATCTGATCAAAACTCATCATCTGATAAAGGAGCAAAAGGAGATAAAGGAGATAAAGGTAGTGAAAGCAAAGCTCCCAACACTGCACCTCCTGGCCCTCCACCCAATTTTGTGCCGTCTTCTAGTCCACCTAGCAGCACTCCGCCTCCACCACCGGCAGCGGTGAAAAGTAAACCTGTGATTCCTACCGTGGCAGATGCCAATCAAAGTGTAGAAACTAACGATTTTACAAAAAAGAAAGCAGAAAGAGATGCTGAGATTGCCCGAATTAACGCCTCGAACGCAAACAAACAAAGAGAATACAACGACAAGGTTGCCAAGGCACAGAAACGCGTTAACGAACTCAATGAAAATCTTGCTGGTTGGTACTATGTGATATCCAATGAAGTATTTGAGAAGATTCGTTTGGAAAGAACTGATTTCGTAAAAGCTAAGGATTCTGAGGAAATGCCAAGTGAGGTAAAAGCATCACATATTCTGATATCCTATCAAGGGGCTGACCGTGCAGATGCCAAGATTACCCGCACGAAAGAGGAAGCTAAAAAAGAGGCTGAGCGTATTCGCGACCTCATCATTACTCAAAATAAGGATTTTGCAGAGATGGCTCGTAAAAACTCTGATGGTCCAAGTAAAACCAAGGGTGGGGATTTAGGAAAATTCAAGTTTGAAGTTATGGCAAAAGCATTTTCTGAAGCTGCATTTGCACTTGATGTGGAAAGTGTGTCTGAAGTTGTGGAAACTGGATTTGGGTTCCATGTCATAAAAAGAACTGAATAACATTCCTCTCCAAAGGATTCTAAATCTATACCTGCTTGGTTATTTTTCTTTCAACCAATACGCTTTGGTTGTAGGAATTACTTGATGCCACTCTCTTTTATCAAGCCCAAAAGTTCTCCTCTTTGGAAACGAATTTCTTCGGATGATTCCACTCGTCTACGTTTAAAATACGATACCTATTATCATATATTTGAAAGACAGGAAGGCACTAGAGTATTCAAAGATGGCAAAGAATTCATTATGCTTTCCAGTAATGATTACCTTGGTCTATCCAACCATCCGCGGATCAAGGAAGCCGGTATACAGGCGATCAAAAAATGGGGATGTAGTACCACGGGTGCCCGACTCGCCAATGGTGGTCGTATTTTCCACCAAGAACTGGAAGAAAAACTAGCTGATTTTTTAGGAAAAGAAGCATGTCATGTTTTTTCTGCTGGTTATTTAGCGTGTGCATCCGCAGTAACTGGATTTGCGGAACGCAAAGATCTTATTCTTGCCGATAAAAATCTCCATTCCTCCCTATGGAGTGGCATTCAGTTAAGTGGAGCCAGATGTGAACGTTTTGCTCATAATAACCCTGTACATGCGGAGGAAATATTAGATGATGAAGAAAGTGCTAATAAAATCTTTGTACTCGAGGGTGTTTATTCAATGGAAGGTCATATTGCAAAACTCCCGGAATTTGTGGAAATTGCTAAAAAGCATAGAGCCTTTATCGTTTTAGATGATGCCCATGGCTTTGGTGTATTAGGAAAAGATGGTCGTGGCACAGCAGATCATTTTGGAATGACCGATAATGTGGATGTTTTATGTGCCAGTTTTTCTAAATCACTTGCAGGAGCTGGTGGATTTGTAGCTTCAAGCAAGGATGCGATTAATTACATGAGAAGTCATTCAAAGCAGACCATTTTTTCCGCTGCCCTCTCCCCAGCTTCCTGCGCATGTGCCCAAGAGGCACTTCAGGTAATGCAGGACGAACCCGAACACAGAGAAAGGCTGTTTAAGAACCTGCAAAGATATCGTGGGATTTTAGCTAATTTAGAGTTGGACACTTGGGAGAGTGAAACCCCGGCTATCCCTATCGTTCTAGGTGAAAAAGAAAAAGTCTATTACTTCTGGAAAGCCCTACTAGAAAAAGGCATTTACGCGATTATTTCAATCGCTCCCGGCGTTCCTCCTGGAAAAGATTTAATACGTACTGCAATATCTGCTTCTCACACCGACGAAGACCTAGATCGGATTGAAGAAGCGATGATATATGCGAAATCTAAAATCTAGTTAACTCAGTTGTGGGGAAAATATTTATTGATGTGACTCAGTCATGTCGCTCGTCGAACAACTCAGGCGTTCAAGTGGTGACCCGGAATACTTTCAAAGAAATTGACAAGGTTCACGATTTAACACCCATAATTTGGGATAACCTTACAGGCAAGTACGCACATTTAAATAAAAAGGAAAAAGAAAATCTACTTGATACTTTTTCAGGAAGTTACCAAGCAAAAACGAGACCCAATAAACAAGAAAATCCATTTCATAAAGAATTACTTTCTTCTCTTCTAAGGTTCAGAAAAAGTGTTTCATTTAAAAGTAAACCCGAAAACATAGATCTTATTTTTTTCCCGGAAGTATTCAGGGACAAGCGAACCACTCTACTTTCCAAGTTACTTCATCCTGAATTTCGAAAAGCTGCCATTTTCTATGATGCAAATGTACTTCGTAAGCCAAGTCAAACCCCCAAATCAAGAATTCGAAATTTTCCTAGATATCTTGATTTTCTTGGTAATTGTAGTGCCGTTTCATGCATTTCTCATGAATCTCAAGAAGCTTTTTACAAACATACCGAGAATAAAAGAAAAAATACTCAGGTTAAGGTTCACCACCTTCCTGTGGAAAAACCTAACCTGAAAAACAAGGAACCAATTTGTTCTACTCCCCTTATTCTTTTTGTTTCGACCCTAGGTTACAACAAAAACCACATAGCCTTGCTTAAAGCTGCAGAAAAATTATGGAACGAAGGTCTTAACTTTCAAATAGAACTCATTGGTCAAGCCGACTCTTCATGGACTCCAAAAGTATTAGTTGTTCTTAATCAACTTCTTAAGAAGGGGCGATCCATCAAATGGTTACACCACATTGACCAAAATACACTTGAAAAGAAGTATTCAAGCTGTGTTTTTACAGTATACCCTTCTCTCTACGAAGGATTTGGATTGCCAATAATTGAAAGCTTAATAAGGGGCAAACCATGTATATGCGGTATCAATGGTGCTTTAGGAGAAGTATCGCGCGATGGAGGCTGTTTAGTAATCAAAGATCAGGCGGATTCCAATCAATTGGCCGAAGCTATGAAAAAACTCATTATAGATAAACATTTATTGCAATCACTTTCAAGACAAGCTCTAAGTCGTAATTTCGGTTCATGGAAACAATACGCATCTGATTTAATGGACCTTTTTCTTGAAGAAAATATTCCTAGTTAAAAATAATTAAATCCATTATCTTTTAACCTTCGAAATCAGTAACCAAACTGATTCTACGAGGAACTTAATCTTAAGAGTCCGCGGATTAAAAAAAGATCTCAGTAAGTACCATAAAGCGTAGCGTCGGCAGTCTATAGGAAAATAATGTGAAAATATTTTCTTCTCCCAACGCTCCAAAAATTTAGCTTCATTTAGCAAATTATAATCAAGTCTCCCCTGCGAAGCACATTTTACATGACAAACTACACTATCATGTACAACATAATGAAAGAGCCCTCCCTCACTCATCCTCAGGCAAAGATCAACATCTTCGCAACCATTCAGATAAACTTCATCAAAGCCCCCAACAAAGCTAAAAAGGTCAGATTTAGTTACACAGCAGGCAGCAGTAACAGCACTCCATTGCTTCACTTTCCCTTTAAATGA
>JABGWU010000262.1 GCA_018645475.1 Opitutia bacterium
CATCCGGAGTTGAAACCCAGAATTCAGTCGCGCATGGAGAATGTACTCAATGTCCGAAACCCGACGATACCGGAGTTGTGAATGGCTGATCGAAGGGACCGATTTCATACAGTCAGTCGCTGTCCCGTCGATCAAGTTTTTGTGGTTTCGGCTTGACTGAACCGATGCAACCGAACCCAGTAAAAAAAGGAATTACCATGTGCACCGTATTTGTAAAAAACACATCCAAAGGAATGCTGGCTGCCCGTAACCATTCGTGGACCCAACCAGGTGGTAGTGTTCATTTTGTACCTAGACGAAGATTGTACGGGAAAATGGTACATGCTTTATACCTCATGGATCAGTGGGGGCAGGACCGTCCATTTGAAGGAATCAATGAGCATGGCCTTTTTATCGGTGCTGCCGGTATACCTGACGACCTGAGCCCGCTTGGAAAACAAATCCCCAAACCCCATGATATGGATTTTTGTGGAATTATCCGGTTTGTTTTGGAAAGGGCCAAATCAACGGTCGAGGCACTGCAAATTTTTCGCTCCATTCCCATCCAATATGATTTGAAAGGCAAGCCAGACACCGTGGGCTACAATGTTCGTTGTCATTTCATGGTTGCTGACCCTTCCGGACATGCCGTGAACTGGGCGGATGAGAAGAATTGCTTCACCAGGCGTCTTGCCCAGGGAAAGGGGTTTCCAATCACCAATTTTCCACTCTCCTTCAAAGCCGCTGACTGTAATCGTTACCCAATTCTGAAGAAAGGGATGGCGGATGTCAGAGGTTCCGCTTCCGCCATGAAATTGCTTGAGAAGGCAACGCAGCCCACCACTTTGTGGTCCTCTGTGTATGATCTAAAGAGACTTAGTGTAGAGTTATGCATCGATTTGGATTTTGGGTTTAAATTTAATTTCGACTTCAGGGAGAAAATTGCTGAAGGCGAAAAACATTTAAATTTTGGGGAGTTACGGCTCTGGGAGGGTTATGGGCATCCGAGGGAAAAAGAGTATTCCATTCCCCACAACATCTACCATACAGCGGAACAACTGAAGAAGAATAAATCCTGATTGAAGGGCTCCAGTAAGTTTGACTCTGTTCCTTCTTATTTCGGATTTCATAATGAACATCTGCGAACAAAAGTGAATTTTATCTGTACTGTAAGCTTGATTGGTCCGGGCAATTACTTAAAAATTTTATTATGAAAATCTTGAATTGTATCATGATGCTTACTCATTTGATTGCTGCACCTTTGATGCATTCCGAAGATAATCAGTGGTGGTCGCGTAAGCCCTTCACTGAGCCATCTGTGCCAACTACCGACGGTTGGGGGAGAAATGAAGTGGATTCTTTTATTCTTCATAAATTAAAAGCCAAGAATCTGGAACCAAGTAAAACTGCATCTCCCCGGGTATTGATCCGTAGACTGACTTTTGACCTCACAGGCTTGCCGCCTACTCCCAATGAAATAAAGACATTCGAAAAGGAGTATCCTTCTGACCCTGAAAATGCTTATGAAGAATTAGTCGACCGTTTGCTTGCTTCTCCGAGGTTTGGTGAGCGCTTCGCCAGGCACTGGCTTGATGTTGCCAAGTATGCAGATACCTGTGGGTACGATAAGGATAAGTTGCGCCCCAATGCCTGGCCCTACCGCGACTATGTGATTCGTTCGTTCAATAGCGACAAGCCTTACGACCAATTTATTAAGGAACAGATTGCGGGAGATATTCTGTACCCGGATACCGAAGACGGAATACTGGCACTTGGTTTTTTGGCGGCAGGGCCATGGGATTTTATCGGACATGTGGAGGTGCCGGAATCCAAGATGGATGGCAAGGTTGCCCGTAATTTGGATCGGGATGATATGGTTTCCAATGTATTCAACAGTTTTTGTGCCACTACCATACAGTGTGCCCGTTGCCATGAACATAAGGGGGATCCGATCGGACAGGATCACTATTATAGTTTGCAATCCATATTTGCTGCGGTCGATAAAGCGGACCGGGTGTATGGAATGGATCCGAAAGTGGCACGGAAAAAAGAAGAGTTGTTTATCCGTCAGGGTGAATTGTCCCGGGAAATCGCCCTTGCCAATAAGGAGACCAAGAAGAAGGGCGGAGAGAAGCTCAAGAAATTGGATGAGCAGATATCCAAACTTGAGAAGATTGCAGGGAAGGCAGAGAGGGTACCTGAGCACGGTTATCATAGTCAGGTTGCCAAATCTGCGAATTCAAAAAAATGGGTGCAGGTGGATCTTGGGAAAATAGAGAAGGTTGCTTCTGTTACTATGCATGCCTGTTATGATGACTTTGCTGGAATTGGAGCAGGTTTTGGTTTTCCCGTGCGGTTCAAGATTATTGCATCCAATCAGGTCGACTTTTCGAGGTTGGAAGTCTTGGTCGATCAAACAGAAAAGAAATTCCCTAATCCAAAACTGGTACCTGTTAATTTTAAGGTGAATTCGCATGCCCGGTATTTCCGGGTGGAAGCAGTCGAATTGACGGAAAGAAAAAACGATTTCATTTTTGCCTTGGCTGAACTGGAATTATTTAATGCTGATAGGATAAACCTTGCAGCAGGAAAGAAGGTTACCGCCAAGGACAGTATAGAAGCCCCCATTCGTTGGCGAAAAAGCAACCTGACTGACGGAAAGTGGTCGAAAAGCAAAAATACCGAGATGCAAAAGGACATGGTCGCCTTGGTAGATGAACGCAAGAACTTCATTGGTTCTTTAAGCAGCGAAGAGGAACAGAGTGAGTTGTCCGTGAAAAAGAAATCATTGAAGAAAGTGGAGACTGAATTGAATGAGCTACCATCCGGTAAATTGGTCTATGCGGCTGCCACTCACTTTAAGCCCCGTTCGAATTTCAAACCCACGCAAGGCAAGCCGCGGATGATTCATGTTCTTCACCGCGGAGAGGTCAATCAACCACGGGATCCTGTTCGTCCTGGTGCCTTTCCCATGTTTCCAAATGAATCATGGGAGTTCGCTTTGCCTGAAGTGCATAATGAAGCACAAAGGCGTGCGGCCTTGGCGGAATGGATTGTGCGAAAAGATCATCCACTCACTTGGCGTACGGTAGTCAATCGGGTATGGCAGTGGCATTTTGGGGAACCAATTGTGGGCACGCCGAATGACTTTGGTCCTCTTGGACAGCTCCCCACGCACCCTGAGCTTCTGGATTGGTTGGCGGTTTATTTTCGGGATACCGGTGGATCATTCAAGAAGCTGCACAAGCTACTTGTGATGAGTGAAACCTACAGGCAATCCTCTATCGAGGATGAAGCAAAGGAAAAAGTGGATTCGAATAATCAATGGCTTTGGCGGATGAACCGCCGTAAGCTTTCGGCGGAGGAAATGAGAGATTCTGTACTCCTAGTCAGCGGAAAGCTAAATTTGGAAATGGGAGGCCCA
>JABGWU010000263.1 GCA_018645475.1 Opitutia bacterium
CCAGGCGAACCCCGGACACATATCCCTCGCCCTCCACCTAAAAGACCGGGTGGTGGTGGCGGCGGCGGCGGCGGCGGCGGACCGAATCTTGGAAATAATCACTTCAAGTTTCGTCGAGCTTGGATGTTTGATCACGCTTTTAATTTAAGAGATATTCGGCACCCGCAGGGATCTAATTTTGGTGCCTTTAGAGCCGATACACGATACACTGGATTTCCTCCCGACCTTCCACCCTGGGGAAATAATGGAAAAATCCCTCGGTACCACTTTTTTAGAAGCCTTAAACAAGATTCTTCTAACCTTACCTCTACCCGGTTGACTAGGGAAAGGCATTTGTTACTTAAAATAAGTAATTTGCAATTGGATGCTGGTGAAAAAGCTCATTTTGTTGTTTCTCAAGACCAAACATGGGAGTGGGTTGATCTTATCGATTCAAATAATGTGCGGTTTATAGAGGCATCTTTATCCAAGGGGAATGAAGGTTTTCCTTATGCCTTAATTTGCAAAACAGGATTGACGATGACTTCAAGTGAACCATTGCACATGCATTTTCGTATTCATTCGATCCGAGGTGTAAATAGGGTCGTAAAAGAAGATTTTGATCTAAGGACTGGAGAGCGCATGCAAAGTAGTTCCTATTTCAGACCTCAGGGCATAACTGTCTATGGGAATGATCCTCGAACCAATTCTTTGAGCAATTTAAAAATTATAAAAAAGATAACCAAGGAGTTCCCTTTAGATGTTGGTAGTGGTCATTTGGACTTTTCTCAAGCTTCCCTATTAGCTAACACTATAAATGCTCATTCCGCAGATTCTTTGGTCGGTAATGGATTTAGATTAAGATGGGAGTTTCCTGGAACTGCAAATTCGGTAGTTTTTAATCAATATAATCCAAGGGCGCTCGTTGATAGTCTGCAGGAGGGATATGGGAATAATTGGAAAACGGAAAGTTTTAATGCCACCCATTTCCGTGGAAAGGGTCGTTTTCATCAAGCTTACAATAAAAATAATTTTAATTTTTACACACGCCCATTAAGGGGCGATGACTTAGACCCTGCCATTGATTTTACAACTGTTTCTTCAGCAAGTGCCGGCTTTGAAACAGAAATAAATATGGATGCAATTGTTCCCAAAGCAGGACTTTCTAATGGTGCGGGATTTTTTCATGAACAAATGAGCATGAGCTCATCTATGAGCTCGAGTAATTCGGCAGTTATGTTCGACCTTCCTAGGTCTCCGCTTTTGTCTATTGGTCAATTAAAGCACGCGAATCTGAATAATTACTCGCACGGGCCATCCTATATTGTTGGTAATTCTTATTCCTCTCCACAGGTGGGTCGCTATAAAACATGGGCCAGGGTTCGAGCTTTAAAAGCTCAACCAAAAGGATCAATGGATATAGTAGGCCAAAAGGCAAAATTCAATTTCTTCACTGATATTCCAGGGGTTGGGAATACGAAGATAACTCTATTTCCTTGGCTAAATAATTGGAATAATGAATATGGTGCTATTCGGGATGATGATGCTCAGAACGAGCATCAAAACATTACATTGGATCATTCCTATTACGCCAATCGGGCTCTTTTTGATGGTTATTTCTTCTCTGGAATGGATGATTTGAATATATTCACTTCGATTCCAACCGATCTTGAGGTAGGCGAAAGGTTCTCCCCTTTTAGAAATTCTCGACTGATTCCATTTCTAAGAGAAGAGTGGATAGAAAGTGGTAGATGGAAACTGACTGAATATGATCAAAAAGACACTGTGAAAGTTGGTAATTCCCAAAACATGGATTTACGTTATCAAACCCTTGCGGCAGATATTTTAGTTGATGGTGCATTCAATGTTAATTCAACCTCTGTGGATGCTTGGGTGTCCCAATTGAGTGCTCTCAAAGGGGTTCGTGCTCCTGGTGTCTCTTTTCCTTCATCTGAAACGCCGTTTCCTCGCTTCTTTAGTAAAATGGATGAAAATTCATGGAATAAAATTTGTTCGTTGGATGATATTGAGATCATGGCTTTGGCTAAAAGTTTAGTTAAACAAATTAAATTACGCGGACCATTTCTTTCATTCTCTGACTTTGTGAACCGAAGAATTCAAAGCGAGGCTAAAGAAAGCTTGATATTCTTACCTTTTACTGAATGGCCGGAGGAGACTAGAAATTCTACAATTGGCCTTAGGGGTACGGTTCAGGCAGCGATCGCTGACTCGGAAATAAACCAAGGTAACTTTCAGTTTCGATTGGCGAAGCAGCCCATGGGTAATCCTGTGATACCCAAAGTTCCTGATACAAGGTTTAAATCAAACCTTTTTATTAATACACCATTTACTAACCCAACATATTTTGCCAATAGTAATTTTCAGGCTTCTGATTTTGGACTGCATGCTATTATTGGGACTCAGTATGCCAATCCAGTGACGGGTACTAAGATTAAACGGGTAGCATTTTCTCAACCTGCAACGCCTTCACCTTCCGTAAGTAATCCAACTTGGCCTGCTGATTATATTACATACCCGCAACCATGGGGAATGGGCGTGGAGGATCGTGAAAATGTCCAACCTCCATTTGGTAGACCTGGGTATGTAACGCCCGCAACAGACCCAACCGAAGGACGTGTTGAATATAAGATGTACTATTATGAAAATGCGTTTTTAAATGGAGAGGCCCCTGATAATTTATTAGCCGTAGAAAATGTGGCATCTGCAGCAAATAAGCCTGGATGGTTAATGCAAGCCGATGTGCTTAGCCCTTTGGCTCCAGTTACATCCGTACGTTCAGATACCTTTATAATTAGGGTAATGGGGGAAACTCCGGCAACCGAAGACCAGCCATTTTCATCACGGGCCTGGATAGAGCTTACGGTTCAGAGGACTCCAGATTATGTAAAACCTGATTTGGATGCTCCACACCATCGACCTCATGAACCTTTTGAAGATTCAAATTTTGATGGAATTTGGAATGGTAGAGATGAGCACTGGCTTGATTTGAACCAAAATAGTCGTGATAAGGACGGAAATGATGTGACTAATGGAATTGAAGCTGGTCCAGATCTTCCGGGAATTGGAAAAACTGGTGCAACCAGTTTATTTGCGGATGGATTAAAGACTGATCTGAAATTGAATCATGATAAAATGGAAGAAACCCTTTCTAATCCAGATAAAGATATTTCTTATCAGGGAATTAACCAAAGATTTGGTAGAAAGTTCAGGATTGTAAAATTCCGGTGGTTAAATGAAAACGATGTTTAAAAAAAATATCCTCCTTAATGAAAATTTTTTTACGATTTCACATAATTTTTCAGTTATGCTTCCTTAGTATATGTACAGCAGTAGAAACAAAAAATCCTAAAGGCGTCTTCACGGCTGTTTTTTGGGAGAAGTATAAAAGCGAATCTTTTTCATATGCCCCCTGGGGAAACGAAAAAGAAGCAAATGCAACCATGATAGATATTTCAGTGGGTTCTAGCTCACTCTCAAGAAGATTTGTTTATTATGGCGATGGAAAGTTGAATTTTTATGAAAAAAGAAGACCACGAGAATGGGAGGAAGACCAAAATGAATCAAAAGTTAAGGAGCAGAAAAAACTTTCTGCTGATTTTGAATTACCGAAATCAAGCGAAACTCCAATTGAATATTTGTTACTTTTCGTAAATAAAAAGAAAAATGGGTTGTGGAAAATTTATCCCATTCCATTTTCGCAGAATCAAGTTCCTTTTGGACAATATAACTTTATTTCTCAATCAAAAGAACAACTTTATTTATTATTTGGAAAAAATGAGATTATACTTCCGTCTGGAAAATCAAAGGTTTCTCCTGCGGTCGTGGAGGACGGGAAAAGGGGTATCGAATTGAAAGCAATGATTCAAAAAAAAGGACAATATCTTGAAGTTTTTAATCAGAAATGGGGACATTCCGAAAATATGAGAGGTATCTTTTTTCTTCGACTAAATGAAAATAAACTCAATGTTAAAAGGGTTATTGAATTTGAACAACCACTGAGTGCTGCCTCAGGATATAATATTAATCCCTTGATTTTTAACCAAAATAACGAAGGTAAAAGTAAAAGATAGAGGGTTTAAATAAATTTATTTAAATTCAAGCTCAGAGTTATTTTGAATACTTCGGTAATAGCATCCTGAGCGTGGAATACCTTCTGAATTTTTTGTGTGGCAAGCTCCTTTTCCTTTTGGTCTTACTCGATAGAGAAGTGAATTTTGTTCGCAGTTAACACAGACCTCGATAATTTCGAGAAAGTCACCCGATGTCTTTCCTTTAATCCAAAGCTCATTCCTGCTCGTACTCCAAAAGGTAGCCATTTTCTGTTCCATAGTTGTTTTAAATGCAAGTTCATTGGCATAACCCACAATCAAAACTTCCCCTGTATCCACATCTTGGGCAACCGCGGCAACGAGATCTTCCTCGCACTGAGACACTTTTTTTAATTTAGTAAAGTCAAGGTTTAGTTTTTTGCCTTCCTCTAGTTCTTGGTGATTCATATGGTTTGTCTTAGTGAGATATTATTGATCAAAGTAAACTTTTTATAAAAGGGAGTATATTTATTGGGTAATCTAACTAAGCAGACTTTCCAATATCATTAAAATAAGCGTTTTCATTTTAGGAAGTGCAATATTGGATGCATTTTGTACATCTTCATGAGAAAGTTTGTGAGAAGCGATCCCAGCGGCCAAGTTGCTAATGCAAGAAATTCCTGCCACTTTCATACCAAGTGCATTGCATATCATTGCTTCTGGCACAGTAGACATTCCCACGGCATCAGCCCCAAGCATTTGAAAAGCTCTAATTTCAGCAGGAGTTTCAAAGCTAGGGCCTGACAGTGCAATATAAACCCCTTTTTTAATAGGGAATTGGACTGCATGACTCATTTCAAGTATTCTATTTCTTAAGTCTATATCATAGATTTCCGATTGGTCTGGAAATCTGGGGATCTTAGGGTTGAGGTTCGGACCAATTAAAGGATTACATCCCATGAAGTTTATGTGATCTTCCAAAACCATGAGGTCTCCGACCTGAAACGAAGTGTTAATACCACCAGCCGCGTTGGTGAGAATCATGGTTTTAATACCCAATTCATGAGATAAGTGGATGGGGAAACTTACGGGCCCCCACCCACAGCCTTCGTAAAAATGTCGCCTACCTTGAAAGATTAAAATTTGTCTTTCGTTTATTTCACATAACAAGAGCGTCCCTACATGCCCATCAACAGTAGTAGATGAAAAACCTGGAATATCGATATAGTCAAATTTGGCTGCGTTTGGGAAGATATCTGCTAATGATCCCCACCCTGATCCGCAAATAAGTCCAACTTCAGGTTTAATGTCCCCCCACTTATTGTGGAGAAAAGAAATAGATTCGTTTAAGGCTGATCTTTCTTCTTTAAAACTAACCATACTTTAATTGAATATTACCAGTTTTGATAGAAAGGTGGTTTTTTCCGCTTTCTTTAGAGTTTTCTTCCGTCCGCCCAATGATTTGAGCATCGATATTATATGATTTTGAAATCGATATTATATCTTCTGCAGCTTCCGGCTTACAGTAAATTTCAAAACGATGCCCCATATTGTAAACTTGGTGCATTTCTTTGTCACTGGTTCCGGAAACTCTTTGAATTTCCTGAAAAAGTGAAGGAGGTGTAAATAGATTGTCTTTAATGTGATGAACATGAGTTCCGAATCGCATACATTTTGTCTGTCCGCCCCCTGAACAATGTACTAAGCCATAAATAGATTCTCTTCTTTCGGACATTATGTGTTTTACGATTGGAATATAAGTTCGCGTAGGACTTAGAAGGGCTTCTCCAACTAATAATGAGGATTTGGGTAAAGCGTCCTTCATTCGGTAAGGTCCACAATATAGAAATTCTTTTTTAGTTAAGGAATCGTAAGTTTCCGGAAAATTTTCTCGATAATAGGGTGAAAGCATTTCATGGCGTGCACTGGTTAAGCCGTTGCTACCAATTCCACTATTTTCAAGTTTTTCGTAAGTTGACTGACCGGATGAGGATAACCCAACAATACTTAATCCGGGACATATCTTAGCATTATCCACAATTTCATCCTTGGGTGCAATGGCAACAGCACAGGAGTCAACGGCCACAGTCCCGGTTAAGTCTCCCACATCTGCGGTCTCCCCTCCCCCACTTGTAATCTCTACACCGAAATCTCTTAAGGTTTGAATAAACTCTTCCGTACCTTCTATCAGGTGAGCTAGTGCTTCAGCGGGAAAGTTTCTTGCGTTACGATTAACCGTACTGGAGATAGTAATCTTATCCCAAATTCCAACGCAGGCAAGGTCATCCAAATTCATTACGATACTATCCTGAGCAATACCCCGAAAGACGCTGGGGTCGCCGGTTTCTTTGTACCATAGATATGCGAGAATTGATTTGGTTCCCGCACCATCCGAATGAATCACATTGCACAAATTTTCATTTCCTGTCAGCGAATCGTTTGTAATTTTACAAAATGCACCCGGAAAGCATCCACGATCGAGTTTGTCCACCACCCTGTGGACTTCTTCTTTACTGGAGGATACACCTCTTTGATTGTATCGATTATTAGAATCGTTGTTTGCCATATTCATATATTGCTTGTTTAAAATGTTTGAAAAAGCAATTTATTAAAATTTTTTATATGTGTTCATGAAATGAGGGTTCAAGCTTATAGAAGTTTATCTAGATTTTTGATAAAGTCCGAGTGTTTTCTTTTTGAAAACGAGGTTGTGAACAATTTATTTTGGGAAGTCCTGCTTGAAGTTGAGAAGAAGTCAAAGTCTATACAATGGGCAGGCAATATCTTGGAGAAAGGAAAAATAGAGCTCTGTGCAGTTCTTACTGCTTCAAATTATCTTTTAATTTCTGCTGGAACGATTTCTGCAGTTCAGCATTTGTTTAGATTTACAAAGAGGAAAAAATGGAAAATAAAAGGAATTTCTGGTCCCAGTAGTGAAAGTTTATATTTTTCAAAAAAATGGCTCGGTGGTGAAAAAGATCAAATTACTGGAAGGAGAAACTTTTCAATCTATGAAACCAAGAGGAACTTAAAATATAATGAGGATGATAAACTTTTTTCTATTAGAAATGTAGGAGATAATGAATGGCCAAGGGCTCGTTTATGGGCCATGCAATTTGCTCTAGAATCAACGCCACAATTAAACCGTACGGCTATAGTGAATATGGCAAAAAATATGATGAGGACCGACAATCTATTTTTTTTGCAGAAAAGAGGCTTCGGTAGCTGCGGAATGGTAGGCTTTGGTCGCCAAACGAAAAATTATAAAGTCATTAATTTAGTATATATTCCAATAGAGGAAAGACGAAAAAAGTACGCACAAAAAATGATTTTTAGAATTGTTGAATTAGCGCATCTTAAATATCAAAAGAAATGTTTATTATTTAGCGATTACACAGGCGATAAAAACCTTTATGAAAAAGTGGGATTTCATTCCAAAATAGAATATTGTGAGCGGATGTTCTTTTAATATCGAGCTTAATATTAATTCATTTCTGAACTTTTAAGTTTTTCTTACCATCTTGAAATACAATCTTTATTAAATCATCGGTTTTTAATTTTTCTGCACGGTCAATTACATTTCCATCAAGATTTTCAATATATGAAAAACCCCGGTTTAAAACTGATTTTAAACTGTTACTTTCTAATCTAGAACCAAGTGAATTAACTTTGTAAATATTATGTGTTATTGATTGCTCCATTACTCGGTCCATTCTTTGGGAGAAATCATCTAAATATTGATGATAGTTTTCCATTTTGGATTGGGGAGAGTGGTTAGCTAACTGTGCTTCTAGTAAACTTATTTTATCTCTGAGTTGAGCCATAATTAACCTTGGCGCCTCACTCAGTCGAGATTGAAGATTATTAATTTGATCTCTTTTTCTGGTATTTTGGCTGGTTATCCATTCAGCAGCAGCAGTGGGTGTCTCTGCTCGAAAGTCAGAGGCAAAGTCAGTGAGTACAAAATCAGTTTGATGTCCAATTGCAGAAATGAGAGGTATTTTACAAGAAGCAACCCTCCGGACAAGAGCTTCGTTGTTAAATGCCCAAAGATCTTCTATCGAACCTCCCCCCCTTGTAAGTACTGCAAGGTCAAATGGGCCATGATTTGTTGCTGAATCGATGGCATTTATTAATTCAGTAGGAGCTTTCATACCCTGAACAGAACAGGGGAAAATTGAAATTTCTCCAATCCAGCCTCTTCTTTGCATGATACTTAAAAAGTCTTGTAATGCCGCACCTCTTATCGATGTAATAATTGCTACTCTGCGTACAAATTCGGGTAGTTCTTTTTTGCGCTCTTGATCAAATAAACCTTCATTAAAAAGTTTTTCTTTTAAGCGATCAAATTGAAGTCGTAAACCCCCAGTGCCATCTTGCATGAGATGCTTTACGCGAAATTGATAATCACCTCGTGGTTCGTATACATTTACACTACCAAAGGCGACGCATTCATCGCCCTCTAAAGGGGTATATCCTAAATGAGAAAAGTCACCCTTGAAAAGCACCGATTTAATCTGACTTGTAGAATCCTTAAGAATAAAATACCTGTGCCCACTTGGTTGAACTTTTAGATTTGAAATTTCTCCTCGAATCCAGAGAGGTGGGAATCTAGTTTCAAGTAAACCTTTTATTTCTCTTGTTAACTGACTTACAGTTAAAATTTCAGATGAATCTTGTACGGTTTCAAAGAGATCCGCTTGCATGTCTTTTTCTTTTTGAAAGTATTTTACCACCTAGGATCATAATAATTAAGATTGATACCCCACCCCAAATATATTTCCAACCACCGCCAAATATTCCGGCAGAGGCTAAAATGAAGCCACAATCTGTGATAGAAATTATTGGAGTAGATACTAAGATATATTGAATGAAAGGCATTTTTAGAAGGCCCAATGCATAATTCGTAAATATAAATGGAATGCCTGGGGTAAGCCTTAGAATTATGGCCCATTGGATTAAATTTTTAGAAGGAAGTTCGGGTATTTGATAATTAAACTTCTGTAATAATTTATTGATGAGTATTCGACCTGGACCGTAAGAAAACCAATATGTCCAGATCAAGTTAATTGTTAGTGCAATAACACTGAAGATACATGCTTGAAGTACCCCAAATTCGGCTCCCCATATTCCAGCTAGAATAAGTAAGGGAGCACAAGGCAAAATAAAACCAGGTAAAATCATAAGTGATACAAAAAGCCAAATACCATTAGAAAGTAAAAAATTACGAAAATATTGCCAATATTCAATTATGGTATCTTTGAATTCCTCTCCACCAAACCAGATAATACTTCCATATAAAATCCCAATTACTGAAAATATTATTACAACAAAGCAAAATACCCAGAACAATCTGTTTTGTAAAAGTTTCAAGTATTTAAGAATTCAATTACATTTACAGTTTATCAGGCATAGCTTGAGATGAAATATTGGAATCATTCTTGTCAATAAAACTAGGGCTTTCTTCAAGGTTATAATCTACGGACGACTTTTTGTATACTTGGTATGAATTTATGATTGGAATCGCAAGAAAAGCTAAAACGCAAAAAATTAAAAGTAATATAATGAGTTCAAATTTAGAAAAGGACTTATTTGAGGATTTCATAAAAAAAATTGTGTTAATATGATTATTACTTTCCAAAAAACCAAAAAAGGATTCCCGGTAGGAAGATGCCAATTAAAGAAAACAAACCTAATATGAGTTGAGCTCTATATGCTTTTTTTTGATTTTCAGGAGTAAGTGGAGACGGGGGTTGCCCCCAGTCATCATCTTTTGAGTCTTGCTCTTTAAATCCATTTTCCATGAATGGATACTTTGTAATACTAATAATCAATCATTCAACCATAATTATGTTTCAGCAATTAACAATAATTGGATCCGGTTTACTAGGGGCATCTCTTGGTATGGCTGTAAAAAACAAAGGTCTCGCTCAAACTATTAAGGTGTGGGCAAGGCGTAAAGAGACATTATCACTGTGTAAAGTAGAAGATTGGTGTGATTATGCTGAAGACGATTTGGAACAATCAGTGAAAGGGAGTGAGTTTGTAATCATCTGCACACCTGTTGAAACAATACCCAACATTATTGAAAAAATAGCTATGGTATCAAATGATGGTACGATTATAACAGATGTTGGGAGTGTTAAGTCAAAAATTTGCTATTTGGGAGATCAGGCTGTTTTGAATTCTGGAGTTGGTTTTATAGGTTCCCACCCGATGGCGGGATCAGAAAATTCGGGGATGGGTCATGCAGATCTTAATCTCTTTAATGGAAAGCCTTGCATTATTACTTCAACGGAAAAGTCCAGTAGGAACATGGTGGAAATTACTAAGGGATTTTGGAAAGCATTGAATATGAATGTGTATGAATTTTCACCAGAGGAGCATGATAAAGCGGTCGCATATTTTAGCCATTTACCGCACCTTATATCTTCTTGTTTAGCCAATAACCTTGAATGGAAACCGAAATCTTGGCGGAAAATTTCAGGGAACGGCATAAAAGATTGCACTAGAATAGCAGCAGGTGACCCAGAGCTGTGGAAGCAGATATTCTTAATGAATAAGGAACCGCTTATGTTAGCACTCGATGATTGGGAAAATACACTTTTAAAACTGAGAGAAATTATTCAAAATGAGGATATTGATAAAATATTGTCATTTTTAGAGCAAGGTGCAAACTTTAGAAAAGATTTATAAAATATGAAGTGTGATTTATTAGATATTATACCATTTAAAAATAAAAGAAATTTATGTGTAAATATTCCGGGTTCGAAAAGTATTTCGAATAGAGCTCTCATTCTATCTGTACTGAATAATGGACCCGTACAACTGAGCGGTATTTTGGATAGTGAGGATGTGCAAATAATGATATCTTGTTTGCGGAAGTTAGGGATTCAGATCGATGAAGATAAAAATTCAAATCTTTTATCAGTACTCGGAACATCTGGCGTATTACCAGAAATTAAAGGTAAATTGTTTGTAGGAAACGCTGGAACAGTTGCTCGATTTTTAACGGCCCTTCTTGCGCTTCAGGAAAAAGGAGAGTATGAGTTAGACGGGTCTGCAGCCATGCGAAAACGTCCAATGGGTGGATTGATTGAAGCACTAAAATCTCATGGAGCAGAATTTGAATTTTTAGCTTCTAAAAACTGTTTTCCTTTCAAAATAAAATGTAATGGACTTTCCACAGGTGATTGGATTGTAGATGCAAGTAATAGTAGTCAAATATTATCAGCCCTTTTATTAATTGCACCTTTAATATCTGGAGTTACAAATATTCGTTTATCTGGAAATACTGTCTCAAAACCTTTTGTTAGAATGACTTTAGAAATGATGAATGAATTCGCAGATTCATCTTCAGGAAAGTGTGTTATTAATGATGATACATATAAAATTCCTTCTTTTCGATATCAGTTTTCTCAAGCGATATACTACATTGAACCAGATGCCACGGCTTCGAGTTACTTTTTATCCCTCCCTGTTGCTGTTGGCGGGAGTATACATGTTAATGGCATCCAAAACTGCACACTTCAGGGAGACATTGAATTTTGTAGGATATTAACTAATTGTGGATTATCTCTCTCGAAAACTGAACTTGGAATCGAAGTGTCATTTTTAAATTCTGCTAATGGAGGAAATTTTGACTTTAATGACATCTCAGATACTTTTCTTACCCTTGCTGCCTTATCGCCCCTTTTGCATTCATCGTTAAAAATCAGCGGTATTGCTCATACACGCATACAGGAAACAGATAGAGTTTCTGGAATGGTTAATGAACTTCGTAAATTTGGTTTAAATGTACAAGAAGAACACGATTCAATTTTCATCCAACCCGTTCACGATTTAAATAAACTTATTATTAAAAAACCAATTGAAATAGAAACCTACAAGGATCATCGTTTCGCCATGAGTTTTGCTATCCTTGGGTCCCACGATTTATTTCAAGATCAAAGTCCTTGGATACGAATTTTAGACCCAATGTGTTGTGCTAAAACTTTCCCCGGATTTTTCAATGTTCTTTCTGAATGTCGCATCAATTCTCAATAATTTATGAAATCATTTATTACTATTGCTATTGATGGAGGTGCAGGAAGTGGGAAATCCACTACTGCATCTACATTGTCTACTAGACTTAATTTTATGCATGTTGATACAGGTTCTCATTATCGAGCTATTGCATCAATGCTACTTGAGGATCAAGTTGAATTGAATGAAACTGACATTAAGGCAAATTTAAATAAATTTAATTTAAATTCTTCTTTAGCTGGTTTAAAATCGTCTCTAACCATAAATGATAAATTAATTTCCACTACTATTTTAAGATCTGAGTCCGTTAATAATTCTGTTTCCCAAATTGCATCAATTCCATGTGTTCGGGATTTATTATTCAAATATCAGCGTTCCCAAATTCTATTAGCTGAAAGACATAAATTTAATGGCTTGGTCATGGAGGGGCGTGATATTGGAAGCGTTATACTCCCCGATGCAGATCTTAAAATCTACTTACATGCTTCTGATTCAATTCGCGAACAACGTAGATCTATTGATGGTGAAAGAGATCAGATTTTAAAAAGGGATTTAATCGACAGTTCCCGTAAAGTTGCTCCTTTAGTTAAAAGTGAAGGTTCTTTTTTAATAAATACGGGTGAACTTTCTATCAACGAAGTATTCACCGAGATATCGTCTCTTATCTCTGAATTGTGATAACTTATACCTATCGTATTGCTCAGTATCTTTCTTTTATTTA
Organism: Opitutia bacterium; assembly: GCA_018645475.1. Taxonomy (GTDB): domain Bacteria; phylum Verrucomicrobiota; class Verrucomicrobiia; order Opitutales; family Seribacteraceae; genus Seribacter. The sequence continues at coordinate 12,775 of JABGWU010000263.1, forward strand.
TTTTAAGATTTTTCACCGCTTTGAAATTATTGGTATAGAAAATATTCCAGAATCAGGAGCTTTCGTATTAGCTTCCAACCATCTTAGTTTTTTAGATCCCCCTGCCCTAGGATGTAAAATAAATCGTAATTTACATTATTTTGCTCGTGATTCACTTTTTGTAGGCCCACTAGGTTTTTTAATTCGTCGCTTAAACTCAATTCCTGTTAACCGTGGCCAATTGGATTTAGGCACACTTAAGCGAACCCTAGGCGTTTTAAAAAGTGGTGAACCATTACTTGTTTTCCCTGAAGGAACAAGAAGTATCGATGGTAATCTTTCACAGGCCAAAAAAGGCATTGGTCTATTAATTGACAAAGCAAAATGCCCAGTAATACCTGCCCGTATTCAAGGGTCATTTGAAATTTTAGGAAAAGGTATGATCTTTCCCCGTTTAGGTAGAAAACTAATTATTACTTACGGAACAATGATCACCTACAAGGAATTAACCTCGAGTTGTTCGAGTGGCAATCGAAGGGAAGAGATCTCAGAATTAGTTTTGGAAGCTATTCGCAAACTCTAAATAAAAATTATACCTTAAATATTCTTGAAATTGCTATAGCGCAGTTTTTTGGGTCGAGTATAGTCAATACTGGTGTGTTGCTTGGCATTTGCAATGTTGAGTGAATGTTCACTAGCATATCTGTTTTGTCAGTAAATGGTGGACAAGCAATTGTTGGAAACTCTGAATTAGCTCCAACAAAACCAGATAATGCATTAGACCGTCCTGCGATGGTTATGTACACGAGCGACTCTGCTTCCTTGTTATCCGTAAGTATTTTTAATACTTCAAGAGGTTGTTTATGTGCAGATGCAACATGTTGCTCCCAGGTGATTGAGAGGTTGTCCAAATTATCAGTTATTTTTTTGGCATGTGGTTCATCAGATGCCGATCCCATTATTATTACTACTTTCATATTAGCTTAGATAAGGTTTTAGATTATTAGAAATTCGTTCTTCGATGTTTTGTGTAAGGTCAGGAAAGGAGAATTTTTCTCCTGTTATCACTTCATATAGATGAATATATCTTGCTGATAATTCCGTAACTAATTCTTTCGGAGCATCTGGAAGAGTTTCATCCTTATAGGGGTCGCAGTGGTTTTTGAACCATAATCTTAAAAATTCTTTATCAATATTTTCAGGTTCTTTTTGTTGGTCCAATCTCTCCTGAAAACTTTCTTCTATCCAGTAACGGCTGGAATCAGGTGTGTGAATCTCGTCGATAAGAGTAATCACACCATTTTCATCAAGTCCCATTTCATATTTTGTGTCTACAAGAATGAGTCCGTGTTCTGAAGATATTTGCTGTCCTCGAACGAATAAATCAATCGCTTTTTTGGATGCATATTCCCAATGGTCTTTTTCCATCCATCCTTCGGCAATAATCTCGGCAGGGGATATAGGCCTATCATGATCCTCTTCCTTGGTGGTCGGGGTAATGACAGGCTCAGGTAATTTTTGATTCTTAACCATTCCATCTGGAAATTGAATACCGCAATATTCTCTATCACCTTTATTGTAGATCGTCCAAAGCGAAGTACTTGAACTTCCTGTTACATACCCCCGAACAACAAATTCAATTGGAAAAGGTTTACATTTCTTTGCAATGGTGACATTCGGATCTGGAAAATCAATAACCTGATTGGGAATAATATCTTTCGTCTGTTCGAACCACCAAGCTCCGGTTTGATTCAGAACTTGTCCCTTAAAAGGTATGGTTGCCAATATACGATCGAATGCTGATTGCCTGTCAGTCGTAATCAAGGCCAAGGTTTTGCCAAGATCATAGCGATCCCTTACTTTACCATTATAACAGGTACCTTTATTTAAAGAGGTGGATGTTAGGCAATTGGATAAGTTTTCACCAATTATATCGCGATAGTTATTTTGAGTTTTAAGTTGTTCGATCATTTTAAAAAGAACCAAATTATGCTGCCAAACGAAAATTTCAAGCTCAACCGAATCTTATTTTCGTTTCATTGACTAGTGTGCTTTGGATAATTAGTATTATGAATTTTCCACTCAATATTAAATTCATGACATCTGATATAACTTACGATCTTATTATTATAGGCGGGGGCCCCGCTGGATATGCGGCTGCTATTCGGGCGGGACAACTTGGTAAGAAGGTGGTTTGCATTGAAATGGAACGAGCTGGTGGAACTTGTTTAAATTGGGGGTGTATCCCTTCGAAGGCATTGCTTAAGAGTGCCGAGTCCTTTCAGGCGGCACTGCACTCTGAGGTATTTGGATTCAGTTGCGAAGAAATCAAGGTGGATTTTGAAAAAGTGATGGGCCGGTCGCGAAAGGTGGCGGAGCAAATGGGAGGAGGAATCGAGTTTTTGTTTAAGAAAAACAAGGTTGATTATATTGTTGGTAAGGCGATGGTGCACGCACCAGGGATGGTAGAGGTTACGGAAGGAGAAAAGGAAGGAACTTATTTGAAGGGTGCAAAGGTCATGATCTCCACCGGTTGCAAGCCAAGGACTTTGCCTGAAATCGTTGTTGATGGAAAGAGAGTGATGACATCCCGGGAAGCTTTGGCGATGACTGAACAGCCAAAGAGTATCGCGATCATGGGGGCAGGTGCAATTGGTGCAGAGTTTGCTTATTTTTTAAATGCCTTCGGTACAAAAGTGACGCTGATTGAAATGTTGCCTAAAGTACTGCCCGTTGAGGATGCCGAAATATCTGATGCTTTGCATAAATCATTTGCTGAACAGGGAATTGATTGTCGTGTTGGCACCCGTGTAGACTCGGTGGAGGTTGGAGAAGATGGCGTATCGCTTACATTGGGTAATGACCAGGGAAGTGAAACCTTGGAGGTTGAATCTCTCTTGCTGGCAATCGGTGTAGTTCCTAATCTTGAAGGTGCAGTTTCAGAAAAACTAAAATTGGATACCGTGAAAGGTTATCTGAAAGTAGACGAAAATTATGAAACCTCAGAATCCGGAATTTATGCTACTGGAGATATCGTTGGTCCGCCTTGGTTGGCCCATATTGCCACCTATCGTGCAATTCAGGCGGTCAATGGAATGTTTGGTCATTCGCAACCTGTTCCTGTTGATGCATTTCCGGGTTGTACCTACTGTCAGCCGCAGGTTGCAAGTATTGGTTTAACGGAGGAGAAGGCAAAAGAGGATGGTATCGAATATAAAGTTGGTAAGTTTCCCTTTGTGGCATCCGGTAAGGCAGTTGCCGTGAATCATTCAGAAGGTTTTGTGAAAGTAATTGTTGGTAAGAAATACGGAGATATTTTAGGGGCCCACATTATTGGATCGGATGCTACCGAGTTAATCACGGAGTATGGATTAGCGATGAAACTGGAAGCCACCGTAGATGAAATTCATGGAACGATTCACGCTCACCCAACTATGAGTGAAGCCTTGGCAGAAGCCGCAGCCGCAGCACACGGTGAAGCTATTCATATTTAAATAAATTTTCCTCTGAAGCATCTAGCTTTGTGGGTTGTTTTTCTTTTATTCGGCACAACGAGTGCCCAAAAACCTAATGTTCAAGCGGGTCGCGTCATGAGTTGGGTTCCTCCTTACGCAATAGAAATATCTAGGACTCGCATGGACGATTCATTCGGGGGCATGGGGATGAAAGACGGACTTACTCACATCGGTCTTCAGTTTTGGCGCCCAACTCAGAAGGGTCAAATTGAGTTGGTTGATAATTTTAAGCCAATCGATGATTCAACTATTATAAGCTTTCGGAAATGGGGTAATGTTCATAATGTTCGAGTGTTGCTTTGCATTTATAATGGAACCCGGGAGAGTTGGAACTGGAGTTTGGCCAAAAATGCATTCGATTCTTATCGAAAACAATTCATACAGGCGTTGGTTGCTGAAACCGTGCGACTTAAGTTAGATGGAGTTGACATCGACTTTGAAGGGAAAGGAAAGTGTGAGAGTGACAAAAAGGCTTTTGTGAGGTTTATCCTAGAACTATCCATTGCCCTAAGGGCAAAAGGCAAAGAGCTCACGGTTGATAGCTTTGCATACAAATGGAATGCTCCTAATCAAGGCTGGTGGAAGTTACTACTACCTTATGTTGATGCCCTTCATATAATGGGTTATTCGGAAACCGGATCAAAATC
>JABGWU010000035.1 GCA_018645475.1 Opitutia bacterium
CCCCCTCTATTAGTTTGGCCAGGAGGACCAGCAAGTCGTGTGCATTGTTATTTTCAATTTGATGAGGGGGATGGATTAAGCCTTTTGTGGTTTTCCGAACTTCAGGAATTAGAAAAAAATGATGAAGGCAGGCTTGAACCTGAGGATGAGGATGACCTTTTCAATACACTGATCAGTCCATTCTGTAGTCAGGTATTTTATTGTTATTACGGGGAGGAGGAAGACGGTCCAGATGATATAAAAGAGTGGGAGATTTTGGAAGACCTTGAGGAAAATATTCAATCCGGGAAATATCGAATTCCTGCTTTCGTAAAACTTGTTTTTAAATGGGATGAGGAGAACCTTGAGCGTACTATTACACTTCCTGTAAAAAGGATTGCACCAAGTGGAATTGAGGAGGAGCGGTTTTAATGATAGTCAAAAAGAGAGGTTCGATTTTGGTTTTTATTTTAGCATTGATCGTTTTGCTCTCTGTTTTGTGTATGCGTTTGATGCAGGAAACAGTTCAGGAACTACGCCATGTGAGTCAGTTTCATAGGCGGGACGATTTGAGAATGCATGCATATTCCGCATTAGATGTAGCAGTTGGTGCATTGAATGAATTCATGATGCTTGAAAAAACGCTGTACGCACCTTCACAGGGGTGGGGGGATCCTTTGAGTTACGCTGAAATCACTCCACTTGATTCTAGGGTGCAATGGTCTATCTCTTTGATTGATGAATCGGGTAAAGTTCCTATATCTGCGATATCGGAAAAAGATTTAGTTTCTCTTTTTGCCATAATGCGGGCAGAAGAGGATTCTTTAGTTAACGAAGACGACGGGCAGCTTTTTTATGATACCTTAATGGATTGGCAGGATGCGGATGAGGAGGAAAGAGATGAAGGGGCAGAAGATGGTTTTTATGAGGATTTGGAAATCCCTTATTTTACTCCTGGCAAAAAAATTGAGAATTTTGAAGAATTTCGAATGGTTAAAGGGTTTGCATATGATGCAGATGAACCCGAAGAATCCGGATTGTTTTATTCAGAAAATGGGAGCGAAACCATTCATATGAAGAATTTTCGTGACAGTTTTTCATTTTTTCATAACGGACCTGTTAACATTAATACAGCATCCTCGTACTTAGTTAAATTTTTATGTGGTGATGATGACGGACTTTACGATGAAATTCTTTCGGGCCCTTCAGGATCGTCGGGAGATCCATTTTTTAAAAGCATGAATGATCCGAAACTCGCTCAAATGAGAAATAATAGATCCATTAGCACTAGTACTACTGCGACTGTTTTTCGTGTCCTCATTACTGTGAACAAAGGAAAAGCAAATTTCCAATTACATGCAATTCTTGCCAGTGGAAAAGCCATGCAACCTTCTCAACAAGGAGGAAAGGGAAAGGTTCAAAAACCAAGAAGTCAGCAGAATTCAAAGATCCGATATCCATTTAGGGTTTTATCAATCCGTGAAAACGAGAATTTGGTCGACTGAAGATCTTTTTAGCGCTAGCTTTGAGTAACCATTTTTATGGCGGATACCCCTGAGAAATTACCCGAGCTCCCTATTGGGGAACTTAGAGAAATCACCCTTCGAATTCCTGGTGAGCACTTTTTTTGTGATTCAATTTCACTCCCTGTTTCTTTGAAGGCAGATAAATATCAAGATTTTGCCGAATTTGTTTTGAATGAAGGGGGGCTTTCTCCTTACCCCGTTGAGCAATTAGCATGGGGTTATCAAGCAGATGAAGAGTTTCGGAAAATCTTTATTTTTGCGGCTCCCTTGGCGAAACTCCGACAGATGGGTTGGCAGAATTTGGAAATCTTTCGGCGTGTATTTCCATCATTCATATCTTTACTGGGAATGGAATATCCAAAACCAACCATCGCATTTTTGCTTTTTGAAGATACATTAACTGCTGCGTCATTTCAGGAAGATTCATCTGTTCCCGATTTTCTCTTCTCCATTCCCTTGGACGAAGACGAGGGAGATGAATCAATTGAGGATGCCAGAGGTAAACTTCTTTCTCTATTTGATTTGGAAAATTATCAGATTGCCAAGGATATTTTGGTGGCTCGGGATGTGGAGAGAACCAAGGATGGTTTTTTTAGGTTTGAGCATGAATGGTTGGATGGTAAGGAATCAGGTCTGTCTCTTGACCAAGAAGTTCTTCTCGCCGCCGATGAATTATGGTCGAGCGATTTACGCCAATTAGAATTTAAGGAAGTTGAGCAAAAAAGGCGTAATCAAGCAAGGGCTCGTTGGAAGGGGATTTTAATGTGGAGTGTTGGGATGGCAGCAATGCTTTTGGCATTTGCTGGAATAAAAATTATGGGAGTTAAGCTAGAAGATCGAAAAATTTTAAGTCAGCGGATGGCAGAAGAAGTACCCTTGGTTGTGGAATCTCAGAAATTGCTTGAAAAACTCAGGCAGAACAAACTTGGCGGGATTGACCCTTTTGGTGCACTAATTCGAGTGGCAGTACATCGGGGTGGATCGGGGGATAATCCTAATCTTTGGTTTTCTATGGCTCATTTTGAGAGTAGAAATGAAGTGAGATTGGAAGGAGAAGGGAAAACGATTGAAGCGATCAATACATTTATTGAAAGTTTGGAGGAAAATAAAGTTGGTAATATTCGAATTGGACGCTCTGGAGAAGAAAAACGTGAAATTAAGAGTGGTGGTGGAAAGACAACTTTTGATATCGAGTTTGAATTGATTGAGGAAGATCCATCAAAATCTGCATTTTTACCAAAACTTACTCACATAAAGGAGGTTCATAAGAACGGATGAATGCCATTAAGAAATTTTTCTTTAAATTAAACGACCGGGAGCAGACACTCCTTCTTATTTCGTTATGGTTGGTTGTCTTGGTTTCTTTTTTTAAGTTTTTCCAAACCGGCGTCTCCATTTATCAAGAATGGGATTTAACAGAGCAGGAAATTTTGGGGCATGAAACCATTATTAATTTAAAACCAGCGATCGACCGAGCTTTGGAGTCCCAAAAATTAGAGCAGGCGAACAAGAGTTACGATAAGAAAAACTTGAGTAACCGGGCTTCTTCCTTAGCCGATAAGGTTTTTCCACAAAGGGATTACCGGGAGTTGGAAACAGATGAAAGGGAAAGGTATTCTCAGCACAAGGTTAGAATTAAGTTCGATCGGGCGACTTATGAAAATGTGAATGAATTTGCGGATTTGATTCGCCAAGAAAGCCCATACATGTTCCTCAGTGAGGTTAAGATCGAGCCCAATTATCCTCCCAAATCACGCCCCTATGATCCAACAACTTATGATGCAACTTTTGAGGTGAGTTCGGTTGAATTCGTGAATCAATAAAACTTTAATCTAATTATTATGAAATTTATTCTGTATTTTCGAAATCTCATCAAAAGCCAGCTGGTGGCAATTATGATTATTGGATTTTCTGTCCATTTGTTTAGTCAAGTTCCAGCGGGTGAAGTGCCTGGTATACCAAGTGCTCCAGTTCCTGGACAAATCTCTCCTGATGATGGTTCTGGCTTTGAGAGTTTTAGCCTCGGTGTATTATCCGATCCGGTGGAACTTTCTATGGTCGATGGATTGGATGAGCCTTTGGAAAGACTTCGCTTGCGAGATCAGGACACCAATATGATCTTGGAGATGATTCAGTTGCTCACGGGGAAATATATTTTACGACCCCAAAATCTACCGCAAATAAAAGTTAATTTTGATAGCTTTAGTGTTCTTTCAAAAAGAGAGACTCTACTTGCTCTCGATAGTTTGCTTGCAATGAATGGTATCGGAGTAACCAAAATTGATGATCGGTTTTACAAGGCGGTACCCGCGGCTGGAATGAATGTGCATGTTCCCATTTGGCTAGATGGTCCGGCATCTTTGATCAAACCAAGTCAAAGAATATATGTGAAGATGTTTCATCTCGAATACGCTCCAGCAGTTGAGGTGCGTGAGCAGTTAAATCCTTTTTCTACTCCTAATGTTGGGACATTGCTAGTCTTTGAAAAAGCAAATAGTATTTTAGCAACTGATTCTCTTTTAAATCTCCAAAGGATGGAGAAATTATTGCTTTCGATTGATCGTCCGATCAGCAAGGAAGACCTTGGTACAGATTTTTATATTCATGACACGATGCATGCTGGGGCCCGAGAATTAGAAGGCAAACTGAAGACAATGATTGAAGGAAGCTTTAAAGCATTTCTTGGTGGAACCACTCAAGTTGAATCAGACGAGCGAACCGGAAAGCTTATCGTGGTAACCAGAACTGAAAATTTAGAGACTATAAAATTTATTCTGGAAACGCTTGATGCACCTGTCAAAATGAAGACAACCAGTAAACTTTTCAAACTGCAACATGCTGAAGCTAAAGATATACAGTCTATTTTAGACGAAGTGATTAAAAATCAACAGAGGATAAAGCAACAGGTACAGGGCGGGAAGAATGTTCGGCCCACCGCAAATAAAAGCAATACACCCCCTAAGACTCCCACTCCAGGTGGAAAGATTGCCCCCGTTTCAAATCAAGCAAGCACTTCTAGCAATCCTAGCGATGGTGGAGAGGGGTCACATGAATTTAGTGATTTTATAACTATTTCTGCTGATGAACGAAGCAATGCGATTCTGGTTTATGGAACTAAGGCTGATATTGATGAAATTGGCCGAATGATTGAATCCTTGGATCAACCTCTTCCTCTCGCCCGAATTGACACAATTTTTGTAATGGTTGATTTGACTGAGCAAAACCAGCGCGGAATCGATGCATTATTTAGTAATCTTGAATGGTCTAAATTTTCCAGGGGCGAAAAGGGTGAGGGATTATTTGGAGAAACTGCTACTGCGAGTGAATCGGTAACATTACCTGGAGGTGAAGTTGTAACGAGGCAAGTGCCCGTTGAAAGTAATAGTTTACAGGGAATAATGGGAATACCTGGTTTAAATTCTGCAATCCCCTTTCAAATGGAGGATTGGGAACTAACCGGGATTCGTTGGGATCAAATATTTGCCCTTTCTTCTGAGAGAAATGATGTGAGGATTTTTTCGACTCCTTCCCTTATGGTTTCTCATAATGCCCCTGAAGTTCATATTTTAATAGAAGATGAAAGAAATATAGTTATTCCCACTTATTATGGAAACACATCAACTGACGGATCAAGTAGCACTGGTAATGCTGAAAAAATAACCGCCAAAACTTCACTTGAAATAAAAAAGCCAAAGATTGGATTACCATTAATCGACGAAAATGGAACAATAATTTCGAAAGGTTCTATTTTTATGGAAGTAGAAGTAAAAGCAGAAAAATTTGATGAAACTCAAAGTAATACCTACCAAGGGCAGTCCTTGCCGGCCAAGAAAATTAGGGAAGCCAAGTCTTTTGTAACCATTAGGAACGAAGAAATTATTGTCTTAGGAGGGTTACAGGAAGTTCAAGTTGATTCTACTGAATCAAAATATAACCTCTTGAGTGATATTCCCTATTTTGGGGAAAAGTTTTTTCGACCCAAAACGATTAAATACACCCCCACTGAACTACTTATTTTCCTGAAGCCAACTATTATGAATGCAGACACTGATAACACAAAAAAGAATATTCAGTCTATTGATGAAAGAATTGACGGTGATTATGCTCCCAAATTCCGTTCACCATCAGGTCGGATTTTAGGAATGCCTAATTTGGATGGAAGTCAAAATAACACTTCATCTTATCAGGATATCCCTGCTAAAAAGCCAAGTTTTTAAGAATATGTTAATTCAAAAAATAAATTTAGTTTGTATCTTTGTAATCCTTTTTGGCTCTTTAAATCTCTGTCTTTATTCCCAAAAAATTAATCCTTTTGAGCGTCCAGGTTCTAGGCAAAAAAAACCGGCTCCTATCATTCGGGCTGCTCCTCCTCCCCCTGCTCCAAAATCAATTAATCCGAATATTGAACTTAGAGGGATTTTTAAGTTCCGAGACGAGTGGCACTTTAGCCTTTTTGATCGTGCTCGAAACCAGGGAGCTTGGTTAAAGATGGGCGAAAGTTTTGATGATGGAAAAGTGGAGATTGAGGGGTTTAATCCTGAGACGGAAGAGTTAAAATTAAAAGGCGGACTTTCTTTAACACTAAAGAACGCAAGTAAAAGTGTACTCCCTGTACCTAGTGGTCAACCTGTGAAGAAACCTTCTCAGTCACCCAAAGTGGCCACACCTAACCGAGCATCTAATTTTCCGGGAAATAGACCACGTGCTATTACTATTCCCCCCCGCGTGAACCTGCCTAAACGAAAATGAAATGGTGAACCATCAAAACGGAATGGAAGAGGTGCGTCATGATGCGGAAGATGAAAATTCGTCCCAAGACGAACAACAATCTTTGGCTTTTGACCTTAACCAAAATTTTGAAAAAATGGATTGGTGGCCAAATTTGGCTGACTTAGATCGTCTAAATATTTTAAACGCACCGAAAGAAGATCGAGCTCGATTACTTGCATCTAAATATTCCAAACCTGTTGAGGAAATTATGTTAGAAATTGGGAAGAAAACCGATATGGAGTATCAGGAAGATTTTGAAATGCCTGAAAATCCGACAAAGCTTCTTCCGATGAGATTAATTCACAATTATTGTTGTTTACCTGTTGTCATTAATGAGAATGGAAAATTGTGTTTGGTTACACCTTGGCCACCCTCCGAAATAATGAACAGGTGGGTCTTTGCGGTTTCAGGCAAGAAACCATTATGGAGTCTGGGTTCACCCGAAAAAATTTCTCGGGCGATTACCGAGAATTTTGGCATTGGTGCGGATAGTTTGGATGAGAGTGATTTAGAGGAGGACGGTGATGATGAAGCACAGGACGACTTGGAGGACCAAAATGCAGCTATCATTCGTTTTGTAAATGAAGTCATACAAAGAGCAATAGTAGATCGTGCTACGGATATTCATTTTGAACCTCATAAAGATACCCTCCAAATTCGTTACAGGATTGATGGTCAACTAGTTCCTGTGCGAGTGCCGGATAATCTAAGAAGTTTTCAGGATGCGATCATATCAAGGATTAAGATCATGAGCGGAATTAATATTTCCGAAAAAAGAAGACCGCAGGGGGGACGAATAACTTTTTCTCAAGGTCAGAGCGATTTAGATATCCGAGTATCTACATTACCCACATTATATGGCGAAAGTATCAGCCTCCGATTGCTCAATGAGAAATCGCAACCTTTATCCATGCAAGAACTCGGTCTGTTGGGGGATGATGAAATTAACATTGTTTCTGTCTTGGAAAAACCTCACGGGATTGTTTTAGTAACCGGGCCAACAGGGTCGGGGAAATCTACATCCTTGACTGCTTTTATTCGTCGAATACATAAACCGGAGAGGCGAATCATGACGGTCGAAGATCCAGTCGAATATGAGGTTGCCGGAATAAATCAAACACAGGTTAATTCAGAGATTGGATTTACCTTTGCCAGTGCATTAAGGGAAATTTTGCGACAAGACCCAGATGTAATTATGGTTGGTGAGATTCGAGATCGTGAGACTGCAGATATTGCAATTAGAGCATCACTCACAGGGCACTTAGTTCTCAGTACACTCCATACAAATGATGCGCCTGGCGCCATTACCCGTTTGATTGATATGGAGATCGAACCTTTCTTAATTGCATCATCGGTTGAGATGGTTATCGCACAACGTCTAGTTAGAAGGCTTTGCAAGGAATGTGCAAAACCAACAGTTAAGACAGAGCGAGAGATAATCGCATCATTAGCTTTATTGGAAACCGTCGAATCTGAAATAATACATAAGGATAAAGTTTTACAGGCAGTAGGTTGCCCGCAGTGCCAAAACCTTGGGTATCGTGGTCGAGTTGGAATTTTTGAATTAATGCGAATGAGTGATCCAATTCATAGTTTGGTTATTAAAAGTGCATCTGCACCTGATATTCGTGAGGTTGCTCTTAAAGAGGGTATGAGCACATTACAGGGAAGTGGGTGGAATCAAATCAAACGTGGTTTAACCACGATTGAAGAAGTTATTCGATACGCTGATGGTTTTGTAGGTGAAGAAAATACAGAAGAAATTCTAAGTGGGGGACTTTAATACAAATTTATCCTAATGGCTCGATTTAGCTATGTTTCAATTGATTTAAAGGGTAAGACATTGCCCGGTGAAATTAATGCGAGTGATTTGAAGGACGCCCGTGCAAAAATCAAGCAACTAGGACTGACTCCTCTTCAGATAAAGCCTCTGGAGGGGGGGAATGGAGAGAAGGATAAAAAAAAGCCAAAAAAGCCATTTCAATCTAAGCAGAAGATTTTAAGTGAAACGAAAAAAGGGGTTCGTGGAAAAGGGGAGAAGATTGGCTTAGAGTTTTTGAAGCGTTTGTTGGAACTTCATAGTAGCGGTATGCCGGTAGCAGATGCAGTAAAATTATTGAATCAGCGATTATCTGATCCGGGACAAAAGGAAATTGCTGGAGTATTGTGGAAAGAATTGGCTGAGGGGAAAACTTTGTCCCGATCTATGCGGAATCTACCACAGTATTTTAGTGAATCTTCAAGCTTTGTTATTGAAGCAGGTGAGGCAACTGGAAATGTCTCACCCATTCTTAAAAAGATAATTTCCCACCTTGAAGAAAAGAGAGAAATTAGATCCAAAGTTTTGGGAAGCATGGCTTATCCACTTTTTGTTGGTTTGGTTGCTTTTGGTGTTGTGCTTTTCTTTCTCTTTTTTTTACTTCCCCAAATTGAAGAAATGCTCGCTTCGCTTGGTGGTGAACTTAACTTAATGGCCAAGGTTCTTATAAGTGGATCAAATTGGGTGCTTGCCGTTGGTCCGTTTGTTTTAATTGCTCTGCTCATTTCATCGGGAGCCATTATTCAATGGAAAAAGACTGAAAAGGGTGGTATGGCATTTGATCAAGCTATGTTAAAACTTCCTCTTTTTGGAAATATATTTTATCTCTCAGAAATGTTTCAATTGGCGAGTTTACTTTCTACTTTAATTTGGAGTGGGATTGGATTGACGGAGAATTTACGATTGTGTGAAAAAACTATTCGCAATAAGCATATAAAATCGCGATTTAGATCTGCCAGAGCCCTTGTAAATGAGGGGAAGTCTCTTCCTGATGCCTTGAGGAAATTTAAACTCATGCCTCTCATGCAACTCGATATTTTAGAGGTCGGCGAAAGAACTGGTAACTTGGGTAATAGCATGGAGGATAGCAGTAAATCGTTTCGCGAGCAGTTGACCAAAAAAATTAAAACGATGACTACTTTAGTTTCTGGGGGTGCATTGGGGTTCGCGTTTTCACTTGTCGCCCTTGTCGCAATATCAATTGTAAGTAGTATTTTTCAGGTAAGTAAAAGTATTAGTTACTGATATGAATTCTTCATTAATGACATTTTTAGATAAAGCCTGGTTTTGGGTATATTTGTTATTCTCCCTGTCATGTTCTGATCAAGGTGACATAACGGAAGTTTCTTCCACGCGTGAATCAATTAGCTTAAGTAAAGAGGCAAAGCAGGGAAGACATGTGTTTAAGGATGGATCCATTTATGAGGGTGAGTTGGTGATGGGTAAACCAAATGGGTATGGGACTCGGGAATTAGTTAACGGGAATATTTTTGAAGGTCAGCATAAGGACGGATACAGTCATGGTCATGGAACGATGAGATACAAGTCAGACGAAAAGTTAGATCGATATGTTGGTAATTGGAGAAGCGGAAAACGCCATGGTTTTGGAACATTGATCCTTCACGATTCATCCAGATTAATAGGAGATTGGAAAAACGATGTTTTCAATTACGGAGAGTATCAAGGATCCAATGGTGTGATAATGTCAGGTCAATGGGACAGCGAATATTTGAAAGAGGGGACAATGAGATTAGAGGATGGTTCAGAGTTTTCAGGAGAGTTTATTGAGGATGGTTTGTTTGGGCATGGTAGTCTGCTCTCAGTCAACGGCGATAGGTATACTGGCAGATTTCAGAACAATGAATATTTTGGAAGTGGGATTTTACAAAAAGTTGGCGGTACGGTTTTCGTAGGCTCATTTAAAAATGGGAAATTTGAGGGATACGGTATTTTGAAAGAGGTGGATGGATCTATTTATTCTGGAGCATTTTCTGATGGATCTCCACACGGTGATGGGATTCAAAGTGATAACTCTGGAGTTGTTTATAGTGGATCTTGGGCTAACGGAGATAAAGACGGATTAGGCACTCTTGATTTCGGTGACGGCACTAGTTATACTGGACGATTTAAATTGGGTTTGGCCTTTGAAGGTGTTTATGATTGGGGAGATGGAATACAAACTGACTCATATCAGGATGAAAATGGAAATTGGTTGGATAGGGAATAAAATAGCCGTGTTTAGAAACATTGAGATTGGTTGTTGCCAAATGTATTTTTTTCCATCTAAAATTGTGTGAATTTCTATTATGATAAACCCTACATCTTTCAGCATAAAATTTTGGGGAACCCGTGGGAGTATCCCATGTCCTGGTCCTGATACGATAAAATATGGTGGAAATACCACTTGTTTTGAAATCTTGTGTGGCGAGAAGAGAGTCATTGTTGATGCAGGCACGGGGATTCGTTTATTGGGTAAACAAATAATGATTGAAGAAAAAAATCTGCTTGATGCAGATTTATTTTTCACCCACACGCACATGGATCATATACAAGGTCTTCCATTTTTTGCTCCTTTATATAATCCAAACAGTGATGTGCGTCTACATGCCGGTCACCTTGTTGGAGATAAATATGATTTACATGGAATTATCGGAACAATGCTGATGAAAGATCCCGTTTTTCCAGTTCCGAGTGCTTTGATTGAAAAAGCATGTTCATTCAACGACTATGATTGCGGTCATGTGTTCTCTTTAGATGGGGGAATTGTTATTAAAACTGGCCAATTAAATCACCCCAATGGTGCTTGCGGTTATAGGATTGAATTTGCTGGTAAGTCTATAGCTATTTGTACAGATACCGAGCATTTTGACGACCGTATTGACGAAAATGTTGTTCAATTAGCACAAGATGCAGACATAATGATCTATGATTCGGCATACACTAATGATGAATATCAAAATTTTAAAGGTTGGGGACATTCCACTTGGCAGGAAGCATTAAAAGTGGCAGAAGCAGCGAATGTTAAGCAAACTTTTCTTTTCCATCACGATCCTTCGCACAACGATGATAGAATGGATGAGATATCGAAAGAAGTTTCTTCTATTATGGATGGTGTTCGTCCCGCAATTGAGGGAGAGACTGTAACAGTATAATTTTTTATTTTCCCCGGGGAAGATCGGATTGATTTATATCATATAATGGAGAAGCATCTGGAAGAATGTCAGACACTCTTCCTGTACCTCGCTGATCAATTACAATGTTTTCAGGTTTTTCATGGAGGAAAAGGTTACCGTCTCCAAATATTCTAGCATCCATCCATTTTGATGGATTTAAATGAACGGTTCCATTGCCTTGGTGAATGAGTGTAGCTCGACTAACCTCTAATTTATCGGCAAATAAAGAACCATTTTGAGTGATTTTTACTTTAAGATCCTCAATACTATCTCCTTTTAGAATTATGTCTCCTTCACCTTCGTGTATAATATTCAATTTGGGAGTTGAAATATTTTGAAGGTGTACTTTACCCGAACTTGCCACGAAGATGGTAAGATTTTTCGAGGTTATATTTTCGGCAGTTACATTACTCTGACCTAAGACTCGAATTTCATCAATGTTATGGACAGATACAATAACTTCAACGGGGAACTTTCTTTCTGCTTTAAGTCTAATGAAAGGTAGGCGACGAGCAATATTGTATGTGTTATTGGCATCGATAAAAAGAGTCTTTTGACTAACCTTAGTAAGCACTGAGTTTATAATTTCAGAATCTGCATATATTTTGGCTTCTCGAAGGCGTGTTCCTCTTTTTAAAAAGACATCTACATTTCCGTTCACTTCAATTTTATTGAAGAAAAAAAGTAATTTTTTTTCTGAAGTAAGATCTGCTTTTAAAAAATATAGTTCAGGTAGAACAAGGAGAATGAAAATAAAAAAATTATGATTTCGTTTTCCCATATTTTTTTCTTTTCCCATATTTTTGTTTACCTGAATAGCCCCCCACTTGAGCACTTTTTATATTTTTACCACCATCTTTGATGAATGAGATTTGATCTCGGATAAGTGCTGCTTTTTCGAACTCTAATTTCTTAACTGCAGTAAGCATTTCTTTTTCCAATTCTTTAAGAATTTTACGCATTTCTTTTTGAGACATATTTTCAGAAACCAGCAAAGAATTATCAGATTCTTCCCTCTCACTTCGAAGACTCTCTTGTATGGGGCGAACAACTCCCTTTGGAGTTATTCCGTGTTCTAGATTGTATGCAGCCTGTTTCTCCCTGCGGTATTGGCAAACTTGAAGAGTTCTAGTTAGTGATTTGGTCATCACATCTGCATAAAATATGACTTTCCCTTTTTCATGCCTTGCCGCTCTTCCAGAGGTTTGTATTAAACTAGTCTCGCTTCGCAGAAAACCTTCTTTGTCTGCATCTAAAACAATGACTAAGGCAACCTCTGGTAAATCGAGTCCTTCTCGAAGTAAGTTAACTCCGACAAGTACATCAAAGGTTCCGGCCCGTAAACTTCTTAGAATTTCGACACGCTCAATCGCATCAATATCGGAGTGTAGGTATTCGACTTTAATTTGATGGTCACGAAGAAAATCTGCAAGATCCTCGGTCATTCTTTTAGTTAATGTAGTAACGAGGATACGGTTGCCATTTTTAACTGCTTTTTTTATTTCTCCTATGCAATCTTCAACTTGGCCCTTAATGGGGCGAATTTCCATTTCAGGGTCTAATAAACCAGTTGGGCGGATAAGTTGTTCAACAACCACTGATGATTTTCCCAGTTCAAGGTCTGCTGGAGTTGCTGATACATAAATAGTCTGTCCACTTAACTGCTCAAATTCTTCAGGTTTTAAAGGTCTATTGTCTAATGCCGAGGGGAGTCGAAATCCAAAATCAACTAATTTTTGTTTTCTGGAAAAGTCCCCACGAAACATACCTCCAATTTGAGGTAAAGTGGCATGGCTTTCGTCAATAAATAGGAGCGCATCTTCTGGAAAAAAATCAATTAAACACCATGGCCGTTGGCCAGGTTTTCTACCTGATAGATGCCTTGAATAGTTTTCTATTCCATTGCAAAATCCAATCTCCCTAAGCATTTCCAAGTCGTATTCCGTTCGCATCCGGATGCGCTGTGCTTCGAGAAGTAGGTCTTTGTCTTCGAAATACTTTACTTGTTCTTCAAGCTCCCTCTCAATTGCCTTGCAACCTACTTCAAGCTTATCCTTTGTGGTAACATATTGATTTGCTGGATAAACCATGTAGCTGTCGAGATTACGAATAGTCGCACCGGAAATTGGATGAATTTCTCTGATGTCTTCTACTTCATCTCCCCAGAATTCAATCCGTATTGGATTATTTGCATATGCAGGAAATAAATCTACCACATCACCGCGTACTCGAAATCGTCCAGCTTTTAGTTCAACATCGTTCCGCGTGTAAAGTGACTCCACCATTTTTTCCAATAGTTTGTCTCGTCCGAATTCCTCCCCTTTTTTTATTTGGTGAGAAAGAGCACGGAAGTCATCTGGAGATCCTAATCCATAAATACAAGATACACTTGCAATCACGATTACATCATCTCGGCTAATTAATGAACTTGTTGCAGCGAGGCGAAGCCTTTCAATTTCTTCATTAATTGATGAATCTTTTTCTATAAAAGTATCTGTTGATGGAACATATGCCTCGGGTTGATAATAATCATAATAGCTAACAAAATATTCGATGGCATTTTCAGGGAAAAAAGACTTAAATTCAGAGTATAACTGAGCAGCAAGGGTTTTATTATGGGAAATAATTAAAGAAGGCCTTTGTAGCGTTTGAATAATGTTAGCCATGGAAAAAGTTTTCCCTGAACCGGTTACCCCAAGAAGAGTCTGATTCGAATTTCCATCAGATATGGATTGAAGCAATCCATTTATGGCTTGGGGTTGATCGCCCATTGGCTGATAATCCGATTTCAATCGAAAATCCATACGATCTTTGTTTAGTTAAGAATAACTTTAAGGGGTTTTGTAGTAACCAGTCTCTCCCTCTGATTTCCCGATGATTGCGGCCGCACAACTGTCTCCCAATACATTAACAGCGGTTCTTGTCATATCGAGAAGACGGTCCACCACAAATACGATACCTACGCCTATTGTAATGGTCGCTTCAGGGAATCCAACTGCATGTAAAATAACGATAATTGCAACCAAGCTGGCCGAGGGAATACCGGCCACTCCAATCGAGGTAAGCAGAGCCATAATAACCACTGTGGATTGAGTGACCCAGTCCATCTCGATTCCAAAGAGTTGTGCGAGAAAGACCACCACCACACATTCAAATAACGCGGTTCCATCCATATTCATCGTTGCCCCTAATGGTAGGGTAAAACTGGCTATTTTTTTGGAAACTCCGGCTCGACTAGTTAAACAATTAAGGGAGACTGGTAGGGTTGCAGAAGAAGATGCTGTCGAGAATGCAGTGAGTAAAGCTGGTGATACAGCTCGGAAATGTTTGGTGAACTGTATTTTTGCTAAAAAGCGAAGCAGGCAGGGCAGAACAATAAAGCTATGTATCGAAAGACCCAATAATACGGTTAATGCAAATGTGCCCATGACATAGACAGTTTCAATTCCTACCATCATGAGTGTAGGTGTAACTAGTCCAAAGACACCAAAAGGTGCAAATGAGATTACAAAGTTGGTAATACTTAAAATGGTTGAATTAAGTCCTTCCCAAAAAACGACTTGAGATTCTTTGAACTTCTCGGGTAAGCGGGCAACAAAAAAACCAAATAAAAGACTGAAGAAAATTAGACCGAGCAGTTGTCCTTCGACTGCAGCCTTGAACAGGTTCTGAGGGATCATTCTTTGGAAAATTTCTATAATTCCTTTAAATCCATCATCTGCATGCTCAAATGCTTGTTCTATCTTTTTACTTTCCATGTCCGCCTGTCCGCTCAGCATCTTTTCACGAAGTTCTGCATCCACTTGTCCTGGTTCAATCAAATTAACGCAAAGTAAACCCACAACAACTGCGAGTAGCCCGGTAAGGGAATAAAAGAATAGAGTCTTTAAACCCAACCTGCCAAAATCCTTATCCTCTCCAATTTTTGCGACCCCACAAATGATAGAAGTCATCACCAATGGAATGACTACCATCTTGAGCCCATTTATAAATAATGAGCCGAAAAAGTTAGAAAAATAATGAAGATGGGTAAACCATGAAGGCTTTTCAGAAATCGATTCGGTTGTAAAGTTAGCCCACAAACCAATTGAAAAGGCTAAGATTAGGGCAATGAGAATTTTCCAATGAAGAGCCAGATTTTTCATACTTGTGTTATCTAATGTACAAACAAGCTGCGGAGCAAGGAGATGTTTAACATGGTAGGGTTCGTGATTACTTGATCGGCTCCACTGGAAAATAATTCAGATTCTTTTTTAGTGGTCAGAAGCCCTAGTGCTTTCATGCCTCCAGATTTTGCGGCTTCGATTCCATGGGTACTATCTTCCAAAACTACGCAATTTTCTGGTTTTTGTTCTATGATCTGAGCAGCCTTTAGGAAAACCTCTGGATCAGGTTTGCCTTGATTTACATCTTCAGAGCAAATCGCCCCACTAAAAAAATGTCCGATATTAAGTTGGGAAAAGGCTAATGATAAGTTTTCTTTTTCAGTTGAGGTTCCAATCACACAGGGGATTTTCTCGGCTTTTAGAGAATGAAGGAATCTTATCATTCCATCTAAAATGGGGATCCCTTCTATTTTTCCAAGTTCTCTATATAGTTCTTCTTTTCTTTTCCCCCACTTTTTAATTTTAGATTGTTCATGGCTCCATTTAAGAATTTCAGGAATTATAAATTCGTTTTTTTTACCAAACCCATGTTTGAAATGATTAGGAGGGAGAGGGAGTTTGAGCTCGCTTGCTAAAAGTTCCCAGCTTTTTTCATGAAGGATAGCCGAGTTAATGACTACTCCATCCCAGTCGAATATTACCCCTCCCAATGGCATTATATTTAATTAGGAGAAGTGTTATCTGGATCTGATCCGATATTCAAAGTCTTCTTTATACTTTCGAAAAAACCCTTATTACCTTCTTTTTCGACTTCCTCCTCATCGATAGTTGTGATTTCTTTTTTTTCAGGTTCAAGAGCAATCGAAGAGTTTTTATCTTCAATGGGAAAGGAGTTGGATTTATTTTCGTCTTTGGGGCGGAGGAACTCGGGTAGATGAGGACCAACCTCATCAAGTACTTCGGTCTGGTAGTTGTCTGAGGTTACTTTTATTGCGGTTGCTCTCTCACCCAAGATTCGGTTGAGAAGATCTCTTGTTAGGGTGACCTCTGCATTGTCAAACCCAAGAAGTTTTTCCTGCTTGGAAAGGGTTTCTCCAAGAATGACCATTGCTTCATCGGTTCTTTGTGCGAGGTAATGTAATTTTCCAATTCTGTACAAAGTGTTAAGTGTCATGGGATCTTCTTCACCCATGATCGACCTTTCAATTTCGAGTGCTCTCTCGCTAATTGAAAAGGCATTGTCTTCCTCACCAAGTTCTAGGTGAAGGTCTGCTAATTCATTCATTGATCTTAAAGTCTCTGGATGTTCGTGTCCGTATTTTTCCTGTAATCGCTGGTAAACCATATATTGAGCCTTTTTGGCTTCTTCCAACATGTCAAGTCTTCGGTAAATCCCAGCTGTTGCGTTAAGGGTATTTAAAGTTTCAGGATGCATTGATCCCAATGCCTGTTCTTTTAGTTTTAGAATCTCTAAGTATTGTTCAAGCGCGAGGTTTAAATCGTTACGAGCGGCGGCAATATTAGCTAGAGAATCCATAGCTCCTAATGTGTCGGGATGACTTTGCCCTAAGGCAAACTGCAAGTTTGACACGATACGATTAGAAAGACTTTGTGCATCATTCAATCTGCCTAATTTCCTAAGGCACTCAACTAGTACTTGTCCGCGCTTAAGGCTTTTGGGATGGTTTGCCCCAAAACTTAATCTTGATCTTTCATAAGTATTTCTAGCGAGACTTTCAGCTTGAAGAACTTTGTCGCTATCAAGATAAATCTTGGAAAGCTCAGTCATGCAGCGAAGCAACATGGGGTCGTCTTGTGAACGATTTTGATCATTCAACTGAGACAGGGATGTGGTACAACGATTTTCTGCCTGCTCAAACTTTCCAATCCTACGATAAACAATTGCTAAGTCAATTTGGGCGTCAATTACATCATTATGATCCGCTCCAAGAGTATGTGTCCTTCTTACTAAAAGTTCTTCAAGCATTGGTTCAGCTTCTACATAATTCCCCAAAGCATCGTGAACCATTGCAATTTCGTTCATGGCTTGCAATCGAGTGGTAAGGTTTAAGTCATCTGGGCGGTGGTATAGCGTTAACACTCGTTCAAGTTCTTTTTGAGCTTTTTCATATGAGCGAATGGATCGGTAAGTTTGGCCTAGGCAGAGACGAATTTTCGCTTCTATTTCTGGTTTTTCTTCTAGTTCATTAGCTCGCCTCGATCCTTGGTCGAGCATAGTTTTCAGCAGTTCAGTATCCATTCCTGCTGTGTTTTGAGGATCAAGTGAAATGAAGAGATTTTGAACAAAAGTCGTAATTGTTTGGGTTTTAGCCAGTTCAACTTCTGCTAGCTGTCTTTCAATTTCAGCATTGGCACGAGAAATTTTAGCCTGCTGTTGTTGAAACATGGCATACACGGCGAGAGAAATCGCAGAGATCGCCAAAAAAGCAGATGCAACTGTAATACGAACCAATCTTTTTTGCCTCGCAAGTAAATCTCTTTGTTTAAGCTCGTCCAGCCCAACACCAATTAAGCCTGCGACTAGTTTAAGTAAGGAATTTTTTTCTCCATCAGCGGACTCTCTTAAGTCTGCTGCTGCGGGTTCATGTTTTTTGTCAGAAATCTCACCATCGCTGTTTATCTGCCTTCTTGCGGCTAAAGGAATACATTCATTCTTGGCATCTCCCTTGGAATCTTCCACCATTGGTTCTCCGGATAAAACTAGGCAAAGGACTCGGTCCTGCTTGCCCATCGCTTTAAACATACGAATTTCTTCGTTAACCCATCTTGATTGAACTGCGTGTGGCGAACATAATATTATGAGGTGTGAGGAGTCATCTAATGCCTGTTCAATTAACGGTCCTAATTGGGCGGCTCCCGCTAGTTCATCTCTGTCCCTGAAAATCGGATAAAGTCTGTTTGGGATGGGACCAAAGGCACTATTTTGACCAATCAAATGCTTGGGAACCTTAAAGTCTTCTAGTTTCTTCCTAAGCCAACGAGCTTTTTCCTCATCCTTGTGAGCATAGGTTATGAATGCCCGGTATTTGTAAGATGAACTCATGTTCTATGAATTCTTTATTTGAAAGGAGGGGAATCCTCCTTTAGTGGGATTTATGAATGAAATCTTGATGAGACCTGATCCCAATCAAGCACATTCCAAAAGGCAGTCACATAGTCAGGACGGCGGTTTTGGTAATTCAAGTAATATGCATGTTCCCAGACATCAAGACCGATTAAGGGCTTGCCGGCGTCATCCGCTATTCCCTCCATGAGTGGAGAATCTTGGTTTGGAGTTGAGGTAATAGCCAAGCTGCCATCATTGCGTTGTATTAGCCAGGCCCATCCTGAACCGAACCTAGTTAATGCAGCTTTAGCAAAAGCGTCTTTCATTGAGTCTAAATTACCAAATGTGGATGAAATTGCATCCGCAATAGCACCAGAAGGTAATCCACCACCATCCGGTGATAAGCTTTCCCAGAAAAAAGAATGGTTAGCATGTCCACCACCATTATTTCTGACTGCTCCCTGAAATGACTCAGGTAGAGAAGAAATGTCGGAAATGAGAGCTTCTACATCCATAGATAAATAAGCATCCTGACCTGTTAAAGCATTATTTAAATTGTTTATGTATGTCTGATGATGTTTACCATGGTGGATTTCCATAGTTCTTCCATCAATATGGGGTTCAAGGGCATCCGTTGCGAACTTTAGGCTTGGTAATGTAAAAGTCATGGTGTCTTAATTAAAGTAGGTTGTAGATATGTTAATCGGTGGAAATGTAATTATTATATAAAATAGTTATCGAAGCAATGATTTTCAAGTATTTGCTAATCTCTTCAATTGGAAGAATGATTGAAACAAAATTTTACATTCCAATGCTAATGTTCCTGAAAAAACTTGTGGTTTGTGGTTTGATTGTGGCATCTCATGCAGAGAGATTGCCCCTCCTAATCCTCCCATTTTTGGATCTTCGAGTGCAAAATGAACTTCCCCGATGCGCGAGATTAAAGTGGCTCCAGCACACATTGGGCAAGGTTCTTTGGTAACAAATAATTTACATTCATTAAGTCGCCAGTCACCGATAAATCTCGATGCTTGGGAAATTGCAATCATTTCCGCATGTGCACTTGGATCTTTTTGTAATCTAGTTTGGTTGTATGCTGAAGCTATAATTTGCTCTTCAAAAACAACAATCGCACCTACGGGAACCTCATCTGCCTCCCAGGCATTAATTGACTGGTTATAAGCATGTTGCATGTAAAAATTGGCATCTTTTTCTAGTTGGCTAGGGAAAAGCTTTTGGAAAGGGCAGTCTTGTTTTGACTTCATGTGTTTAAGCATTGGTTAGACCAATGGATTATCTTGGTTATTGAAAGGTGGCACTTGACGTAATCGATCTAGATGGTGTGATAGGTACTTTTAATTTGTAATATATGTCTGGAGAAGAAGTAATTGAAGTCGAAGGTAAAATAACTGCAGTTTTGCCAAGTACAATGTTTAGGGCTGAGCTAGAAAATGGCCACCAAGTCCTTGCCCACATTTCTGGTAAGTTGCGAAAGCATTTTATTAAAATTACAGTTGGTGACATTGTTAAAATGGAAATGAGCACACAAGACCTCCAAAAGGCAAGAATTGTTTACCGTTTGAAAAATGCGGAAGTGAATCGCAACGCACCGATTCGTAGCTTTGGTCCGAGGAGTAGAAAAAGGTAATTTCACTTTTACGATAACCCCATTTAGAAATTATGAATATTATTGAATCAATAGGCCGTACACCCTTAGTTGAACTTAAGAAATTAACCAAAGGAATTAATGCTAGGATCTTTCTTAAATCCGAATTTTTTAATCCTCTTGCTAGCGTAAAAGACAGAATCGGAGCAGCTATGATTGAAGCTGCTGAAAGAGACGGTTTGCTATCATCAGATAGCGTTGTTATTGAACCGACATCAGGAAATACAGGGATTGCGCTAGCTTTTGTTTGTGCTGCAAAAGGATACAAGTGCATATTAACCATGCCAGAAACTATGTCCAAGGAAAGAAGGCTTTTGCTTAAGTTGCTTGGTGCTGATATTGTTCTGACTCCCGGGCCTAAGGGTATGGGGGGGGCAATTGCTAAAGCGTCTCAGTTAATGGAGCAGCATGGTACGAAAGCATTTATGCCTCAACAATTCAACAATCCGGCCAACCCTGAAGTTCATCGGAAAACCACTGCTGAGGAGATTTGGTCTGAGCTGGGAGGTGAAGTTGATTGCTTTGTATCTGGCGTTGGAACAGGAGGGACCATTACTGGAGTTTCTGAAGTGATTAAAGAACGGAACCCGAGTATGATTTCAGTTGCTGTTGAACCTGTTGAAAGTCCTGTTATCACACAGACTCGAAACGGGGATGAGATAAAACCTGGTCCTCATAAAATTCAAGGAATTGGAGCAGGCTTTGTCCCTAATAATTTAAATTTGGATATTATTGATGAGGTTGAGCTTGTAAGTAGTGATGAAGCATTTGACATGGCTCGTAAATTAAGCTTGGAGGAAGGTGTTTTAGGCGGAATTTCTACGGGTGCAACTGTGACGGCGGCTTTGCGTATTGCTGCTCGTCCTGAAATGAGTGGAAAAAATATCGTTGTTGTTGGTGCAAGCTGTGGAGAAAGGTATCTTTCTACTCCGCTTGCTGCCCAAGCGGCATCTGAAGTTTTAGACGCTGTTGCTGAAGAAGATTAAGCTCTAAAATTTAGTTTTATATAATTTGGAAGATGGCGGGGTAGGGCTAATCATTTAGTCTGTCTGAATTCTTGTAATCTTTCTCTTCGATGAGAGCACTAATAAGGAGAGTTCTATGTGCATCTGTTAAAGTTGACTCTCAAACTGTTGGTCAAATTGGACAAGGTTTAGCTATTTATGTAGGATTTCACATGACTGACATTGATGAGGATCTCCATTGGATGTCTAAAAAACTTTTGGGTTTGCGGATTTTTGAAGATGATACAAATAAAATGAATTATTCTGTTTCGGATAAAAAATTCGATTTGTTAATAATTAGCCAGTTTACCTTGTTTGGATCTCTAAAAAAAGGTTTTCGCCCTTCATTTAATCAAGCTGCTTCAACTGAAGTGGCTTATAGGAAATACTACGAATTTATAAAAATAATTAATAGTCAATTCATTGGACATATCGCTGAAGGAGAATTTGGTAAAGACATGCAAATTAGTTCAATAGATGATGGACCGGTTAGCATATGGCTCGATTCGAGGAACAAATCTTATTAAAAACTAGGTGGAAATTTTGGGAAACTTTGCCCTGACTCATAAAATTTTTAAATTTTAA
>JABGWU010000264.1 GCA_018645475.1 Opitutia bacterium
AATGGGTGATCAACCGTTTCCAGAATCGGTGATCAACATGGGCCAGAATACGCAGGCGCAATATGGGACCGCCATTTAGGTCCATCGATGCTCTTTAAATTTTCAATAAGCAAATTTTTTTTTATCACTACCTTTTTGTGAGGTTGCTGATTAAAAATGCAAATTGCCAGAACGACGCTATAACGAGCTCAGTTCTAACCGGGGGGTTGTTGGGCGAGAGGATGGCCTTGGCTAATTCGAGCCTACCGCTTCCTTGCTTAAACTTTTCCCGATCTTTGTTTTTGGGGCTTAATGCGACCGGGAAACGACGAGGCACTCGTTCTCCTCGGGTATTGGAGTTTCCGCGCAAAAATACTTGGGGTTCCTGAATGCTTTTGCTGTCAACCAGAGACATGGCACGCGGCGGGGCACCCGGATGAGTGGCTTTATGTTTGGTAACTTTTGCCTCAAGGGCATTTTTACGATCTCGATCCTTAGTATGGAAGTATTGCACGATTTCCTGTTCGGATAGATTGACTGGAAAACCTTTTGCCGAGACTGCAAAGACCAAGCCTTTCTTTTCCTTGGTATTTCTTGCATCCACAACTGCTTGGCTGAAAGCCAGAGCGTGCCAATGAGTAATTTTTTCAAGATTAAAGGTTTTATTGGATTTGATTTGCTTACGAAGGAAGGCAGGGAATGTGGGAATGTCCTGTATTTTCCAACTTTGTATAAGTGAATTAATATCTTCGCTCTTGTGGAAGGTAAGAAGGGGTTTGATGAAACTTACTTCCGCTTTTTCTTTTCCTTTAAGGTAGTCCCGCCACCGGTTAGCAAGTTTTGGATACAGTTTATGTTTTGCAGCGAGGGCTTCAAAATCATTTCGATTTAGGGAATAGCCATCAAAAGAAACCTTAAGGTATTGATGAATTCCCTTTTGAGATTGAACATATTGCAGTTTTGAATCGATGTGCTTATCAACAGCATCTTGAAGTTCAAGAAGCTGTTTTTTGAATTCTTTGTATACGGAAGAATTTTGATCCGGTTTTCCCACGAGTGGTAAATTCTTGGGCTGACTTGCTGCATTGAAAACTCCGTAAAGGGAATAGTAGTCCTCAGTTGGAATGGGATCATGGAAGTGATCATGGCAACGGGCGCAGGCAACAGTGAACCCCATCAATCCACGGGTCACTAAATCGATCTGGTCATCAATAATTAACTGTCTGCGGTTTAAAAAAACAGGACCAACGGTAAGAAATCCAAGGGCAGCAAGGTCTGGATGGTTTGGTTGTTCAGTAAGGAAGTCCGCCGCCATTTGTTTCCTGATAAATTCATCGTAGGGAAGGTCTTTGTTGAATGCCTTGATCACCCAGTCCCGGTATGTGTACGCATAGGGATAAGCACGGCTTTCTCCACCTGCAAGATACCCTTTTGTGTCCGCATAGCGTGCGACATCAAGCCAATGCCTGCCCCATCTTTCTCCATAGCGTGGAGAAGCAAGTAGCTGATCAACCAAGTCGGCATAGGCTCTTGGATCTTCATCGCGAACAAATGCCTCAACATTTTCATAACTAGGTCTCATCCCGATAAGATCGTGATACAGTCTGCGAATGAGGGTCGTAGGATTCGCAGGTTTAGCCAATGTTAATTTTGCCTTCTTTAACTTACTCTCCACTAAGCTATCGATGGGGTTTTGATTATTGGAAGCGAGTATTTCTGGCTTTCGGATTGGCTGAAAAGCCCAGTGCTTGCTTGCCTTGGTAAATATTGTTTCCATGCCTGCTTTCTCGCTCCAAAGCATGGGTATGATTGCACAGACAAAGAAGGACATAAAAAATGACCTGCATAAACATCTGTTCATGAATTTCACTCGTAACTTTCTATGTAATTTACAAATCGAGTCAACAAAGAGCTCAATGAGTTCATCAAAAATAATTTATGAAGTTTTTCATTTTATCTTACCTTGATAATACGAATCGAAATATTGTGTGGGGTGTAATATCTATAATTTCTTTGCGCGAAATCATAACAATTAAAGAACTTATAGCATTGTGCGTTCTTGACCCTTTTAATATTATGTAATTGTGGAAGTAACTACGGAAAGATTAATACTTTATGACGGCGATTGCGGACTTTGTAATGCATGGGTCGATTTTGTTTTAAAACAGGACAAGCATAAGAGATTTAAATTTGCTCCGTTACAGAGTGAAGTTGCTAAAGTGATTGATTTGGATGCAGCAGTGAATTTGAAATCAATTGTTTATGTGAGATCCGGACGAAAATATTCTAAGTCTGGTGCTGCATTAAGAATTTTACGAGATCTTGGAGGGATTTGGTTAATCACTTGGATCTTTTGGTTTATACCTTTTTTCATTCGAGATTTAATATATGTTTTGATCGCAAAAAATCGTTATCGTATATTTGGAAAGACTACTTCTTGTAGGATTGTAAATCCTGAAGATCAGGATCGTTTTCTGAAATAATATTTTAATTGAAAAGATTCCATTCATTATTGTGATTCGGGATACAAGATAAATTTTTCGAATAACCTGAAATCGACCTTGTTCATGCTTTAGGAATTATACTAACTTGACTGAATGAAACCTTATTTACCTTTATTTATTTCAGTTATAATCTTTTTCTCTTCCTTATCCGGTAAAATCGTACCGGACTCGATGTTCTCGGATAACATGGTATTACAAAGCGATTTAAAGGTTCCGGTTTGGGGTACCGCCGATCCGGGTGAAAAAGTGACTGTGTTATTTCGTAATCAATCGAAAGAGGTGAAAACCGGGAAAAATGGGCGTTGGCAGATTAAACTCGATAAATTGCAACTAGGTCCACCCAGCGACCTGGTCATAACTGGAAAAGAAAAAATCGCTTTTAAAAATGTCCTCGTGGGGGAAGTTTGGCTCGGTTCTGGGCAATCGAATATGGCCGGTAGTGCAGGTGGTTATGCCAAAAGAGATCCCATCCTTCAGTCAATTATTGAGGACGGACCTTATACAAATTTACGAATATATGTCTCAGGAAAATGGGAGATTGCCGATTCCAAAACCATGCCTCGGTTTTCTGCAATTCATTTATCCTTTGGATATGCCCTTCAACAGGAGCTTAAAATCCCTGTGGGTTTATTCTATGGTGCGGTGGGAGGAACTCCTTCCGGTCGTTGGCTCTCAATGGAAATGGCGATGGCAGATAACAAATTGGCCGAGCAGTTTAAAGCATCCAATGGATATTCACTCAGTGAATTGGAGAGTAAGCAGGCAAGCGAATTGGCAAAATGGGAAAAATTAGTAATTCAGGCAAAGGCTGAAGGGAAACGGCCGCCTCGTGGACCAGTTAAACTAGGGGATCTTTACCAAAGCAAGATTGAACATTATGTTCCATTCGCAATGCGAGGAGTACTTTGGGACCAGGGGGAATCGAAAACCCGGATCTCCGGAGTCACAGATCAATATGTGGTCATGAATGCTTTGATTAAGGGATGGAGAAAGGTTTGGGGGCAGGGGGATTTCCCTTTTTTACATGTGCAAAAGCCAAGCGGTGGCGTAAGTCCGTGGAATCCTGAAAACCCAGTCAACCACGGAGCCAAAACTTTCAACCCGAATAAACCATCCACTCATTATACTGATTCTTCTGTCATGAGTTATCCATTGGATCACATTAAAATGGGAACCCTGCCCAATGCACCACTGGTCACTGCGCTTGATCTTGGAACCGGGGTTCATCCCTCCTGTAAATCCGGTTACGGTAGTCGTGCATCCAGGATTGCGTTAGGCGTAGTCTATGGTAGGAAAGGCGCGGTTTGTGGACCTGTTTACAAATCACACCAAGTCGAAGGGCAAAAAATCCGAATCCACTTCACCCACACTGGAAAAGGGCTTGATTTTAGACATGCGGAAACTCTGGAAGGATTTGAAATTTGTGGTGAAGATGGAAAATGGGAATGGGCAAATGCAAAAATTGAAAACAACTCTGTTCTGGTTTCCCATCCAGCGGTTTCGAATCCTAAGCTGGTACAATATGCCTTCAATAAAGATCCATCTTTTGCCAATCTTTACAATAAGGACGGATTTCCCGCCTTACCCTTTACCTTCTAACTCGAGCAACTAGAGAAACTTGCGTTCATTGCCCAGCGGTGTAGAACTTTTTTCGATATGAATTCCTTAATCTTATTTTTTCTTCTCCTATTTACTGGCTTTTTAAGTGCTGCCCCCACCCGCGAAGCATTTGCTTTGGAGCAAAGACCGGTCAGCGGAGTTCCGGTGGATGCCTTTCAAGTGGCAGATGAAAACCTGACTATCGAACTCTGGGCCCGATCCCCGATGATCTTTTCCCCGGTGGCCATGGATTTCGATGCCCGGGGCAGACTATGGTTTACTGAAGGAATTGATTATCAGCGTGGTTTGCGAACTGAGGGGGGGCGTTCCATCATGGTATTGGAGGATAAAGACTGGGACGGAAAAGCGGATTCCTCTCATGTTTTCGTGACTGATAAAGATATTCGTCATGCGGCCCTCGGGATTGCGGTGTTTGATAACCGAATTGTTCTGTCTTCCACCCCATCGATAATTGTGTACACCGATGTGAACCGGAATGCGGTGTTTGATGAAGGAATTGACAAGAGGGAAGTTTTCTTAACCGGCTTCCGCGATGCCAATCATGATCACACCCTTCATGCGGTAGTGGGTGCCCCCAGTGGACAGTGGCATTTTTCCTACGGTAATCGCGGCGCGGATATTAAAACCAAAGATGGTAGGCATCATATATCCGGTTGTTATTACGGCTACAGCGACGGGATTGGAAAAAAGAGTTCGGATGGCGAGATCTATGTGGGCGGAATGACCATGCGGGTCAATCCTGACGGTACCGGGCTCACCCCGACCGGAGAGAACATGCGCAATTCGCACGATATGTTTGTGTCTTCTTATGGAGATATTTACCAGAGTGATAATGATGATCCTGCACATGCCCGTATAAGCTGGGTCATGGAACGTGCCAATATGGGCTACGCTGATCTGACCGACGGGAGCCGGTCGTGGGAGGAAGTTGCGAAGTCCTGGGAGGAGCCAGCGGGGTGGAGCAAGAGTCTGCGCTTTTCACGGTCTCATTGGCGTGAGAATTATCCCGGTGCATTTCCTCCGGGCACGATTTATGGTGCCGGTTCACCCACTGGCAATGTGCTGATTG
>JABGWU010000265.1 GCA_018645475.1 Opitutia bacterium
CTGATCATTCCGGCTTCTTCCCGTGTGCAACTTAGCTGCAGCATCCGTCTTTTCCATAAGTGCCTGTTCAAGGTTCATATGAACATCCTCGAGTTCAAGCTTCCAAGAAAAATCGGGCGATTTTACTTCCTCTAGTAATTCCTCAATCCCGATTTTAATCTCAGTAAATTCATTTTCAGTAAGTAAACCTACATGAGCTAACATAGAAGCATGACCCAAGCTGCTTTGAAGGTCATAGGGCGCAAGACGTTTATCAAAGGAAACTGATTCCCCAAAAACCTGCATCAAAAGATCGGGCTGTTCGGAAAACCGCCCACCCCATGTTACTTGTTTGTCATCAACTGCCATAAATTGGAATCTTCCAAACGAAAGTATTCCCCGCAACCTTAATCAATCAAAAATCGTGGATCTATTAAGAGAATATTTTCTTAATTTTGGCTTTCGCGTGATCGCGATTTAATTTTGCAATGTAATCCAAGGAAATATCTTTCGGGCAAGCTGCAGAACATTCACCATAATTTCGGCAGTTTCCGAAACCAGCCTCGTCCATAGCCTGAACCATATTGATCGAACGGGTATCTTTCTCAGCCTGTCCCTGAGGGAGCAAATTTAGATGAGCAGCTTTTGCCGATGTAAACAACATCGCTGATGCATTTTTACAAGAGGCTACACAGGCTCCACATCCAATACATGCGGCAGCATCCATTGCATCATCAGCATCGACTTTAGAAATTGGAATAGCATTTCCGTCCGGCGCACTACCCGTTCGCACAGATATGAAGCCACCAGACTGTACAATTCGGTCAAAAGCGGATCGATCCACAATTAAATCTCGTACTACCGGAAAAGCCTTCGCTCTAAAAGGTTCAATTGTAACCGTTTCACCATCACGAAACTTTCTCATGTGAAGTTGACAGGTTGTGGTTGAATCCTCGGGACCATGTGCATGTCCGTTTATAGTTAGGGAACAAGTTCCACAAATTCCTTCACGACAATCATGATCGAAAGCAACAGGTTCTTTTCCCTCACCAAGAAGTTGTTCATTTAACTGATCAAGCATCTCCAAAAAAGATGAATCCTCAGAAACTCCATCTAAAGTGTGTGATTCAAATAATCCTTTGCCCTTAGGTCCACTTTGTCTCCAAATTTTTAAGGTAAGTTTCATATCTGATTCCTATTTGTAACTTCTCACGGCAAGTTCAATGTTTTCGTATTTCAACTCTTCTATATGACGCTCAGGTTCTTCTCCTTCTCCCTTATATTCCCATACAGCAGCATGAGCGAAGTTTTCATCGTCACGGGTAGCCTCTCCTTCTGCAGTTTGATGCTCTTCACGAAAATGCCCGCCACATGATTCGTTTCTTTCCAATGCATCCCGACAAAGAAGTTCACCAAAATCAATAAAGTCACGAACCCGACCAGCACGTTCAAGTTCAACATTTAAACGATCGCCTTCTCCGGGAACAACAAGGTTTTTATTAAAATCATCGCGTAAATCCTGAATTTGTCCGATGGCTTTTTTCAAACCAGCTTCATTGCGTGCCATCCCCGCAAATTCCCACATAATTTGACCAAGTTCTTTATGGTAGGATCTAGATGATCGTTTACCCTGTGGAGAAATTAATTGTGAAGTTCGCTCTTTAACTGATTCCAAAACTTCCTTCACTTCAGGACCATCAGGGCTAATTGCACCAGCACCCGAGCGGGCTAAATAATTTCCAACTGTGTAAGGAATAACAAAATATCCATCACTTAGACCTTGCATTAATGCACTTGCCCCCAATCGATTTGCACCGTGATCTGAAAAATTAGCTTCTCCCAACACGAAGCAACCTGGGACAGTGCTTTGCAAATTATAATCCACCCACAATCCACCCATAGTATAATGGATAGCTGGGTAAATGCGCATAGGACGCTTGTACGCATTTTCTCCAGTTATGCGCTCATACATTTGGAAAAGATTTCCATATCTTTCTCGGATGGCAGACTCCCCTAAACGAGAAATTGAATCAGCAAAATCCAAATAAACGCCACGACCACCAGGCCCAACACCTCGTCCTTCATCGCATGCCTCTTTTGCCGACCTGCTTGAAATATCCCGAGGGGCAAGGTTCCCAAAGCTTGGATATTTCCGTTCTAAAAAGTAATCTCTTAATTCCTCTTTGATATCATTTGGATTCAGTTCACAATTTTCCTTATCATTAGGAACCCAAACACGGCCATCGTTGCGAAGCGATTCCGACATTAGGGTAAGCTTTGATTGATGGTCTCCAGCAACAGGGATACAAGTCGGGTGAATCTGCGTGAAACATGGATTAGCAAACCCGGCACCACGACGATGTGCTCGATAGGTTGCAGTTACATTACAACCCGCCGCATTGGTTGATAAATAATAAACATTTCCATAACCACCTGTACAAAGAAGAACAGCATCAGCAGTCCAGGCATCAGTTGAACCTGTTACCAAGTTTCGGGTAATAATTCCCTTTGCATGGCCATCAACGGTCACTAAATCAAGCATCTCATGACGAGTGTACATTTTAACCTGACCGGCTGCAATTTGACGACTTAATGCACTGTAAGCTCCAAGTAAAAGTTGCTGGCCCGTTTGTCCACGTGCATAAAAAGTACGGCTTACCTGGGCACCACCGAAGGAACGATTCGCTAAAAGACCACCATATTCACGGGCGAAAGGAACGCCCTGTGCAACACATTGATCAATAATATTCGTGCTGTTCTGAGCTAGTCGATAAACATTAGCTTCCCGGGAACGAAAATCTCCTCCCTTAACAGTGTCGTAAAAAAGCCGGTGTATACTATCACCATCATTTTGATAATTCTTGGCCGCATTAATTCCACCCTGTGCTGCGATGGAGTGTGCTCGGCGTGGGGTATCTTGGTAACAAAAACAATCTACCTGATAGCCTAGTTCCCCCAGAGTTGCAGCTGCTGCCCCCCCAGCCAAGCCAGAACCTACAACAATAATTTTATATTTTCTTTTATTGGCTGGATTAACCAGCTTGGAAGAAAATCGATGATTGTCCCACTTATCCGACAAGGGGCCTTCAGGAATTTGAGGATCAAGATTCATTGTTCAATGGGTTTTGAGATAAAGATTCTTGCTCAATTTCTTGGGAGAAAAAAGATGGATCATAAGTTTCATAAACTCCGTGTTTTTGAACAAGTACGCTGACTGGCACAATAGAAAAGCCGATAAAAATCAACCAAGCGTAACCTATTCCCATTAAATCAAGTTTAGAACGCCAAGATTCAGACCGAATCCCGAGAGATTGAAAAACACTCGAAAAACCATGTGCTAAATGCGCGCAAAGCAGAGCCATCGCTACGACATAGAAAATTGAAACTGCCTCCTGCTTAAAGCCTGAAATGACCATTAAAAAAGCATCGTGAATTTCTGTTTCATCTGGTGAACCGACCATAGTTTTCATCTCAGCATATTCAGGATAAATTGTACGAATGGTAAAATGAAGGAGGTGAAAGACTATAAACGCCAAAATAATCGAACCCGTTAACCCCATACGTAGGGATGCCAAACCTGCTCGTTTTGTCACTTCTATGTCGTTTGAATGAGGTCGAGCCTTTCTGTTTTCTACAATTAAAGAATAAGCAGTCCATGCGTGAATCAAAACTGCGGCCAATAAAAATAATCGAGAACCCCATAGAATGAACCAAGGTAAACTTTGTAAAGAGTGGGCGTACGCGTTAATTTGGGCTTGGCCAGCAAGCACCTGTAGGTTCCCTGCCATGTGCACAAACACGAAACCTACTAACACTAATCCCGTCAGTGCCATAAGGTATTTTTTTCCGAGCGATGAACTAAACATAATATATTTTTATTCTAAATTGTATGGAGGACAAACATTTGACGAGGACAAACCGGGCATTATTTAATATATAAGCATAATCAATTAGAAGAATTAATATAATTACGGCAAGAATCTTTAAAATTTTTCTTTTATGGTAATAATTTAACAACTTTTAAAAATCTTTGTTGCAAGGAGTATGTTCAGAGTGTCTTTTCAAAGGAAATGAAATTAAACCGATGAAATATATATTCATTACCGGGGGAGTGGTTTCTTCGTTGGGCAAAGGCCTAACTGCAGCATCTTTGGGAGCACTCCTTGAGCAAAGAGGATTAACCACTAGGATACAAAAATTTGACCCCTATTTAAATGTGGATCCTGGTACGATGAGTCCATTTCAACATGGAGAAGTGTATGTGCTTGATGATGGAGCAGAAACAGATCTCGATCTTGGACACTACGAGCGTTTCACATCGGGAAAACTTTCCCGATTTAATAATTTAACCAGTGGGCAGATTTATGAATCTGTTATTAAGAAAGAAAGACGGGGGGATTATTTAGGCAAAACCGTCCAGGTGATCCCTCATGTCACCAACGAAATAAAGGATCGAATTTATGCAGCTGGCGAAGGCGTTAATGTATTAATTACCGAAATTGGTGGAACGATTGGGGATATTGAAGGTCTACCCTTTACTGAAGCAATGCGACAGTTTGCATCGGAAGTAGGAAAAGCAAATGTCCTTTTCCTTCACATGACCTTACTTCCTTCCCTTCGTGCTGCAGGTGAGCTTAAAACCAAGCCTACTCAACAAAGTGTGGCCAAGCTTCGCGAAATTGGAATCCAACCAGACATCTTGGTTTGTCGTACCGAACAACCAATTACTGAAGAGATCAGAGAAAAAATAAGCTTATTCTGCAGTGTCAAAAAAGAAGCTGTTATTGAGGAACAGGATGTTAATCATTCCATTTACGAACTTCCTCATATGCTCAAAAAGGAAGGATTAGATGAATTAGTTATTTCCATTTTAGGCCTTGATGCACCTCCCCCCAAGCAGGATGACTGGGAAGAAGTTGTTCATCGACTGCTCAATCCCAAACACAAAATAAAAATTGGCATGGTGGGAAAATACATGGATCTCCAAGATTCATACCTTTCCGTGAATGAATCTATTGTTCATGGAGGGATACGCAATGATTGTGAGGTTGAAGTTTCATATATCGATGCAGAAGATATTGAAAGGGATGGACCAAACGCTCTTTTATCAGATTTGGATGGAATTTTAGTTCCCGGAGGATTTGGGGACCGTGGAACTGAAGGAAAAATTATCGCTTCCCAATATGCCCGGGAAAATAATGTGCCCTATTTTGGACTATGTTTAGGCATGCAGATTGCCGTAATCGATTTTGCCCGAAACCAAGTAGGCTTGACCGATGCTAATAGCACTGAATTTAACCCAGACACTCCGCACCCAGTGATTGACATTATGGGTGACCAAAAAAAGGTTAAGGATAAAGGTGCAACGATGAGACTGGGGGCTTGTCCATGTGCTCTTAAGAAAGATAGCTTGGCTTCGATTGCTTACGGAAAAGAGGAAGTAAGCGAAAGGCATCGGCATCGTTTCGAATTTAATAATGAATATCGGAAACAACTTGAGGAAGCGGGTCTTATGATTTCCGGTGTAAATCCCGACCGTGACCTTGTTGAAATTATCGAAGTTAAAGATCACCGGTGGTTTGTGGCCGTTCAGTTTCATCCTGAATTTCAATCAAAACCCAACAAAGCACATCCGCTTTTCGCTTCATTTATCGAAGCGGCTTTGGCCCGAAAACTTGAATCCTGCAACCAACAGGCTGGCTCAGTTAATTAAATAAGGTTTCTCAGCTCCTGCACACTGGGGGTGTTAAAAATTTTGGATGGTCAAGCTTCACCTTTAATTTAAGACTGTTTGAATTAACTTGAAAATGATTGATTCCCATACCCATAGATACCCACCCGAAGTTTACTCCAACCCCAAGGAGTTTGCTCGAAAACAGGGCGAATTGCATTGGCTCGAATTGATCGAACCCAGTCAAGGGGTAAAGTTGCAAGGATGGGCATCAAGAGAGAAAATGATCGCGGATATGGATGCCGCATCGGTCAGTCAGGCAGTTCTGCTCGGTTGGTACTGGGAAAACCCTAACACTTGCATTGAACATAATAATTGGCATGCAGAATGGATCAAAGAGGACCCCGAAAGGTTTTATGCTTTTGCGTCGATTCACCCTGTAATGCTGGAACCCATTGAAGAGTTAAAAAGAAGGCTGGATCAGGGCTTTGTGGGAATCGGAGAATGCCACCACGGTGTTCAGGGATTCGCCATAAAAAACCCGTCCTGGATTAAATGCGTAGAATTTGCCTGCGTAAACGGATGGCCGATCAATTTTCATGTCACGGAACCGGTCGGTCATAATTATCCTGGGCGCACCCCAACCCCCTTCGAAGATTTTCACTGGCTTGCCCGCGAGTATCCAGAACTCAAAATTATTCTTTCCCA
>JABGWU010000036.1 GCA_018645475.1 Opitutia bacterium
ATTTAATGGTTACACTCCAAGTTTTACTTGATGGAGCATAACCCGTTATCCATTCTTCACTAAGAGCAAGGGAAAACCCAGTTTTTTCAGCGAAATATTTGATTTCAGAAATCGTAAAAAAGCGAACCAAATGAGTTTCATAAACAAAAGAACAAGTCTTAGTTGATTTGTCGAAAATATATATATCGTATTCAATCTTAGATATATTTTTTGCATGTAAACTTGGTCTAGAATAACGATTTATTAATAAATTTGAGCTTTCAAGTGTCTTGAACCTGACGGAAAGACCCTCTGCAAGTATAGATGGAGCATATCATATATCGAAAATGAAGGATCCCCCTTTTTTTAACTGAACATACGCATTTGTAAATGTATCCTCTACATCCTTATCGCTATTCAAATAATAAATTACATGAAACAAGGATATGATATTATCGTATTTCTTATCGGATTTAAAATCTCGGATATCCGAACACTCAAAAGACACCTCATTCAAGTGTTTTTAATTAAGGCCGTTGGTTTTCTCGCTGGCAATCTTTATCATTTCAAGACTAGAATCTATTCCGTGTACAATATAATTCTTTTCAGCAAGTAGATTGGCGTGTATACCAGTTCCACATCCAAATTCAAGAATGTTTTTACATCTAGTTTTATTTTGAAATAAGGATTCAACGTAGTTTACTTCAGTCGAGTAATTCTTATCACTGTATATTAAATCATAATAATTAGAGTAGTGCTTAAAACAACTCATAAAAACATTTTATAAAATTTAAAAAAATTCATATAATTAAGCAGAACAAAGTTAATTACATCCAATATAGTAAATCATTAAATATATTAACGCTATTTTAAACTGATGTAAATATTTTGATAATTTACAATATAGAAATCAAGTTATATAATCTTTGAAATTGGTTATCTGTATTAAATTTAGATAAAGTAATTTGCTTTATATTTTTTGAAATAGTATTAATCAAATCATTGTTTTCTATCAAGTATTCGTATTTATTTATAAATTCATCTATAGATTTGTAAGAGCAATATTTTACAAATTCACCAAAATAGTCTTTATTGTTCTTTTTATGATCAGAAAGTAGACATGTACCTACACCAGAAGATTCAGTTAATCTCATGTTTCCAGCAAAGTCATTTGCCAGCGGTATATGTTTATTGAATGTTATTTTGTAGGAAGATAGGGTATTTAGCATATCTAATCCGTAAACAGCAGGTTTTGTCATTCCTGATATGGATGAATCATCTAATCTATCATATATCGGTAAGTTTTCTTTATTTGCATAATATCTTATCTTTTCTATTGATGCATCATAATTATTGAGAAACTTGCTCATTTTATGCCGTTGATAAATAAAATTACGCTTTACGTTTTGGTAGAATGAAGGTCTCGTTAGATTAGTATAGATATCAATCTCAATGCGCTTTGAAATTGATTCAAGGTATTTTATTCTTTCTTGATGCCAATCGTTACCTGAAGTGAGGCTGCCGATAAAACAAATATTTCCCTTTTTTCTTCTTGAATCTATTAATTCTAACGTTCTCGGCTCGAACGCATGATATAAGAAACTTGAATTAATTCCAACTTTTCTTAAATTATCTTTTATTTCTATTGATGGTGTTAATACTAAATCATAATTGCTAAGTTTTGAAATATCACCTTCAGGAGCTCCGTACCAGCATATTTTTTTTGTGATTGAAGGACATTTCTCAGTAATTCTTAAAAGTCGATTCTCTATGGAATAATAGTTGATTCCAAAAATGAAGATATGAGTTGGTTCAAACCGCCTCAATTGTTCAAGTATAATTTCAAACTCCACATCATTAGAATTTGGAATGAAATCATTTTCGATACACCATTTGTTTTGTAAGTAGGGATTATTAAGGCAAAGCATTAAGCATTCTATATTAATGTTTTTAAAATATTTTGGCCACTCGCCCATTGAACAGATGGTTTCGTCTCTTATTTTTTCATTCTGTTCTTTAAATGATTTCTTATGTAAATCTTTAAATTTATCATAAATCTGCTCCATATGTTTTACATAAAATGATGAAACAAAAGCAATCTTCATTATTTTCTTACAATAACCAAAAGGGTTATAGTGGTTATAAAGATCTCATGAATGCTTTTATTCTTTCAATGACAAATTGTTGAGATTCCAATGAGATCTCTGGGTGAATTGGTAACGAAAGTATTTTGCTCTGATTTGTAAATGAGTTGGGGAAATCACTATGTTTATGCCCGAGATAATCATAAGCCTTGTAGAAGGGAAGTGCCTTTGGATAATTAATCACGGTCTGTATCCCATTCTCTTGCAAGTACTTTTTTAATTGATTTCGCTCCTTTAGTTTAATGACATACAAATGATATACATGGTCGTTATGTTCATTTTCTTGTGGTGTTGTTATACTAGGGATGCACTTTAGCAGTTTGTCATAATTCTTTGCCGCTTTTCTTCGCTTTTCCGTCCATTTTTCTATGTGACTTAACTTTACATTCAGGATTGCGGCTTGCATTCCATCCATTCTTGAATTGATACCTTCGATCAAGTGTTCTCCCTTGCCACCATGTCGGGCGAACAAAGCGGCAAACTCTGCGACGTCCTCACGGTTCGTCGCAACGCATCCCGCATCTCCCATAGCACCAAGGTTTTTTCCCGGATAAAAGGAAAAGGTTGCGGCATCTCCGAAAGTTCCAACCATTTTGCCTTTATAGGTGGCAAAGTGAGCTTGGGCGCAATCTTCCAAAACCCATAAACCATGTTTCCGAGCGATGTCCATGAGGGTGGTCATCTCTACGGCTTGACCAAACAAATGAACGGGAATGATCCCCTTCGTTCTCTCGGTGATGAGCGATGGAATTTTTTCAACGTCGATGAGAAAATCATTTTCATTCACATCACAAAACACCACCCTTGCACCGGTTTGCGAAATAGCTTCCGATGTTGATATCCAGGAATGTGCGGTGGTAATAACCTCGTCACCAGGGCCTAGACCAAGGGCTTTCATGGAAATGTACAAAGCATCTGTTCCATTTGCGCAAGAGATGCAGTGCTTTGTACCAGTCTTTTTTGAGAAAGCATTTTCAAATTCTTTGATGTGTGGGCCTCGAATGAAATTCGAACCTGCAATCACTGAAGAAATAGCAGCATCTATTTCTTCCTTCAAAGATTGGTATTGAGCGTGTAGGTCATTAAAAGGAACTTGCATATTTAAACTAAGAGTAAGTTTTGACCCAGTTGACTAATGCGGCAGGAGAATTTAAGATTATGTCTGGTTCCTCTCGCATTAAAATATCGGCATTACGAATTCCAAACGTCACTGCTATACTTTTTAATCCGAGGACTTTTCCTGCTCTAATATCCGTCTCTGTATCGCCGATGAAAAAACCATTTAAATCTTTCTTGTAATGGTCACGAATCAAATTAACTTTACCCTCATGTCTGTCCCGGTGATTTACATCTCCGTTTATTGACAATACATCTTTAAACCAACTACTAATGCCCAGATCACAGAGTTCTTTTTTTAGTGTCCTTGGATTTTTGCGAAAAGTGACAAGTGTAATTTTTCCTCTTAAAGGTGAATTAGATATATACAAAAGTAATTCAGGCCATACTTTATCATAAGTTAAATATGCATTCGTTTCGATTTTTTCTTTTCGGATTTTTTGATAATAAGATAAATCATCCGGATCCAAATCACTTGCGATCAAGGTAGTCGATTCAGGCACTTTATTGCGCTTGTTCTGCCAATATGCTTCTTTTGAAATCGGAGTGCCGCTTAGTTCCTTTACGATATCAACATAAATCTGATAATACTTAGTTGAAACATCCAAGATTGGACCGTCGAGATCAGAGAATAACTTTTCAGAAATCTTCATGATTCCTAAAAAGATAATAAAAATAGAATTTCAGGTTTTTGGTGTGACTTGGAGCATTACAGACCTTTAAAATAACAAACTCTTTATTTTAAGTGAAATTGGTCAATTCTCATTTTGGACTACAGACAACATAGAGATTGGAGCACATCTCCTCTGGGCACCTCCGACTAATGCGGTAGATCGCATCATGCAGTTCGGCGGGCCAATCTGCCATCTGTGCCTGTGACACCAACTTTAAATTAAAACCGCCTTCTTCAACCACACTGTAGCCCCCATTTAGAACATCTACTTTTAGTTGGTTCGCATCATATACTCGCTTATGTCCAACTAGCTGGTCCTGGTCACTTAAGTCGTTGATCTGGTTTAATATTCCCAACTCGACCCCAATTCGCCGGTGCAGTGAGGTTGCACTCGGTACTGTAAAGATGGCAATACCATCTGATTGCAACCATTTGCGACTCTGCTCTATGACATCAACTGGTTTTTCCAAATGCTCAAGAACATGATTGCCTAGTATTGACGAGACTTTCTTGCCTGAAGCAGGTTGGAAGTTCTCGAAGTGTTCGTTGACAAACTGAAGGCCGGTATGACTTGCAAATCGCTGTTTAGCCTCATTCACCAAACGGTCGGAACCTTCTACGACAGTGACTTCTTTGAATTTTGACAAGATTTGCTCCAGAAGTGAACCGTCACCTATACCAAGTAATATCGTCGAATCAAATCGGCTATATTTTGTTAACATTTCCATGTTTAGCATAGCACAACTGTTTCCAATGATTTGGGCATTTACTTTCCCAATATCCGTGCCGTAAAATTTGGCACTCTCGTTTAGATTTTTCGAATTCATATTCTTACAGGTACTTTTACCGTGAAATCTTAACGAGGGATAAATTTTTCAATCGAATGAATTATAAGGACAATGAGAAATCAGAAATGCCCTGATTTTAATGCAGCAGAGGGGGCCATTGGGACAAACATTTTCATTGGATCCGACTCGATAGGGTTTGGTACTCTTCCATTTTGGTTTCGAAATCCACCTTATTAATCAAAACTGGTTCGATATCAATACCCCGAATCCATAGCATACCTATCTGGCAGGGGTTGTAGATTTCAAAGTCACCCGTGTATTCGCCGAACGCCAATTGAACTAAAATCTCAGGCATATTGCAGCCACTGCGAGTTATGAAGTGATGAGTAGTGAAAAACTTTGCAATGTTAATCTCAGTGGGGTTGGGGACCCCTTGCGAATCGTAGGTGAAATCAACGCTGAAGATGCCATGGGGTTTGGCATCGACCGCCAAAATGCATCGCACCGACAGTTCGTCCACATCTTTATCAGCCACAGTTTCACCAACACTAGTCAGTCCAGTGACGCCTGACTGAGCTCGGTTGCCAAAGGCCCAACCATGGCGTCGTCGTCCTTGTGCTACTACCATTCGCCCGGCCTGCCAGATGGATTGCCATGTGATCGTGTCGCAACTTAGGTGTTCGGCGGCGATCGCACGGCCCCAAGCATTGCTTTGATTAAGGTGATTTAGCGCTGTTTCATAATTCGGCCGCGATAGGGAACCCTTGCCTGCTGCACCGATGGTTTCACGAATCCAAATATCTCTTCCAAACCG
>JABGWU010000266.1 GCA_018645475.1 Opitutia bacterium
CAGAAAGTCTTGCCATAGAGCGTGCAAAATCACTTTTTGGAGCCGAACATGCCAATGTACAACCACACTCAGGAAGTCAGGCAAATACAGCGGTTTACTTTGCAATGCTCCAACCACAGGATAAGATTTTGACGATGAGCCTTCAAGACGGTGGCCACCTTACCCACGGACATCCGAAAAATTGTAGTGGAATGCTTTATGAAGTTGTTAATTATGGGGTTAATCCAGAAACGGGATATATCGATTATGATTCCATAGAGGAAATCGCCAATCGAGAACTTCCAAAGTTAATAACTGTAGGTGCATCGGCTTATCCTCGAATCATCGATTTTGAAAGAATGGGAAATATAGCCAAAGGTTGCGGTGCCCTTCTTCTTGCAGACATTGCTCACATTGCGGGTCTTGTTGCTGCTGGACTTCATCCTTCTCCAGTGCCTCATGCAGACTTTGTGACCACCACTACACACAAGACCCTCCGGGGACCGCGAGGGGGCCTTATTCTTTGTAAGGAGGAACATGTAAAACCAATCGATTCCGCGGTTTTCCCTGGCAATCAAGGAGGTCCATTGATGCATGTAATTGCAGCCAAGGCGGTATGTTTTGCGGAGGCATTAAAACCTTCATTTAAAGATTACCAACAACAAGTGATCAATAATTCATCTGCT
Source organism: Opitutia bacterium (assembly GCA_018645475.1). GTDB lineage: Bacteria > Verrucomicrobiota > Verrucomicrobiia > Opitutales > Seribacteraceae > Seribacter. The sequence goes on from JABGWU010000266.1 coordinate 666, forward strand.
CTCGCATCAGCTTTATCAGAAAAAGGCTTTCACTTGGTAAGCGGTGGAAGCGACAACCATTTAATGTTACTCGATCTTCGCCCTTCACATCCTGACCTTACCGGGAAACAAGGACAAATTGCATTGGATGGGGCTAATGTTACTCTAAACCGTAATACCGTTCCAGGTGAAACCCGGAGTCCTTTTCAGACAAGTGGACTAAGGATTGGTACTCCTGCAGTAACCTCAAGGGGGATGAAAGAAAATGAAATGTCTGAAATTGCAAATATAATTTCTCAAGTATTAGCAAACACAGAAGATACAGATGCGATTGCAGATGCACAAAAGAAGGCACTTGCGCTAAGTGATCGTTTTGCTTTACCTTATTGAATCGTATTTAAATAAGCCATTAACCGTAATCAGTTACTTTTATGAATCAAAAACAATCCAAGAAAAAAGGTTTCACTCTTATCGAGCTTTTAGTAGTTATCACAATTATTGGCATACTGGCAGGGATTGCATTTGTTGGGTTTGGCGATGTTTTTGGCACTGCGGGAAGGACTGCTGCCCAGAAGAATTTAAAAACTATTTATGAATCTCTTGTAACGAATAGCCAATTTTCTTTCCCCATGAGTGATGATGTTAAAAGCTCGGCAGATTTTGCAATTTGGTATCGTAAAAAAACGAACGATACAAGACCTGAACTTTGGTTTCTTCCTGATGATGAAAAAGTTCGCGACTTAGTTGATGATGACAGCAGCAATGGAATTCCTTCTCAAATTCCAGGTGAATATGGAGAACTCGATGATGTTAAAGACGCAATTGGTTACTCTGTTGCAATTCCAGGTGACGATGCTGAAAGCAGAAAATTCAACAGGAATCTTAAAAGTGGATCCTACCCAATCATCTGGACTCGAGGTCTTGAATCTGGCTCTGACAAATGGAAAGTGGATTCACCATGGGCCGGGGAAGGCGGACATGTGCTATTTAGTGATGGAACCATTCGTTGGTATGACGACACGAAAGGTCAGGATGAAAATGGAGTTTTTACCGCGGCCATCAACAAGGAAGACGGAGCCGATAAAAAGTCCGAACCTACCAATGACATTTCTGCAGCCCTTCCTATTGGCTGGGAAATGACTAAAGATTGAATTTAATTAAAAGTATTCTCATTTCAAATTTTTTAAATTTTAGACTCCGTGGGCAAAGATAAAGTCCACGGAGTTTTGTATTTTGGTAAGCAAGGACGAGCAAAAGTCGTTTTTGATGAGGGAAATGAGCCAATTTCTCTAGCTAAAGGTGCATCTGGAACTGCCCTACATGGTGACACAGTTCAATTGAGGTTGCTTCCGCCTAGGAAAAAGAAATTTGACCGAAGAAAAAAAGATAAGAAATCGGTAAAAAAACGGTATGAAGTGCTTAAAGTTATAAAACGTGGCACTACCGACTTCCTTGGTTATCTACGAAAAGATATTGGGCGATCACTCGTTCAGGCCGAAAATTCCAGGCTATTCGTCCCCTTCAAAATACTAGGAGAGACAAGACGAGCAGAGGAACATGATAAAGTTTTGGCTCAATTTGTACGTTGGGACCCACCGGCACGAATTCCAATGTGTAAAATACTCCGTGTACTTGGCCCCAGTGATGACCCATTAACTGACCATAAAGGTATATTAGCTAAGTACGGTTTAAGCGGCACTTTTCCAGATAAAGTATCTCAGGAAGCAGAAGCATGCCCTGAAAAGGTAACTCAAGAAGATATTCAAAATAGAGAAGATATTCGAAATATCTTCACTCTAACCATAGATCCATTGGATGCCCGAGATTTTGACGATGCCCTATCAATCAAAGAGATTCAAAATGAAGGGTGGGAAATAGGAGTCCATATTGCCGATGTATCCCATTATGTTAAACAGGGATCAGCGTTGGACCGCGAGGCCAATAAAAGAGGAAACTCCACCTACCTTGTTGGTGAAGTCGTCCCCATGCTACCCCATCGTTTATCGAGCGGAATCTGCAGTTTGGTCGAAGGAGAAGAACGACTAGTAAAATCTGTATTCTTCACCTTTTCAAAAGATGGAAACCTACTTAAATCAAAAATAGCTGAGTCAGTAATCCTAAGCGACAAAAGGCTCACTTATGAACAAGCAAGCCTCTTTCTCCAAGAAAAAGATTTAGAAAAAATTCGTTCCGCTAAACCTCCCCCTAGTCGCTATTCAGGCAACCCTGGAAAACCCCTCAATGAAATTTCGGATGAAATTCTAAGTAAGCTGCAAAAAAGCATTAAGAAAATTGCCTCTATTGCATCCTTGCTTCGGACAGATCGGATGAAGAAAGGTGCACTCAATCTTGAATCTGCTGAAGTTAAAATTCTCGTTGATAAAAAAGGGGAACCAGAAAAAATCTTGCAGTCAGAAAGCGATGAGAGTCATCATATGATTGAAGAATTTATGCTTCTTGCCAATGAAACTGTGGCACGTGAATTAAGAAAGCAGAAATTGCCTGGCATTTTTCGGGTCCACCCTGATCCCGACCCTGAAAACTTAGAAGAATTGAGAGGGTTCCTTAAAGCTTTTGGGATTTCCTGTGGTGAATTAACTGGGAGAAAAGAAGTTACTAAAATGCTAACTGCAGTGAACAAGCATCCCATATCTCAAGTCCTTAGGATTAAATTCTTGAGAAGTCTAAAACAGGCATGCTACAGAAGCACTCCTGATGGACATTATGGATTAGCAAAAAATGATTACCTCCATTTCACCTCTCCAATCAGAAGATATGCTGATTTGATCGTTCATCGAATAATTGAAGATTTGCTTCGCAAAAGAAAACGAAAGAAAATCGACTACAGCCGCTTAGAAATGACAGCTAAACACATTTCAAGTACTGAAAGGAACAGTGTAGATGCAGAACGCGAATCCATAAAGGATAAGCTACTTCTTTATTATAAAAAAGATATTGGAAAACGCCCATCCGTGCGTCACCGGGCAATTATTACCGAAATTTCTCGAAGAGGATTCTTTATTGAACTTGTTGAAACTCTTGCTCGCGGGTTTGTTCCTATTCGTACATTACCACGGGAACTGGGATATCGGGTAACTTCCAATGGAACTGCACTCGTGGCAAGAAACCCGAAGCTTAAACTAAAACTTGGGCAGGAGATTAATGTCTGCATCGACAAAGTTTTTGTGTCAGATAAGCAGCTTGATTTTCGCCTCGGGTAGAGTTCCTTGGTTGACATATTCGCGGAAGTTTTCTGAAACACTTTCTTTATGAATTTTAATTATCAAAAAGAATTAGTAAAAATTTGGGAGAAAGGAGTCGAACTTTACAAGAACGGCCATACAAACTCTGATACTTTCCCCATTAATGATGATATGACTTTCTTAGAAAGTATCGGATTAAATAAAATGGATATTTTTGATTATGTTGAAGATTGGATCTGCGAAGGAACTCCCGATCTTGCGACTTTTCTTCTCATACATGATTTGCGAAGAGATTTCTTTATCGAGGAACAAAAAAGAATCCCGTCCCAAGACCGGCTAAATTCAAAAGAATTACCGGGAAAGCAAGATGAATTAGAGGGTATCGTCTGGTTACCCAGGGTGATTGCTAAAGCAAGGGCCAAATTATGTGGAGAACTGCCAAAAGAAACAATGTTTTGCTGTGGAGGAGATCGGGCATTTTTTCAAATGAATGATATTCATCCTGCTGAGTTTTTACGTATTGTGAAAAAAGCAGGAAATGAGGATAAAACAATTATTCAATGGGTTGTAAAAAGAACCAAACCTGCCTAATAATTAAATTATAATATCACCAATGAAATTTGAAAAATATCACGCACTTGGAAATGACTATTTGGTGTACAATCCAAATGAAGAGAATTTTATATTTTCCGAATCGGACATAATTCGAATTTGCCATCGAAATTTTGGACTTGGGTCGGATGGAATTTTGGTTGGCCCTACACAATCACAACAAGCTACTTTTAAACTTCAAATTCTAAACCCGGATGGAAGTGAGGCTGAGAAAAGCGGTAATGGATTACGAATTTTCGCAAGATATTTAAGGGATATTGGAAAAGTAGACACGAACTCTTTCCAAGTAGATACTTTGGGCGGCATAGTTACATGTCAGGTTTCAGAAGATAAATCCATTATTACGGTTGAGATGGGGAAAGTAAGTTTTCAGAGTGATGTTATTCCCGTCAACATTGATGGAGAACCAAGGGAAGTATGCAATGAGACAATCGAAGTAAATGGAAGGGTTCTGAATTATTATGCCGCGACGATAGGAAACCCACATTGTGTAATCCCAGTTGAAAGTGTTAGCAAGGAACAGACGATTGAATTGGGTTCATTTATTGAAAATCATCCTAACTTTCCGAATCGAACCAATGTACAATTTTTAGAAATCCTTGATCGCAACAGAATCAAAATCGAAATCTGGGAACGCGGAGCAGGTTACACACTTGCATCAGGAAGCAGTAGTTCTGCTGCCGGTGCGGTTGCTCGGAAAATGGGTGTCTGCGATGAAAGTATTACAGTTGAAATGCCAGGCGGAGATATAGGCTTGATTATCGACGATAATTTTAATGTTCAAATGACAGGTCCTGCAACCCGAGTGGCAACGATGGAACTGTATTCAGAATGCCTAAAAAATCATTAATATTTACCGTCTGGTTTTCTAGCTACCCAAAATCGACACTCGTCTGAAAAATCTTTAACTATTTGAGACTCATCAGAAATTTTAGAACGAAGAACATCACGTTCCAATAAAAAACCAACTTCCTTTAAATCCTTTCGAAGTTCCATAGAATCGGGTACATGAATAAATAATTTTCCATTTGGAGTTTCACCATATCGATCACCAAATTCTACAAGAGCTTTATCTTGCAGCCCTATTCTCCATTTTTTCTTTTCATTTTCCCAAAATTTTTTCCATTTTGGAATATTTCGGTCATGAGATGTGAAAATAAATCGGCCATTAGGTCTTAACACCCTGAAAGATTCTCGCATTGCTTGTTTTCGATTTTCTCGGTGTGGAATTTGCATCAATCCGTTAAATCCAAAAATAATACCATCAAAAAAATTTGATTTAAAAGACAATTGGGTGGCATCCTCCTGATCAAACTGAATCAAACTTTTTCGTTTATTCTGAATATTAATGGCACGCTTAACCATTTTCTTGGAAACATCTGTTGCTGTTAGGTTTTCATAGCCCATCATCCAGAGTGAAAAGCTAATCCTCCCCACCCCACAACCCAATTCCAATAGCTTTGTAGAATATTTAGGGAATGAGTGTTTAATAACAATTTCCTCTGATGCCCAAAGTCCCACTCTGTTGGTTGCATCTTCATAATGATCAAGTACGGATCTTTTCTCAAAATATGAAAGAACATTTTGTCCGTCAACTTGTTCCACATTTTTCATTAGTATCTAGTTAACAAATCATAAAACAGGAATTAGGGAAAGCTAAGATGACGCTTGCCAATCTAAAACTTAAATGGTTTTATATTTGATTTCTTATAATGAAAGCCACTATCCAAACTCAAGGCAGTCAATTTACTGTCCAAAAAGGCGATATACTTTTTGTAAATCGCTATCCAGACACAAACGAAGGTGATCAAGTAAGCATTGATCAAGTTCTCATGCTTGTAGACGAAGGTAAAGCAACCTTTGGCACCCCTACCGTGGAAGGTGCTACTGTTAAGGCTAAGATTCTCGAAAACAAGAAAGATAAGAAAATAATTATCTTTAAAAAGAAAAGAAGGCAGGGATACAAAAGAAGAAAAGGGCACCGCCAACATATATCTGTGGTTCAAATTGAATCTATTGATCTCAAATAACTGGTAAACAATTTAGACATGGCACATAAAAAAGGACAAGGAACCTCTCGGAACGGAAGAGATAGCAACAGTAAGCGCTTAGGTGTTAAAAAATTTGGCGGCGAAGCTGTTATTGCAGGTAACATCATTTTAAGACAACGAGGCACAAAGTATCACCCTGGTGCAAATGTGGGATTAGGACGAGACCATACACTTTTTGCCCTCGCCCCAGGTAAGGTAGAATTTGATAAACCTCACCGCTTGGTGAATGTAGTCGCGAGCAACTAATTTTACGACTCCTTTGTTTCAAAAACATACTCAATTAATCTAAACTCCAAGCTCTTTCTAAATATATAATTTATGGAAGATGCAGATGAGATTGATAGTTTAGTAGAACTATCTTTTGAAGAAACAAGAGTACTCGGTTCATTAATTGAAAAAGAGCTAACCACTCCAGAGTATTATCCAATGAGCCTCAACGGTTTGGTTAATGCCTGCAATCAAAAAAATAATCGTCTTCCAAAAACTGATTTAGATGAAGATGAAGTCAAACAGACCATTGAAGAATTACGTATTAAACGGCTTGTTCATCGTGTTGACCTAGTAGGTTCTAGGGTACCCAAATTTCAACATAATGCAGAAAAAGAATTAGATCTAATTAAGGCAGAACGAGCTCTTTTAGCAGAATTATTAAACCGCGGACCGCAAACCACTGGAGAACTTAATAATCGAGCAAATCGGATGTTTGCTTTTGATGGAATTAACGATGTCGAAGAAACACTTCAAGAATTGATGGAGAGGGAACCATCATTAGTCGGAAATATGGACCCTGCTCCTGGTCAAAAAGAAAAAAGGTGGTTTAATAAGCTTGCCCCCCCCCCTATTGTAGAGGAAATGAAGGACGGTTCATCTTTCTATGTTCCAGGACCTGACAAGCGAATTAATCAAGTTGAGGAAATGACCAAAGAATTTACTGAACTTAAGGAGGAGGTCGAAACTCTCCGTTACCAACTAAGAGAAATATCCGACGAGTTTAAAAATTTTCGAAAACAATTCGAATAAATTTTGAAGCGTTAAGTTTCTTAATACTTCCTTAGATACGGGCTGTTCCTGCCTGTAAACCTTTTAAAAAGTCATCGTAAGCGGACTTTACACCATCCTCCAATAAAATTCTTGCTCTCCATCCAAGGGCATTCACAACTGAAACATCCAACCTTTTCACAGGCATTCCGTCTGGTCTGGAAAAATCGTGAACAATTCTTCCATTATAACCAATTACTCGCTTTACCAATTCAGCTATTTCAATAATTGAATGATCGATTCCTGTACCTAAATTCACCCAATCGGGAGGATTTTCCTGTTCAAGTAGAAAAAGAACACCTTGTACCAAATCATCAACATGCATCAACTCACGTCTTGGTTTACCAGTCCCCCAAATCATAACCTCTTCGGCGTCTGCTCCTTTGGCTTCATGAAATCGACGGATCATAGCAGGGAGAACATGTGAATTCTCTCCATGATAATTGTCACCAGGACCATAAAGATTGGTGGGCATAGCACTATGAAAAAGCACTCCATACTGGTTTCTGTAATGACGGCACATTTCCAAACCAGCAATTTTAGCCAAGGCGTATGCCTCATTAGTTTTTTCAAGAGGCCCAGTCAGTAAATATTCCTCCTTGATTGGTTGCTTACTTGCACATGGATAAATACAGGAACTCCCAAGGTTTAAAAATCGTTTGACCCCGTTTTCCCAGCCAGAATGAATTAAATTCGTGTTTATGAGAAGATTTTGGTGAATAAATTCGGCGGGATATGTATCGTTTGCATGTATACCTCCAACCTTGGCAGCTGCATTAATGACGACATCAGGTTTTTCTTCTTCAAAAAATTTACTAACTGAAGACTGATTTAATAAATCAAGTTGATCACGCGAGGCTAAAATCAAATCGCATCCAAAATCATTCTTCTGAAATGCTCTAACTAACGCGGAACCTACCATTCCGTTATGTCCGCTGACAAATACTTTTTGCATTAAGAAAGATTAGCTTCTGCCAAGGCTTTTTCCTGTTGTGCAATCTTCAGATCTTCCTCAACCATTAAAGAAACAAGTCCCTTAAATGTGGTCTTAGGTTCCCACCCCAAGTGAGTCTTAGCTTTTTGGGGATTTCCAATTAAAAGATCCACTTCCGCTGGGCGCTCATATTTTTTATCAAATCCAACACACTGTTCCCAATCCAAGTCCAGGCAGGTAAAAGTCTCCTCAAGGAATTCACGCACGGTATGGGTTTCATTAGTAGCAATGACAAAATCATCCGGTTTGTCCTGTTGTAACATCAACCACATTGCTTCTACATATTCTTTCGCGTACCCCCAATCTCTTTTCGAATCCAGGTTCCCAAGAATCAATTTTTTTTGTAAACCTAATTTAATGCGAGTGGCGGCACGGGTAATCTTTCGGGTAACAAAAGTTTCTCCTCGTCTAGGGGATTCGTGATTAAATAGAATTCCACTATTGGCATGCATGTTATAAGACTCACGATAATTCACCGTTAACCAATGAGCATAGACTTTTGCACAAGCATAGGGTGAGCGTGGCCAAAACGGCGTTGTTTCAACTTGAGGAACTTCTTGTACTTTTCCGTACATCTCAGAAGATGATGCTTGATAATATCGAACCTTCTCTACTAATCCAGCTTCACGAATTGCTTCCAAAATACGCACCGCACCAAGCCCAGTAACATCACCTGTATACTCTGGAATGTCATAAGAAACTCTGACGTGACTCTGCGCACCGAGATTATAAATTTCATCAGGTTGTAAATCATAGAGTAGTTTGACCAACTGAACAGCATCTGCAAGATCACCATAATGAAGATATAATTTTGTATCATCGAGCAATGGATCTTTATATAAATGATCCAATCGCGATGTGTTGAAAGTGGATGCACGCCTTACTATGCCATGAACTTCATATCCTTTATCAAGTAATAATTCCGCCAAATAAGAACCATCTTGTCCAGTAATACCAGTTATTAACGCTTTTTTCATAAAGAATCTATTATATACTTAGAAATAAATTTCGTAAAGAGTACATTCGTAATAATATAGGGAACTCTAGTTCGTTGACACTTCATTAGTTATTCGTCAAAAAGATTTCTATCAAAAAGGGGGGGATTAGCTCAGTTGGTTAGAGCGCATGCATGACACGCATGAGGTCGGCAGTTCGAATCTGCCATCTCCCACCATTTGGTACATAGCCTTAGAATATACCCGGTATAGATATTATAGAGCAGTTGGAGTAAACTGTAATACCCGCTTTACCATTTCTCAAAAAGTAAATAACTTTCCATTTTATATTCTCTAATGAAATTATGCGTGATAACTAAATCTCAACATGGCTTTGGTAATCACCTAGATCTTCTTTTAATGGCTTTTTAGTTAATTGGTGATGAATTTCTACTATGCACTAATTTCAAATTGGATCGTATTACTTCTTGTATACTCATCCTCGAGAGTAGCCTTTCTTGTCTCTAATTTCCAAAGTTTCCCAAGTTTTTCTTATTGGGATTTTATTGAAGGTATCAGATTTGATTTATCCGCATTAGCATACATTAATGCTATCTATTTTTTACTACTTTCTATTTCTTCGAATAATAAAAAAAGAAGAGCTTATTATTTAGTACAAAAATATTTCTTTATTATGACGAACAGTTTATTCGTTATTTTGAATAACATCGACATAGTTTATTTTAAATTCAACCTAAGGAGAAGTTCCAATGAAATATTTAACTTAGTGGAAAATAGCCAAGATATTTTGGTACTCATACCAAAATTCATTCTATATTACTGGCCCGTTACCCTACTTACGATTCTTCAATTATGGCTATTGCTTCGGGCGACTCCAAGCATCTCCACAAACCCTCCTAGAAACCTTCTCGTTAATGTATTTAGAATATTAACTATCATTGGATCGAGTATTTTGTTTGCTCGAGGAGGTATACAACTTAAACCAATCAAACCAATTAATGCAGGTGAGGTTTTTCAATCACTAAATAGTGCCTTAGTGCTTAACACACCATTTTACTTAATTCATACTTTTAATAAGAATGAGTTAGAAAAGATTTCCGAGTTTTCGAAAAGCGAAATCAATTCTGCTTTTAACACTACCAAGCATTACAATAAAAATAGCATAAGGGATTTAAATGTTGTAATTATTATAGTCGAAAGTTTATCCAAAGAATTTGTGGGGTATTACAATAATGGAGAAGGCTATACTCCATTCTTGGACAACTTAATGAAAAATTCATTAGTTTTCGAAAATGCTTTTGCAAATGGGTTAAGATCTATTGATGCCGTTCCTGCAATTATTTCCTCCGTTCCCAGCTTGATGAATGATCCATTTATAAACTCAAAATATGCGAATAATAATGTGCCTAGTTTGTCTTCGATTTTAAATAAAGAAGGTTATAAAAGCTCTTTTTTCCACGGCGGAAGGCGTGGGACGATGGGATTTCTGGGATATTGCAATCAGGTAATGTTTGATCAGTACATAGGGATGGAAGATTTTCCTGAACAAAGATATTTCGATGGGGATTGGGGAATTTATGATGAACCATTTTTAGTATTTTCAGCGAATGAACTGATCAAAGCAAAAAAACCTTTTTTTACCACTATCTTTACATTATCATCTCATCCTCCCTTCAATCTTCCTAAAAAATTTACTAACTTTTTCCCTAAAGGTGAAAACAAAATCCATGAATTAATTGGATATAGCGATTATTCGCTTAAGATGTTCTTCAATAAAATAAAAAATAAAAATTGGTTTAAAAAAACACTTTTCGTTATTACTGCCGACCATACATCAAGCGAGACTTTTCATTCAAAATCTAATGGATATTTAAATAGACATAAGATCCCGCTATTCTTTTACCTTGGTGATAATTCACTTAAAGGAAATCAATTTAATATCACACAACAAATTGACATTATGCCTACTATTCTCGATTTAATTGGCTACGATAAAAAGTTCTTTTCTTTTGGCAAATCTGCACTAAGAAAAGAAAGTTGGGCAGTAATTGGAAACGATCAAGAAAAGTTTCTTCTTACTGAGAATGGCATATTGCACAAAAATTTAGCTAAATTTAAATCCTATAAAGATTATCAATTAAAAGAATCAATTAACATAAAGTCTAAAGACGCGATCAAACTAAGAGCAATTGAACAAAGTTTTAATAATCGAATGATAAACAACCACTTTGAAACAGAAAGGCTACCCAGTGATTGATTCAAAACTAACTTACTATGACAGATAAACCTAAAAATCGCTTAGAAAAATTGATTATTATAATTCTATCTGTTGCCTTTGGTACGATTTGGTTACTAGCTCATTGGAATTTGTCTCGCCAACCACCACACCATAAAGGTCCGGGTAGTGTTGGATATGAAGACCCCGTCGCCACATCTCCCTCCAATTCAGATAGTGAGTAAAATTGCCTGTATAAGCGGTTGTTCACGTGGACTAGGACGTGCCATGGCCCAAGAATTTTCTGCACGCGGGTGGAAAATTGCAGGAGGTGCACGTAACATTAAGGAATTAGAAAGTTTAAAATCTTTGCTGCAAACTGACCATCTTCTTCACCCCTTTGATATAACTATTTCCGAAGAAGTTGATTCTTTTTCCCGATTAGTCGAAAAGAAATTAGGTATACCAGACCTCCTAATTAATAACGCTGGACTGATTAATCAAAACGCTCCCTTGACAGAGATATCTTCAAAAGAATTTGCCTCCGTTATCGCGGTCAATCTTGGAGGTATTCATAATATGATTCGTTCCTTCGTACCCTTAATGGAAAGAATTGAAAAAGGTATAATAGTAAATTTTAGTTCTTATTGGGGACAATCGAGTGCAGCGGATGTTGGTCCCTATTGTGCATCAAAATGGGGAGTGGAAGGATTAACGAGGTCCCTTTCTCAGGAACTGCCAAATAACTTAGGTGCAGTTGCTTTTAACCCAGGTATCGTCAATACAGATATGCTTCGCTCTACATTTGGAAAAGAAGCTGAAAACTATGAATCACCTGACCAATGGGCTAAACATGCAGTCAGCAAACTTGAAGAATTATCTCTCAAAGACTCAGGCAAAACCATTATCGGATAAAAGCTAGGCTTGTAATGCCAATTTCAACTAAAATACTCTTTATCTTATCTTATAAACAAGTTACCAAATTAATATGCTTATCCATACTGTTATTTTTTGGCTAAAAGAAGGACTGAACGACGAAGAACGAAATAAGTTTTTTAAAGGAGTTGAAACTTTAGGTTTAATAAAGTCCGTCGAACATACTTTTATCGGGACTCCGGCTGACACGCCTGAAAGGCCCGTTGTGGATAATTCTTATGATTGTGCCTTAACCGTGGTTATAAGAGATTTGGAACAACACGATGATTATCAAGTAGATCCCATTCACTTAGAGTTTATAAAGGAATGTGCGAACCTTTGGCAAAAAGTACAAATTTTTGACGCAGACTAGATTTTTTCCTTAGAATTGGATTGATTTGCCAGGAATCGAACTAGACCATAGGCAAGAATTACTGCCATAGGACCAATAATAAAACCCTGCGGGCCATAGGAAAGTATTCCACCAATGATGCCAAGGAAAAGCATAAAACTTAGCCAGGCACCTTGATCATGAAGCCTTCTGCCCATGCGAATTCTAATTTGACTGATCGCATAATTAGATAGTAAACACAAACTAGCCATGACTAGAGCAGTTACAGGTTCACCTTTTGTCCAAACCAAAGAGGACAAAGGAAGCCAAACCATAGCACTACCGACAACAGGAACCAGTCCAATAAAGGCACCCAAGAAGAAAACAGGAAGAAAAAAGAAGCCACCTATTAAATGTGCAACTAAAGCTAATGCCACGCCTCTCACAAGTGATGTAAGAACAGTATCATTTAATAAACGAAGGGTAATTTTGCGATGCAGATTTAACCAAGAATGAACTTCTGCCTGCTCAAAACCGCCAATTCTCATAGCTCCTTTAAGAAAACCTCCTCCGTGTGCATAAAGGAAAGAAAGAGCAATCAAAGCAAGTGCCAATTCAGCCACAAAACCTTGAGTCCCCTTAAACAGGAACTCTAAAAAAGTTCCCGAAAACTCGCGAGTATCACCGACCATATTAGAAACAAACTGAACCGTTTTCTCTTCATCAATTGGAAGGCGGGGATAGATAGCTTGAATTTCTTGAATACGTCCAGATATGCTACTCAAAAGGGCATCCCTCCCCTCCTCTTCGCCTAATGCAATAGAAATAATTGTATCAATCATACCCTGACGGGGATTCGATGCTTCCCAAATAATCAATAAAAATGGAGAAAGAATAACTAATAACAGAGATAATGTTGCCAGAACTGCACATAGTTCTGAACGTCTTCTCACATTTAAATTAGGAAGAATTTTCTTACCTAAATACTCAATTGGTCGAAAAAAAACAGGGTATGTTAATGCAGCTAAAGAAACTGCAAAAAGGATGAATTCAAAAAGAGGTGAAAAGGTTCCATACAATGGAATAATTAGAAGCAATAGAGCAATTAACAGAAGTCCCCGTTTCTTCCATAATAGCCAAAATGCATCTCTTTTTAAAGAAAGTAGATCTTTAGTCTCTTCATTTTCGCTAATGTCTTGCATCAAAGATTACTATGTTAATTGAATGCCTAAGCCCTCGCAAGATGCTTTCGTAAGAAGGTGCCAGTTAATGTATTTTCTTGCGTTAATTGTTTCGGGTTTCCAGTAAATACTAATTTTCCGCCTTTTTTTCCCCCCATTGGGCCAATCTCAATAATATGATCTGCTAGGCGAATGACATCAAGGTTATGTTCAATTACGATGATTGTATTACCAGCATCTCTAAGTTTAAATAATAAATTCATAAGACGCTGAATATCCAACCAATGCAGGCCTGTGGTTGGTTCATCTAACAAATAAAGTACTTTACCACTTTGCTTGCGACTCAACTCCAAAGAAAGTTTAAGGCGTTGCGCCTCTCCTCCAGAAAGTGTGTTTGAGGGCTGACCTAATTTTAAGTAGCCTAGACCTACAGCCTCCAAAGTATCTAGTTTAGCAAGAACTGAAGGATTTTTTAAAAAGAGTTCTCTTGCATCAGAAATAGTCATGGCAAGAATATCGGCAATATTATAACCCTTAAAGCGTACCTCCAAGGTTTCCCGATTATAACGCTGCCCTTTGCAACTCTCGCATTCAACAAAGACATCAGCAAGAAATTGCATATCTAACTTGACCATTCCATCTCCCTTACATCGCTCGCAGCGCCCGCCAGGTAAATTAAAACTGAACCGACCGGGACTATATCCACGAATTCGACTTAATGAACATTGAGAGAATAACTTTCTCAGTAAATCGAAAAGCTTAACATATGTGGCTGGATTAGAACGGGGACTTTTCCCAATAGGAGATTGATCCACCCGAACGGCTTGATCGAAAAATTCAACTCCTTCAATTCCAGAATGAGCACCTGGTAATTGTTTTGCGCGATGCAATTGATTGGCGGCCGACTTGGCAAGGACTTCATTAACCAGTGTACTTTTACCGGACCCCGAAACTCCACAAACAACTGTAAGAAGACCAACTGGAAAAGACACATCAATTTTCTTAAGATTATTTGCCCGAGCAGAGCGTATGGTCAATTCAGCTTTTGTCGGAAGTTTATCAATACCATCTTTTTCAACTTTTTCCTTACCGGAAAGAAAAGGTCCGGTCGAACTACCATCATCCTTCATGCAAGACCTAACATCACCAGAAAACATTAATTCTCCCCCTTGAGTTCCGGGCCCAGGTCCAACCTCCAACAAATGATCGCAGGCAAGAAGGGTATCTGCATCATGTTCAACAACCACAACTGTATTTCCTCTATCACGTAAACCGTAGAGGACTTCGATTAAACGATGATGGTCAGAGGGATGCAAACCCACGCTAGGTTCGTCCAGTGCGTAAATAACTCCAACTAAACCCATTCCAAGTTGTGTGGCTAAACGAGCCCTTTGAGCCTCTCCACCACTTAATGTTGAATATGGCCTATCTAAATTAAGATAGCCTAGTCCAACTTGATTGAGAAAGCCCAGTCTTTGCTCCAATCCATTTATAGCATCAAAAACTTTTTTGTACTTAGCATTTTTTAAAACATTATTTAATACAAATTGCCAAGCTTCCTCAGAAGGAAGTGATAAAAAATAGTCAAAAGATTTTTCTCCCAACAAAACTGAACGAGAAAAAGATGAAAGCCGGTGCCCGGAACAAGTCGAACAAGTTGTGCCAATTTGATAGCTTAATAATCGTGTTCGTAAACTTTCACTACTTGTACTCCTCATAGTTTGAGAAAGATCTTTTAAAATGCCGGGAAATGTCTGTTTCTTTGCCTTACCACGCCCAATCTGGAGTTTTATTTCAAACTTGGTAATTTCATCTCCATGCAAGAGAAATTTTTTTGTTTCCTTGGGTAAATCAGACCATGGCAACTTTAAGTCAAGTGGCATCTGTTCAGAAAGTTGTTTTAGAATATTCTTTCTCAAATTAACCATTTTTCTTGATCCAAGTCTCCATGCCTTAACTGCACCTTTGGCTAATGAAAGTGACACATCTGGAATAATTAAGTCCTCTCGAAAAGAAAGAACCTGTCCTAGACCGCCACAAGTTTCACAAGCACCATCCGGATGATTCCATGAAAAATGTCTCGGGGTTAAATTAGGGTAGCTTAAACCACATTTTTCACATGCATAACCTTGAGAAAAAAAAACTTCTTCATAAGAACCATCAGCAGTTTCTATTAGAGCAAAAGCCCTCTCTTCCCCTTCATTAAAAGCTAATTCCAGAGAATCAGACAATCGACTTCGACTATTTTGATCAACCTGCACTCGATCAACCACCAAATCTACTTGAAGTATTCGTCCCTTTGTTTTTTCTGGAATCAGATCTCGATCATCTAATCGCTTAATGTCTCCCTCAATTCGAACTCGCTGAAAACCCCTTCTTTCAAAATTAGGCAATTCCTCCCTAAGAATTGAAGCTTTTGCTTCAAAAATCGGGGCCAAAATCAAAATCTTTTTCTCCATTGCATCGCATAATAACTGATCAACGCAATCATCAAGACTCCTTTTTGAAACACTTGCTCCATCTAGAGGACAGTAGGGAGAACCAACAGTTGCCCAAAGTAACCTAGAATAATCTGCAATTTCTGTTGCCGTGGCTAGAGTACTTCGAGGTCCAGTTGCCCCTGCAACCGCTTGCTCAATTGAAAGAACAGGTGATAAACCTTCAACATAATCTACATCTGGTCGCCTAACTTTCTCCAATGCCTGCCGTGCTTTGGTAGACAAACTTTCAACATACTTCCTATGCCCCTCTGCAGCCAAAACATCGAATACGAGAGAGGACTTACCAGAACCACTTACGCCCGTTACACCTGTTAGTTGTCCACGGGGAAAAAAGGCGGTAACATTATTTAAATTATTTTCACGAGCACCTTTGACATGAATAAATGTACTATTCTTTTTTTTCACTTCTTGCCTCTTACCCACACTAAATTAGCATGATAGTACTTTTAAAAAATGCAAAACAAAGAATCTTATCTATTCGCTTTAATAACTAGTTAAACAGAAAATAAATTAATTAATATGAGCTTACCAATTTTATATATTAAGCAAGGCTGTCCCTGGTGCATTGATGCATTGGAATATTTCAAACAGGTAGACCTTAAACTTGAAGTGGTGGATGTCATCCAAAACCCAAGCAGAATGTCAGACTTGATTGAATGCAGTAGCCAAAACAAAACTCCGACTTTAAAAAACGAAGATTTTATTGTGAAGGATTTTGATGTTCAAGAATTCAAGCAAGCAATGCTTGAAAATCCAACAGAAGCTAAGAAATTAGGTCTGTAAATCTTAGTTCAAGATCCAAGGTAAAGTTTCGAAAAAGATTATCGGTCTAAAGCCTGAATCCTACGATTTAATTCCTGCATCTTAAGCTCCAATTGTTGCATTGAAGAACCTAAGTTCGCAGGCGAAGCTGCATTATCAGAAGGTGCATCTAAATCCAAAATTTGTACTCCCGCTGAGGTATCATAAACATTCGCAGAAGCAGTTACATATGGAGTAATATTCCCAGAAGTTGTAATCTTAGTGGCTTCACGACCATTTCTTTCGACAGTATAAGTTTGAGGAGAATCATCTAACAACTGAGTCTCCGTATCATCGGTATTAAATCTCTTAACTTGTCGGTAATTTTTATTGGTTGCCCGACGGCCAACAACTTGAGTTTTAGCTGTTTTGAAAATCAGGAAATTGTGTTCCACGGTATGAAAGTGTGGATCAACTATAAAATGGTCGGGTTGCCCATCCAATGCTTTGTAAACGGCAGACTGCATAGACTGCTTAACCACGGCACCACCAAGATCATGCTCTTGGGGTCTAGCCCGAAAAGTTGCTCGCCCAGGGTCTCCCCAACGAATGAACCCAAGCAATTCTGCTCTTGTTCCCTCACCTCTTACAGGCTCACCGATTTCGATATCGTTTGTAATTTCAGGATATGGTTTAATAGGGCCTGTTTTATTTGCAGTTCTGGTGCAACTGGAAATCACGAAGCTAGTTAGTATGATAAATGCGAAAGTATAGAAATTTATATTCTTCATGGTGTATTTAATGATCAAAGATTAAAAATTTGCTTTTGTGGAAAGATAAAACTCCATTCCATGCTCAATCACTTGATGCCCTCCTATACCAGCAATTCCAAGGCTAAAATTCCATGGGGCGTTTGGCATCAATATAAACTCGGAACCGAACTCTAACCAATCGGAATCAGTAAGCGTATCCCCAGTAGAAATGTTGTATCTTAAAAATGGCAGCATAGTAAAATTCTTGTGCATATGATAATGGAGACCTAATCCAAATTTGAATAACCAAAAGGACTGATCATTCATTTCATTACTAGGAAAATATCTTCCAAGTGATAATCGACCAGACCAATTCATACCGTATGCTTCGCTAGATTCAGCCATTACTTCAAAAGATGTACTTGTCATTGATTCGTCGAATATTGGAAAATCACTGGATGAATTGATGTGTGCAATATTAACTCCCCATGCTACATATTGATTAATTTGGTAATTAGGAAATAATTCAATTCCTGAGACCATTCCACTATCATCAAGATTGCCCACATCAAACTCAGATATCGAAAGTGGAACTCGGACAATTAGATTCGGATTATCACCAAGCTTGAATCCAAAAGTCAAACCATACAAACTATTCTCAATCGGTTCATCTGAGACAGAAGAAGCTTCAGCTTCATCAGTAAAGAAATTTCCGTTAAATTCCTGATTGGCATAATGAAAATCAATATAAAGAGACTTAAAGAAACCGCTCGTAGTTGGTATGTCCTGCGATCTGCGGAGTTCTCTCATTTCATCGGCTAAACTATTAAAACCCAAGTAGTAACCGCTAGTTACCCCTTTCCTCATACCAGAGCTTACCTTAGAAGGCTCGTTCGTTTTAAGTGCGTCAGTAAGTGTAAGTTTCGTTGATTGTCCAAAAACAAATGAAGTTAATGTACAAAAAAGAAATGTAATTTTGATTAATAGTTTCATATATAAATTGTTAAATCTAATACTTAACACATCATTTCTTTCGTCAACAAATAAATTCTATTGATCTAAAGCTTAATTAAGATTGTTACAGAATTTTCGTATACGATTAAGCCCATTTTCAATGATTTCATCAGCAGTCGCGTAGCTTAATCTAATATAACCCTCGGCTCCAAAAGCGTGTCCTGAAACGACAGCTACTTTTTCTTCTTCCAGTAAACGGGCGGAAAAATCCTCCGAGCTTAATCCATAAGAGGAAATATTGGGAAAAAGATAAAACGCACCTTCTGAACGCTGACAGGTAATTCCCGAGATGCCTTGCAAACCATCTAGTAATTTCAACCTTCGCCGATCAAAATGAATAAGCATACCCTGTACAGCGTCCATCGCTTGATCCCAATTCTCCATCGCTGCTAAGGCACCAAATTGGGCAAATGTAGTTGCGTTTGAAGTAGTCTGGCTTTGCAAATCAGCCACTGCTTTAGTAATAGTTGGATTTGCAACCAAGGTACCGAGGCGCCATCCGGTCATCGAAAATGTTTTACTAAAACCGGAAACAGTGATTACCCGATCAGCTGCTTCAGGACTAAAAGATGCCGGGCTAAAATGTTCAGCATTATCGTAAAGTAAATATTCATAAATCTCATCAGACATAATCAACAGATCATGCCTACAAGCCAACTCAACAATCGCCTCCATTTCCTGATGACTGTAAAGACAACCGGTTGGATTAGATGGACTATTTAAGATAATCAATTTGGATGACGGGGAAAGCACCTCTTCAATTTGTGTTGGTGTAACCTTAAATCCTTGATTGTCACCAGCAAAAACGATTCTTGGTGTGGCACCGGCCAATTTAACCATTTCCGGATAGCTAACCCAATACGGAGCTGGAATAATTACCTCATCCCCGGGACCACAGGTTGCAAGAATAGCAAGATAGCAGGAATATTTTCCGCCGGGACTCACAATTACTTGAGCTGGATTCTTTTCAGAAAGGACACCTTTCTCATGATATTTTTGAGCTAAAGCATTACGAAGATCCGGAATACCGGCAGCGGGGGCATATTTGGTCTTCCCATCCGCGAGTGCCTGAGCACATACATCTTTGATAAAAGAGGGTGTATCAAAATCAGGTTCGCCGGCTCCAAATCCACAGACATCCTCGCCAGCGGCTTTGAGTGCTTTTGCTTTTGCGTCAACTGCTAAGGTAGGAGATGGAGAGACATTTTTTGCCCATGAAGATAGGTATCCGTTTTTCATATATTAAATTACAATTTTTAGAATGTTAAAGAAGCAAACAAACTTTTTTTGTCAAGATTTCCTATTTTTATTTTGTGGATATGAAAGTATCCAAAGGGATGACCGGAGTTCCTAGTAATCCACCAGGAGAAAAAAGAGACATATCAAGATCGAGATTTAAAGCAGCCGAAGTTACTTCAAATCGAGTGTTTGATCGATCTTGGAGATTTTTACAATCAAGGGATTTTACAATCCAATGGTCAGCAATTTTTTTCATACCATTTAAAATAAAAGTGCGAGACGGCACATTCGATCTAGAAAAAGTTTCAATACGTAATGGTGCTTCATAACTTTGATCAAGTGCCATAACAATTTCTTTGATATCGGGACGGATATCTTTAACCCATTGGGGAGGTAAAAAGGAATAAAGGTGGGAAGGACGACCTGCAACTTTGCCAGATTTGATATAAGTGGCATTCCAAAATACAAAAGGCATAAGCAAATCGAAAGTTGATTGATTCATTCCATTTAGAATTGGTTTAAAAAGTTCAGCATCCTGTAATAATTTACTTTCTTGCTCACTAGATGAAAATTTCCAAACTTTCGGCCTTGGTCCATTATACAAAAGAAACTTTGTAGTAGGGACCCCAGAATCAATTGAATCTAAATCAATTCGAGAAAGTCCATGCCCAAGGGCTAATCCAAATATTGTACCGGTTTTAGAAAACTCTTCTCCCCTTCTTGGCATGTGTCGCAATCTAAAACGAAATGCATATGCCTTGTGAAAACTAGTAGTATTTAAATCTCTAACAATAAAAGAGCGATATCTATCCAAACGATCAGATGCTTCATCTTTTGTTAGGATCTTTGCAAATCCTCTGGCAGGAAAAGCAGTTTTTCCCTCTAGGAAAAAGTGGGTTTTAAAACAACCGAAGAAAAAAAGGAAAAAAAAGAAAAGATTCGGAAGCAGAAATATTTCTCTACTTACTCGAATTAATCTCTTGTGCGGATTCATTCACAACAGGAGTTTGATCAACAGGCGTGGGTGATGGAACCTCATCCGGATTAGGCATAGATGTCGCATCAGCAGCACCAACAGGATTAGGAATGGCTTGTAATGGATCTGATTGTAAAACAGGCGTACCTGTGCCAAGCCTTTGAAGATTATCGGAACCGCCTGCTTCACTTTGGTAGAAGGCATAGAGGGCGAAAGACAAAATAAAGTATCCGAGAATGAACCAAACCGTCATCTTAGTTAGTTGGGCAGCTGAACCAGCACCAAGAACTTGATCTGCGGCTCCCCCACCAAGGGCAGAACCCATGCCCCCAGAAGTTCTTTGTATCATAATAAGCAATACAACGACCAAGCACAACAGAATCAAAAGAGTAGTAAGAAAAACGATCATTTTTAAAAGAAAAAGGTCATCATGCCAATTTTTGGAAAAAAAGGCAACCTCGTTTAATCAATTCCGACTCCAAGGTTTTCTAATAGTTGAAGTAAATCATTTTCGCCACTAAAAGATAAAGTAATTCGCCCATGTCCAGAATTATCAGATTGTATGGATACTTTTCTGCTAAGCGATTGTTGTGCATCTTTTTCAAAATGAGAAAAAAGATTGATATTTTTACTATTCATTTTTTTAGTAAATTTTTTCGGATTGCGAAGCTCTTCAACCGCTCTCTCACATTCTCGAACAGTCAATCCCTCTTCGACAATTTTTTTGCCAAGTTTATTCCTCGCTTCTAAATTTTCCACCCCAAGAAGAACTTTTGCATGACCGATGCTCAGTTTTTGGGAAGACAGAAATACCTTTAATTCATCATCTAACTGTAAAAGCCTCAATAAATTAGCCACATGAGCACGACTTTTTCCAACACGCTCTGCAACTTTTATTTGAGTTAAACTAAATTCATTAATAAGAGAATGGTAACCCATCGCTTCCTCAATGGGGTTTAACCCTTCCCTTTGAAGATTTTCAATCAAAGATAGAGACGCCGAAGAAATATCTGAGGCAGATAAAATTCGGACTAATATTTTATTTCGACCCAAGTGTTGATGAGCACGCCATCTTCTTTCCCCAGCAACAAGTTCATAAACATCCCCAACCTTACGAGCAACCACTGGTTGCAAAAGACCTTCTGCTTTGATACTTGCAGCCAATTCGACTATTGCGTCTGGTTCAATTACCTTCCGAGGTTGATAAGGGTTCGGTACTAATAGGTCCGTGGATATTTCAAATAAGTTTTCTATTCCTAAATCAGTTCCGGTATGTTGGTTTTTGTTTGATATCGCAGAAAGATTCGAGGGATCTGCCGATTTTAAATCAATTGAACTCGTAGAGGGAATGGATGGATTTTCAGTCTTTGCCTGAGTACCCCCAGCAATTAAGCTACCTAATCCCCTACCTAACCTTGACGATGCTTTAGACATAAAAGTTATTTTTGAGGAACAAATAATTCTTTACCTATAAAGACTTTCTTAGGATCAACAATTTGATTGGCATTTATAATCCATTTCGTTTGGGATTTGTATTTCTTTGCAATACTCGAAATGGTTTCGCCTTTTTCAACAACATGAACAAATCCTTTCTGTGGATAATTCTGTTCAAATTTTGGGGTTGAAGAAGAAATTGAAGGAGGCGAACCAACTTGATCGAAACCCTTGTTCATTTGGGAAATCAAATCTTTTATTTTTAATTCAATGCTTTTCTGCAAAGCTAATTGAGATTTTTCGTTTTGGTTTAATCGATTCTCAATAGAAACCATGCGGTCAGAAATTCTTTGTAATACTTGAGTGGAATTACCCACATTTGAAGATTGTTTACGTGTGGATTGTTCGACTTGAATGCGCAATTGAGCATTCTCCCTTCGTAATAATTCTACTTCTGTCCTCAAACCCGCCAACTCGCGAGAGACCAATTCCATATCCTGCTTTAGATTAGCAACACGAACCGTGATGTCCGCAAAGGAACAAACACTCCAAGAGCAAATAAAAAGAAATGTAAAAAATGCTTTTACTGAAATCGCCATTAAAATATTCCCATAAACTTGACTATTAATCCAATCACCAAAATTTAAAATGAAATAATTATTACATGGAAGCAAGAAATCTTTTGTGATTAAGTATACTCTACTCTTTTGTGGGAATTACGAGTTGTGCCATGTCATAAGATTCAAGAGTTTGCCCAACAGGAAATTCATAGCCTCTTAAAAAATCTGATGATTTAAGCATTTTACCTCCTGGTCTTTGTAATTCATGTAGGATGAGAATACCTTCCCCAGTGCCGATCATTACATTTCCATCCGAATCTATTTGAGTTACCCCGACATCTAATAAAATATTATTTTCTAGAGACTTAGCTGATCCAATTCGAAATTTTTGTCCGTCAATTAATAAACCACAACCTGGCCATGATCTGAAAGCCCTTATGCGATCGACCAAATGTGATGCCTTTGCGGAAAAGTCAAGATGTCCATCTGCTTTATTTATTTTTCTACAATAAGTTGCTAAAACAGGATCTTGGGGATTTTCATTTATATTTCTTACAAGCAAATTCTGGATATTTCTTTGAATTAGGGGCACACATGAATCAGCAATCTTTGATCTCACACTTTTCCCAGTATCAGCCTGCTCTATGTCCAAGGATTCTAAATCAACAATTGGCCCGGCATCCATTTTAGGAACAACCCTCATAAGAGTTACGCCCGTATTGTCCTCACCCATCGCAATTGCAGTTTCTATTGGAGAAGCTCCTCGATATTTAGGAAGAATAGAAGCATGAAAATTGAAACAACCAGCTGGCGCCAATGTTAAAAACGATTTTTTTAAAATATGCCCGTAAGCCATTACCAAAATAAGGTCGATGTTCTGCTCTCGTAGCCAATCACATTCAAGATCAGAGGGTTTTTCGGGGCTTCGGCAAGAAATGGAATGATTTTCCGCCCATGTTTTAATCGCATTAGAAGCCATTTTTCGCCCCCTGCCTGACCTTCGGTCCGGTTGCGTGAGTACAGCACTCACATGAACAAAAGGGCATTGGTCATTTAAAAAATTTAAAAAAGGCAGAGAAATTTCATCCGAGCCAAAGAATGCAATTTTGTAAGTTTGAGAGGTCATAAAGAAATTTAGAAAAAAGAATTAAACTTGGTCACACAACGAAAATGGCAAAAAAAAAGCCGTAAAAACGGCTTTAATTCATTCAATTAAATATTTGCTTAGGTTTTTTCTTCTTGGTAGCGGATTTCTTTACCGGCAAGAGAAAATTTAAGAGGGCATCCTGCTAAACCAAATTTTTGCTGAATGCCTTTTTCGAGATAACGCCGGTATTGGTCGTTTAATTTTTCTTCTCTATTACAAAAAAGTTTGATTCGGAAAGGTCGGCTTTCTACTTGAACGGCATAATAAACTTTAAATCGTTTCCCCTTAACTTTAGCCGGCGGGCGGTGTTCCCACATTTCTCCTATTACTTTATTGAGAGCGGAGGTGGAAAGAGCTTTATCCATTCTGGAATCTAGGTCGCGAGCGACTTGTAAGAAATCTTTGATAGAATATCCGGTCAAAGCTGACACAAAACTAATAGGCGAGTCCGGGAGGAAAAAAAGCTCTTTACGAATTGATTTAATATAACTTTTTCTAAAGTCTTTCTCGGATTCATATCCAGGCAAAGGATCTTTCCTAAAACTTTCTAAGGCAAGATCCCATTTATTAACCAGTATGGACAATGCTCTTCCTTCTTTAAGAACATGATCAGCCATAATTTTATCCTGTTTAGTTACTCCTTCCCTAGCATCAAGAACAAGAAAAACAACATCAACAGATTCAATTGCTTTTTTAGTACGGACTGCGGAAAAGAAATCTAGCGATGTATCAATGCGTTTATGCCTCTTTAAACCAGCAGTATCATAAAGCCGAAATTTCCATGAGTCGCCGGTTTCTTCAACTTTAAAATCTAAGTCTAATTCAACTGTTTCTCGAGTGGTACCAGGAACATCGCTTACAATTAGACGATCCATTGCAAGTAGACGATTGCACAAAGAAGATTTCCCGACATTAGGTCTACCTATAAAAGCTATTCTTGTTCGCTCTGCTTTATCGCCCGAAGGTAAAATATTATCATTAAGAGGAATCTTCCCTCTTATTTCTTCGAGTAAATCTTCGAATCCATTCCCATGCTCAGCCGAAACTCCAACTACATTTCTAAAACCTAACCGGTCAAATTCAGAGATTGAATAAATTTTTTCCGGTTCATCCAATTTATTAACCACTAAAATTGGGTCCTTACCCATTTTTCTGAATTTTTTTGAGAGCGTCTCATCGAGTGGAATGAGCCCCTCTCTTCCATCTACAACAAATAGAAGTAAATCAGCAGCACGGATCGCAAAATCTGCCTGATATTCCGTTGCATCTTGAATTTCTGTGGGGGTCATTTCTGGGAGCATTCCGATTCCTCCCGTATCCATCAGACTATAACCCTCGGGACTATCGGCAACAACAACATCACGAGTCACGCCCGGACGATCATGCACGATGGAGATTCTCCGTCCAGCCAGTCTATTAAACAAACGACTTTTGCCCACATTAGGACGGCCAACAATGGCAACACTTTGTATAAGGCTCATAATGAGAGCATTTTAAAAATCATAGAAAAAGAATTAAACCGCAGCGGGTTCTTTATTTTCAGAATCAAGACAGTAAACAAATTTCTCAATTCGATCAGTCGCATCCACCAATTTATCATAGGAAGTGGAAAAACTTGCACGGACGTGATTTACACCATGCTCGCCAAAGGCCGTGCCCGGAACAACAGCAACCTCCTGTTCACGAAGTAATCGATGACAAAAATCAATTTCATTTAAGCCTGTACTCGAAATAGAAGGAAAAGCGTAAAAAGATCCACGAGGAAGATGACAATTAAACCCAATTTCATTAAAGCGACGGACAACAAAGTCTCGTCTTTTATGATACTGATCTCGCATTTGCAAAACATCTTCTGTCCCATTTCTCAATGCCTCAATGGCCGCTTCCTGGCTTAAAATTGGTGCACACATCATACAATACTGATGAATTTTCATCATCGCTTCAATCAACCAATCTGGACCACATCCAAAACCTACTCGAAAGCCTGTCATTGCAAATCCCTTGGAAAACCCGTGTAAAAGTAAAGTACGCTCCTTCATCCCTGGTAATGATGAAATGCTGACATGATCACCTTCGTAGGTTAATTCAGCATAAATTTCATCGCTAATTACAATAAGGTCTTTCTCTTTTGCAAATTTAGCTAGTCGTTCCAATTTTTCTCGATCAGCCGTTCCACCCGTTGGGTTGGTTGGGAAATTAAGCATTAATACCTTACACCCTGGTTGCCATGCTTTCTCAAAGGCTTCAGGATCTAATGAGAACTCTTGACCAGGGGTAGTTGCAACTGGAATAGGTTCTCCAAAAGCTAAAGTGACACTTGGGGCGTACGAAACATAACAAGGTTCATGGTATAAAACCTTATCACCTGGATTCAGAATTGAACGCAAGGCAATGTCAATTGCTTCGGACACCCCTACTGTAACAAGTATTTCAGATACTGGATCATAATCTGGTCCAAAGAAAGAAGTGCAATATTTTGAAATTTCTTTCCTTAATGAAAGCAATCCTCGATTATCCGTGTATGATGTTTTACCCTGCTCTAATGCAAAGATAGAGGCTTCGCGAATTTTCCATGGAGTTACAAAATCAGGTTCTCCAATTCCCAAAGAAATTGCTTGGGGCATTTCCGAAACAATTGCAAAAAAATCTCTAATCCCCGAGCGTGGTAAGTTCTTAACATGATCTGCTATAAAATTTTCAGAATTCATGAGATTCAGGGACTGATCGAGGGTTTTTCTTGATTTTCAGTTTCCTCAGCCAAAAGATGCCCGTGATCCTTATATGGTCTCAATAGAAAATGAGTGGCAGTTGAAAGTACGCCTTGAATTGTGGCTAACCGTTCAGATATGAACGAAGCAACAGACTTAAGATTCTTACCAGTAACAAATACTAAAAGATCATATCCACCAGACATCAAATAACAGGATTCAACTTCTTCAAACTTAGAAATACGGAGAGCCATTCTATCAAACCCTCCCTCCCTTTCAGGGCTTATTTTAACCTCAATCACTGCCCTAACTTGTTCTGATTGACCCTGAATAGGATTCAATATTGGCATCCAGCCTAGCAAAGTCTTATTTCTCCGTAACTCTTCCAACTCATTTTCAACTTCCTGTGGAGTGGATCCTAGAATTTTTGCCAACTTCTCGGGACGAGGGTCAGCAGTGTCTTGAAGTACAGTTAAGAGATCACTCATTTTGGCGTTATGTATATCACCTCCACATGATTTCGTAAAGAAGCAAAGCCCAACGAGATAAGAATGGAATGAATGTTGTAATAAAGGGTTTAGCCTATCTCCAATTCCATCATGAGATGAAATATGGCATTAACTCCAATAGAATGAGAAATCTCACCGGACTTCACCAAATCTCTCAAACTTCCAATCGGCACTTTTACGGTTTCCAACTCTTCATGGGGGTCAAATGAGACATCTGCTGACTTTTCCACATCGGTTAACATTAAAAAATGGCATCGGTTCGCCATTATCGCAGAATTCGCAAAAACATTTCCAATTATCTTGGGATTTTTGCCAGAATAACCGGTTTCTTCAAGTAGTTCCCGTTGACCGGCTAATATCGGATCTTCTCCTTTTTCAATCACTCCACCCGGTGGTTCCAAAGAATAACCTTCTGTTCCGTATCTAAATTGCCTAACCAGAATAATTTCCTGATTAGAAGTAACAGGTAAAACATTTACCCAGTCATTTGTCTCAATCACATAGAACTCGCCCTCTTTTTGGTCTGACTCACGAAGCATTTTTCGTTTATGCACTTCGAAAATCCTGCAATCCGCGTGCATATGATCACTCAAGACTCTCCACTTACTGGGTAATTTTAAATTCATAAGATTTAGAATAAATGGGATCTGCAGAAAGAAGAGAGATCCTCACAAATTGGCACTTTTTGGGCAGATGCAAGAATTTCGGTTTCTGTTGGGATGGTTTTTCCCGTTCTTACCAAGGCTGCATTCATGTTTGATCTTAATCCCGTTTCTGCATCAATCCATTTATCCCCTATCATCCAGCATAACGATGGGGTTAAATTATATTTTTGTACCATTTCCAATTCGTACTTTTCAGAAGGTTTTCGATATCCAAGTTCTTCACCATCTGGAGATTCAGGTGCGATACAAATACCGTCCCAAAAATCTGTATTTAATTTATACAATTCCAACATTTTTTGGTTACATGCATGAACATCTTCCCAGTCATAATATCCTCGGGCAATGCCCGACTGATTAGTATGCATAAACATAAGGTAACCTGCATTTTTAATTTTACGCAGAGCCTCGGAGACTCCTTTAATAATTTTAATGTCAGCTGGATCTTTTAAGTAATGAACATCTTGAATAAGAGTGCCATCTCGGTCTAAAAAAATTGCTCGAGTCATGAAAACACTTACAATACTGAAAGGATTTCTTCGGTAGTAACAGAAGCTGTACCTACTTTTCCTACTACTATACCAGCAGCCAAATTAGCCAATTGTGCAGACTGCTCAAAACTTCCATTTGAAACCAATGCCATCGAAAGCACAGCAATCACTGTATCTCCTGCACCAGATACATCAAATACTTCTCGAGCGGCAGTAGGAATAATCTTTTTTATTTTCTCATCTTGAGCCAAAAGCATGCCATCTGAACCCAAAGTTATCGCCAACTTATTCGGAGAGAATTTTTTAAAAATTTCTTGAACAACCTCAGTTTTCGGAAACTCGTGCTTCGTTAAACGAGACTTACCAGCCAATTCAAGAGCCTCTAACCGATTCGGGGTTAATAGATCAGGACTTTGATAATGAAGTAATCGACTTGGTTTAGGATCAATCGAAACAAAAGATGCGTTTTCCCGAATTAATCGAAGTAATTCATTACCCACGAAACCCTTTCCATAATCTGACACTATAACGACATCAGAAGAAGTTACTTTTGAGACCAAAATCTCTTTTAAAATAGCAAGATCCGGTATGTAAGAATCAGGATCATTCTCCCGGTCAACTCGACACACTTGATGATTGGATGAAGTGACTCTTGTTTTACTGATTGTTGGGGCACCAGAAAATAAGAACGATTCATCAACCTGCACACCTTTATCAACAAGTAATGCTCTTAATTGCTCCCCTTGACTATCATCGCCAAACCATCCACATACTTCCACATTAGCACCAAGAGCTGCAGCATTTAGCGCTACATTTGCCGCCCCACCCGCGACAATCTTTTCCTCTTCGACAGTCAATACAGGCACGGGGGCTTCAGGAGAAATTCGATGAACACCGCCAATTACATATCGATCCAGCATTACATCCCCTATTACTAAAACACGAAGTCGCTTGATTTGATTAAGAAGATCTTTCATGAGTTATGATAATGAAACAAATTAAGGTAATTCTCAATTTTCAATTTTCGCTATTAATTCTACTTGCATTTTCTTCATGTAAAAAAGGAAAATCAGAAGAACAAAACAAACAGATTGAACAACAATATTTTACATTTCAAATCGGAGAGGCAAAAATTAAAGCAGAACTCGCGATATTACCTGAGGAAAGACAAAAAGGGTTAATGTATAGAAAAAAAATGGAACCTGGGACTGGAATGCTTTTTGTTTTTGAGTATGGAACACCTCAAAAGTTTTGGATGAAAAATACGAGAATTCCCTTGGATATTGCCTACTTTTCTCCAAAAGGAAAATTAATGGAAATCCATGCAGCCAAGCCATTTGATTTAAACGGTGTACCTTCGCATTCGAAAAACATACAGTTTGTATTGGAATTGAATTTGCATGATTTTCGAAATCAAAAAATTAAAATTGGAGATCGATTGGATTTATCCGAAATAAGAAATGCAATTAAACTGCGCGGATTAAATCCTAAAAATTACCAGCTCCACCCTTAGCAAAATCAGCCCGTGTACCCTTCAGGGTTTTTCGTTTGCCAATTCCATGCATCACTAAGCATTTCATCTAGGGAATATCTCGCACTCCAGTTCAATATTTTTTGTGCGTAACTAGGATCTGCCCATGCTTCTGTAATATCTCCCTCACGACGATCTGCTAATTCGTAGGGAATATTTACACCAGTAACTTTTTCAAAAGTTTGAATTAACTCCAATACTGAGTGCCCCTTTCCTGTTCCAAGATTACAGGTTAAAACTCCATCATTTTTGGGTAAAGCTTCCAACGCCTTTAAGTGTGCCTCAGCAAGATCAGTAACATGTAGATAGTCTCTAACAGCGGTTCCATCCCTCGTAGGATAATCAGAACCAAAAACCTTGAGCTTTTGCAATTTCCCCGTGGCAACTTGGCAGACAAAAGGTACTAAATTATCCGGAATACCATTGGGATTTTCTCCGATTTCTCCACTCTTATCAGCCCCCACTGGATTAAAATAGCGTAGTAAAGCAGCCTTGAGATTAAAATTAGCGGAACAGGCATCCATAATTACCTCCTCCATCATCGATTTTGTTCTCCCGTAGGGACTGGAGACGCTTCCGATAGGATGAGATTCATCAATGGGTAACTCTTGGGGTTCTCCATAGACAGTACAAGATGAACTGAACACTAAATTATTAACCCCTGCCCTCTCCATTTCCTGTAGAAGCACAATGGATCCAGCTACATTATTTTCATAATATCTCAAAGGATCTTTTGTTGATTCCCCAACAGCTTTTAGTGCAGCGAAATGAATGACTGCAGATAGATCGGTGTGTGAACTAAAAACCGATCTCATCAAGGAAGAATCTAAAATATTACCTTCTATTACACTTGCTTCCTTTGAAGCTAATTTCATGACTCGCTTCAATGCGATTTTACTTGAGTTGGAATAGTTATCTAGCACAACCACATCGAACCCTGCTTTAAGCAAAGCGAGCGTAGTGTGGCTACCAATATAACCCGCTCCCCCCGTAACAAGAATCTTCATTACCTACTGCCTTTAGTTAGGGATCGTAAAGTTGACAACATAATCTCCAAATCAAGAAAGAAAGAGGCATTTTTAACATAATACAAATCGTATGCTAATTTCTCTTCCGAACTTTCCATATCAGATGCATATCGAAAGCGAATTTGTGCCCAACCTGTCAGTCCAGGCTTCACAAGATATCGACATTTCCAAAAAGGGAGACGTTCATTAATTTCATTTTCTAATTCGGGTCTCTCCGGACGAGGTCCGACAATTGACATTTCACCTTTTAACACATTCCAAAATTGAGGAATTTCATCGATTCTCCATCTTCGTAAAAATCGCCCGACCCGCGTGACCCGTGCGTCCCCTTCTTTAGCCCACTCAGCACCTCTAGATTCAGCATTTTGTCGCATGGTTCTAAGCTTGTGTAAAACATAGGTTTGCCCCAGTAAACCCGAACGCCTTTGGTGAAAAAAAAGCGGAAAACCTGACTCCAAGGCAATTGCTAAACAGGCGATCAACAACAAGGGAAAAGAAATTATCAAACCCACGACTGAAAAAAACAAATCTAACACTCGCTTTACTCTACGAACAATTGGGTCTCGTTGCCGCAAATCCAATTTAGTTAGCCATGTACTATCAACTTCTGAAGAAGGAATTTTATGGCATAAAGATTCTACAAAAGATTCAACCTCAAGGATCCGAACTCCTGACGCAAGCAAATCCATAACATCTAATTTCAGTTTGTCTTCATTCTTCTGATCTAAGAGAATAATATCTACTCCTTTATGATCACAATACTTTACCGTCGCACACTCCGATAAAGGTTTCCTAGTATCAACCCAAAGAATATCATCTGACCCACGACCTAGATATGATTTTAATTGCTGAAAGCGATTTTCATCAAATAAAGCAAGTACTCTCAAGGAGTTTCGACTACTGATTGAATGTTGAAATGAAAGGAAAATATAACTTAGAGCCCCGGTCCCAAATACTATTTTAAGGACAGCAAAACGACCGACAAAATCAAATTCTATAATCCAAACAGACAATAAAAGTCCCAAAGCTCCGAACCCGGATGATAAAAGAGCGAGAACTAGCCGCTTCCATAAAAGCTTTTGACCATTATTAGTAACAAATAATCCTGTAATTTCACCGGCCAATAGAAAAGAAAAACCAAAAATTAAAGCATAAATAAAAAGGCGTTCTCGATTAACCTGAAACAAGGTCTCGCTCGTTGGAGAAGCAAAGAGAATCACGCTAACGCAAACAGCCATGGCAATACTTTGACAAACTGACAACTTGGCCAACTTACTTACATTCCAGTGTTCCTTTCTTTGCATTTTATAGAATCTTA
Organism: Opitutia bacterium; assembly: GCA_018645475.1. Lineage (GTDB taxonomy): Bacteria > Verrucomicrobiota > Verrucomicrobiia > Opitutales > Seribacteraceae > Seribacter. Next base: position 32,752 of record JABGWU010000266.1, read on the forward strand.
TGAATAGATTGAAAATAAGACTGAGCTATTTTTCTTCGCCCGTAATTCTTACGATTTAAAATTACCTGATCTCGCATAGCCGATAACTGATCCGGATTATTTTTAAGATCAATAATGGTACGGGCAATTTTTTCAGGGTTAATTTTCTTAATACTCACTCCTGCACCAATCTTTGAAATAGACATGCTTAACTCTCCTTCGGGTCCAACTAATTGAGGTAGACCCGCCCCAATATAATCATAAACTTTTGCAGGAAATGCACTTTTCATTGCTGGTAAATCTCTTAATAAACAAATCCCCAAGTGACAACTTGCCAATTTGACGCTTAGGTCCTTTAGGCTCATCATTGGCATAACTTGTAAGTTAGGCTTATGGTATGAAAGTATTTCAACTGGAAGATCACCAATCATTAAAAAACGAATCTCAGAATCCAATTTCCCAACTAAATCAATTACTTTTAAATAAGTTTCATGATCATAAAATCGCCCAAGCCTTCCGTGATATACAACAGTAAATGAAGTATTTTTTCTTTTACCAAGTAATTCTTTATTAAAGATATTTTCATCAAAACCGTTTCGTACCAAACGAACATCGACATCAGGAAATTCATCTTTAATTTCCTCAAATAATCCTAAAGTCACTGTGGTAACTTGCTTTGCCCCGCGATAAACCGAGGTTTCTACACCTTGAAGTATTCTACCCAGAAAGCTCGATAATTTTAGAACTTCTAGATCGGCAAGAACACGAGGATAACGATCACGCACATCAAAAATATAAGCAATGCCGGATAAACGAGCAAAAAACGCACATATACTGGCCATAAAAAAAGGAGGCGATGTAATGATACAAAGTCTGATTTTATTCTTTTTTAAAAAGATTCTTAATCCTAAATCAAAACCAAGAAGTAATTCTTGAATTAACCTTATTGGTAGTGCCGCTTTATTACTTGGAGTTGGGAAAAAAGATTTTTCCACTAATTTTTCATTTTCAGCAACCGAAGATGAGGACAAAACAACGGTTTTGAAACTTAGCTTCATTAGCTCGGCAACCCATGGTATTACACGAGAAGCCGCTGCCGCAGGGATTGGAGAATATTCTGAAGAAACAACTAAAACCAATTCGTTCAAACGCACGACATATTCCTTCTAGACAAAACTGCTTTATAGTCATTAACAACCCGTTGAGTTATTTGCCGCGGGTCATGCCAATTTTTCAAATAAGAAATTCCCCGCTCAGCCAATCTAATTCTTTCCTCATGGTTCATTTTCATTACCGATATAATTTTATTTTCTAATGTATTGGAATCAGCATTAATCATGGGTAATTCATTTAGCATTGCTTTTGGGACAAAACGCATCCCCCTACCACCTAAAAAACAAATCACTGGTCTTCCAATTGCAAGAACTTCAAGAGAGACAACCCCGTACCAGCCAATTACTAACTGATCTATAAATAAATCGATTCCCTCGAACTTACTTTGTGCCTCTTGACGACTAACTCCTTCGATTAACTCAAGGCGAACGTTATGCCCCTTAGATCTCATTTTTTTAACTACATCAATCACATCATTGGTACCTTTTACGATACGATGGGTTGGTGCATGTCCGACAACAAATTCTTCACGATTAATGAAAGGCAGTACTTTTGCCTGCAAAGTTGATTCAGTAGCGTAAGGAAGGAATTCAGCACCTTTAGGTAAAACTTCTAAGAGGTCAGGATTTAAAGAATAGATTTTATCTGCTATTTCAGATAAGAGAATTTTTTTTCTGCGAATTGATTGATTGCTATTTCCTGAGCGTGAAACGACAGATTCAGCAAGTCCATTTTTTTGGTATTTATCAATAAAACATTTAGTTTCCCGTGCATCAGATCCCTGAAAAGTAAGAAAAATACATTTTGGATTAAGACGATAAACCGACATCTCGAATTGTTGTAATAATTTTGCGTACATCCTAATTAAAAATCTTAAGATCGAAGAAAATTTCTCTTCTCTAGGGTGTACCCCTGCACCAAAAAAAGGCGTTATAAATCTGCCATTGTTCAAATGAACGATATCAGCTTTTGTCAAAATATTAAAAATCAATTTTATTCTTTGAACTTCAAGATTTAACAAACCACTATTCTTACCTGAAAGTAATGAATCGGATGATTGTCCAATATAATTGGACTTCTCGGAAATACTTATACTATCAAGTCCAAGTTCTCTTTCATGCTTAGCGAGAACAGCGGGATTACCGCCAATTTGACTTGGGCAGTGAAAAACTTTCAATTTAAAAGTTTTATCAAGACTTGGATGAGTTAAGGACTATTGGGGTTAGATGGCATTACTCCAATCTGTCCATTTATTTCATGAAAAACGGAACCAATATAATCAATGGAATGATGTTCTTTTACATATGTAGGACCACGGTTCGACAAATCTTTTAGTAAATCATAGTCATGAATTAAAACCCGTAAATCACTCAATAATTTCCTTGGTTCTGTACTGAAGATAGGTGGATCATTATCGTTCAAAAGCAAGGTGTTTTTGTATAACTCAAGCAAATCCTCTCGCAAGTAACATACAACTGGAGTTCCCAAAGATAATGCCTCCAAAGTAAACATTGCATACCATCCTATAACTAATTGATCTATAACTAAATCTGCACTCTCAATTTCTTTTAAAACTACATCATTACTGACTTTTTCCAGTAACTTTAATTCAATGTTCTCGCCTTCCTCCTGAAGTTTTTTAATTGCCTCAATAACAAATTCAGTGCCTTTGATGTTTCGATGATTAGGTGCATGTAAAATACGGATTTTGTTGCCGTTTTTAGGAAACTTGAAATCCTTTTTATTTGCTCTCTCTAAATCTATTGAAAAATGAGCAATCATAAGGGTGTCCCAATGATGCATATAGTCTACCCAGTCACATCCACCGATCACATGGTTGGCGGATTTTGACCAAAGATCTATTTGTGTTTCGATTCTATTATTTCGAAATTTGTAATTTGGATAATCCAAGGACAATGTATGCTTGTACAAAAGATTGGGGGTTCTATCCATTTTAGAAATATCGCCACCATAAGGCATAACGACCGTTTTTATGCCAGCAATACCTAGAAGAAAAGGCTCAAGCCGCCACAACAAAATGGATGATTGAAGACAACCGCCATTGAAGTACAGATATAGGCATTTATGTCGAAAGATTGAATAAATAAAATCAATGTGCAGAACACGAATAAACAAAGTGTGCAAAAAATTAATTTTAAAAACGAATTTGGTATCGAAGTTGTCCGTAATAAAAAATAATTTACTGACAAATGTCTCTACTTCATAGCCAAATAATTGAAGTGCTTTTTTATGATAAACATTATTAATCATTGGAATTGGACCCAATCCAATATCAAACCTTCTTGGATAAAATCTTGAAAGAAATGTAAATATTAGTAACGGGAAAAAATATAAAATTTCAAAGATTCCTAAAACAAACTTCAAGGTACTTAACTGCAACAATTTCACACTAAATCATGAATATTTTCTGATAACGAAAATATTGGCGAATGGAGATTCTGCTTCATTAAAGAAATATCGGCTATAATATCACTTGTACCTCCCCCGGAATTTTGAAAAATTGGATCTTGTCCGGTAAACTCACCAATATATTCGGAAATTTGTCGAAGAGATAAATTCTCAGGACCAGCCAAGTTATAAATTGAAGAATTAGTTTCATTCAATAAAGCAATAACAGATTTTGCTGCATCATCTACATGAATAGGGTTTATACTTATACCATTTTCATTATCCAGAACTATCGGAGTATTGTTACTAATGTTATCGTATAAGCGAGGAAGAAGCATATTCCTTTTTTGTCCTGAACCGTAAATAAAAAATGGTCGAATAATAGAAGTTTGTAAAATTGCTGAGTAAGTTTGAACTAAGATTTCACCACTTATTTTACTTCCCAAATAAAGTCCTAATTTACATTGTTCTAATATGGGAGATTTTTCATTTAAAGTGTCAATTGAGGGTGAATAAACTCCGCCCGAAGATGCGTAGATAAAATGGGAGACATTATTCTTTCTAGCATATTCCAAAAGTTGATGCGTAGACGAAACATTTACTTTAAATACATCAGTTGCTCCATCTGGAAAATCTTTATATCTATTCGATTGAGCGAGGTGTAAAACACAAGAAATATTTATTGGAAAATTGTCAAAAGCAATGTCTTTAGAAAGATCTGCGTAAACATAATTTATCGAATCTAGTTTAATAGGTGGTTCAGACTTAACAACAGCATGAACTTCCCAATTTTCTTTAACTAAATTATTACAAATGTTTCGTCCTAATAAACCATTTGCTCCGGTAACTAATATTTTTTTCACAAATAAACAACCATTCCTATCTTATCATGATAAATCGCCACGAGAATCAAATCTAAAATGATTCCGTATTACGAAAAACCCTAATATTCCAAAAAGTAACAACAATGTAAGTTTCATTACAAAACCCGGAAATTCTAGAATTTCCGAACAAAGTTCAATGCTACAAAATAACAGACCGAATCCAAGCAATAACAAAATAAAAATTTTCAACTTTTTAAAGAATATACCATGCAACTTTTCAGAATAATACATATAGGAAAAAGTTATAAAAATATAACAAATCAAAGTGGCTAAAGAAGCACCTGTTGCCCCATAAGCAGGTATCAAAAGGTAATTAATTGTTATGTTAAGAATTAATGAAATCCAGGCAATGCGAGAGAACAAAAAAGTCTTTTTTTCTATGGAAATCCCGATTGCAGTTATTTGTTGAGTCCCATACAACCCGACACCAAAACTTAGAAAAATTAAAGCAATTGCACTATCTCGGTATGATTCGTTCATCAAAAGGTTTATAATTTCTCCGCTAAATAGACTTATAGTCCCCGATATAAAAAGTATCACGAAAAGAAAAACTAAGAGTAAATCGGCGTAAATATTTTTATAAATATTTGGGTTATCTGTCTTTAATTTTATGGCAATAGGGCCCCATGCCATACCGAAAGCGGTACTAATAAATAATATAACACTAGAAAACCTGTAAGCCACAGAATAATTCCCCACTTCATCTAAAGAAGTAAAAGCAGCAAGCATCCAACGATCGACTGACCCAAGTAACCAAAAAGCAATTCCAGCAAAAATAAAAGGATAACCAAATCTTAAAGTTTCTCGCAACCAAACTTCAGAGACTTTTAAGGTAATATCCTTCTTTATTAAAAAACATGCAAAAGGAAACAATACTACCATTACAATTGCTTGAGCGAATAGGAAACCATCCAACCCCCACCCCAATACAACTACTGCAAAACAGGCAAATATCGAACCTATTACTTTGCTTGACAATGAAATGCTAAGAAAACGAAAAGGTGCTAGATGCAACCGAGTTATATCTAAAATATAAACAAACCAAATCTTAAAAATCATTAGAACAATTGCAGACGCAATAGCGACCCAAGTCATAGTAACAAATGGAAATGTAAAATATTTTGAGTATATAAATAATGTTAAACAGCCAATAAAAAGAATTATTAAACCCAATACTATTTGAATTAAAAAAGCCGAAGACACTAAGGTCGGTCGATTATATGGTTTTGTATTTTCGTCCCAATAAAATCGCTGCACTGAATTATTTAATCCACATTGAACCAACATTCCGAAAAGACCTGTAGTAGTAACAATGAGTTCTAGCAGTCCAATTGACTTCGGGGGTAATACAGCAGCTATTAGGGGAAATGTTATGAGGGCAATTATTTTAGCCCCAAAGTCCGCTCCTCCATATATTATTGAATCCTTTGCGAGGAGTTTAAGAATTGGATGTTTGTATCTTATTATTTTTTAAAGGATGACAAACTTTGGGAGTTCGATTTGGATACTCGCCTAGAATTGGGTGGTACATGTTGATCAATGACTCTCGATTTCCATGTAAATAATTAATAACTTCTTTAAACAAATACTGACCTGCTTCAAAACCGTGGTATTTTTCTACATAAACTCTACCTGCTTCACCTAAATTAACCCTTAGTTCAGGATTCAAAATAAGCGAACGCATGTTTTGTAATAGATTTTCCGGGCAAGTAGAAACGATAGGACATTCATCTAAAAAAGACCACCGTCTTAGATGCCTGGTATAAGAATCATCTTCTAAATTTGACAAAACTGGTAATCCACAAGCCAATCCTTCCAAACCATTTAAAGCATGCCCTGTAAAAATTATTTGCTCTACTAAAATATCAGTATCTTGTTGTAGAATTTTTTTGACTTCATAATTTTTTAATTTTTCCAATAAATTAAGCTCCACCTTAAGTCCCTCTTCTTGAAGCTTTTTCACCGCTTCAATTATAAATTCAGATCCCTTAAACCCTCTAAAATTTGGAGCATGGGTTATTTTAACAACACCAGAGGTTCCGTTGGCTTGACTATTCCTTTGCGAAACATGCCATTGCTTTAAGTCAATAATTAATGGAGAGGGAACGAGAACATCCCAACGTCCAAAACCATCTGGACCCATAAATCCTGGGATTACAACATCTGCTTTTGCACACCAATGATCAACGCGATTAGAAATTTGGCTCTGATTCATTGCGGCTAGTGGCAATGAGCTATTCAAGCCGTGTATCAAAGAAACTGACCTTACATTCTTATATGAATATGAGTCACATCCAAATGGAATAATTACTATTTTCTTATTTGCTAACTTTAAAAAGAAAGACTCAAAGTTTCTTAATATCGTTCTCCATAAAAAATATCCGTTAAAGGATATAAAATAAATATTGTATTTAAATAGTGAATCAATAAAGGCGAAATAGTATTTTAAAAATAAAGGAATAAATAAGTATTCGTCTTGAATAACCCTGTCGTACTCATTTCTTTGATTAATTAGGTAACAATAACTATCAGTGAATGTTTCCGAATTAAAACCTGCTTCTTTCATGCAATTGGACCAATAAACATTGTTTATAATAGGAGCTTCCCCCCACACCAAACTCGGGGTTTTATTTTTTCGAACAAAAAACCTGGCAATTATTGCACCAAAAGTAATAAGAGGTAAAAGAATTGGAAATAAAATACATTCTATAATTGAAATAATTAAATATCTAAATTTTTGCTTACTCATTAATGAAGCCTACTTCTAGTCGATTTTATTACTTTTCTTGGATGACCCCGATAGCTCCCAGCACTTATAGAATTGATCCTTAACTTGCCCTGACCACAGGCAACTTCGACATAATTCTCACCTAACATCGTTATTTGTCCTGGGACCGCCAAAAAAATTTCTTGGTCATCAACAATACTAGCATCCCATATAATAATTTTTTCTGCTCCGAACAGACAGTAAGCACCGGCAAAAGGCTCACTACTTGCGTTAATAACTCTTAATATTTGGCTCGAACTCAATGCCCAATTAATCAGACCATCTTCTGGTTTCCGTGGGTAACAACGAAGAATTTTTGATACATCTCGTGATTGAGCTTCCAGAACATATTGACGGTTTTCCTTAAGTTGCATGATAGCTTCGGCAAAAAGAAGCGGAACTTTTTTATGAATCCATCGAAAAACTTCGTCAATTTTGGTTACTTCAGAAATTTTCAGATAATCCCGGGATATAATATCACCGCTATCAATTTCACCACCGATCATTTTATGAATGCATAAACCGATTTTTTTTTCACCGTTAATAATTGCCCATGCTTGACAGGCATTCCCACGATACCTAGGTAAATCACCTCCATGAGCGTTAAGAATACCAAATTTAAAAATATCAATTATGGATTGAGGAATAATCCCCGTATAATTCATACTTACTCCAATGTCTGGACTAATATCGATTAACTTGTCCTTAAAGTCATTGATGTTATGACCTATTACAAATGGAACTTTCAACTCTTTTGCCAACAAAGAAAAATCAGATGAAGTTCTAGAATACTCAGGGGCTTCCTTTGCTGTAATTATACAAACAATAGAATGACCATGCCCAATCAAAGTTCGTGCTGAATCGTATAAAGTTTCTGTCCTTCCTATTAAGGCGATTCTCATTAAATGTTATCGACCAATACATCACTAGATTGAGTCTTTATAATATCTAGTAATTTAATTAATAAAGTTCTAGTACCAATACCACCAAACCTCTTTGCTATAAGTTTTTCTGGATTTTGATGAAGCGGCCGACTTGATTCATAGCGGGTAACATTTTCGGTGTTTAGGAATACATGAATTGGATGAAAGTTAAAAACACAATAAGACCCAGAAAGTTCATTTTGACTGGGAAAGGGAAGATTCATTTTCAGAGCAACATTATCTTGCCAACAATGGGGGGCCATTACAATGTCATCCCATATAGAAAATGGTTGCAGTTTTATTCCGGAACTATGAGGGATAAAGCAATTTGAAATGTGTGTTAAACCTTTTTCATGAAAAACATCGACCAGTCGCTCGCTATGAAAAAGGCTATGGGAACGAACTGACTTTGCCTCCGGTACTATACCAAGTAATTCACCTACAATATTTTCCATCTCATGAATACCTGTAAAGGGGGTTTCTTGAATGGAATTAAAATTCGGATGAATCCCTAGCTCGGCATCTTTTAAATTCCGAAGTTCATCTAAAATTGAACTTTCATGGGTAATAAACCATGTACTAGAAACACCTGATTCTTTAATTAATTCTAATGTGTCCAATATTACTTCATCATGAGCCCAATCGAGGTCAAAAGTGATAAAAATTTTTTGAGACCAAGTCTTAGGTTTTTTAGGCTCGATACAACAAATTCTTGAAGATGAAAACATTAATTCAAAATCCCCCATTCACATGTCAAATTCATGTAAAAAAGATTCTACATTCAAAAGCGACCAAATTAATAAACGTCTATTTCTCGTCCCAGATAAATGTTCATTAATTAAATTTTGAACTGTGGTTCGATCTAGTAATTCATAAATTCGAGCATCATTAGAAAGTAAAGAATTTCTAACAAAATCTATACTCTCACCTTTAAACCATGAGGCGTCAGGTGAAGAAAAACCCTGTTTTGCTGCCTTGCTAACACATTTAGGAATATAATTAGACATTGCGTCCCTAAGAATTTGCTTACCGTCATTAGTCTTGGAAAAATATTTACTAGATTTCCTCCCAACTTCATTTTCATTTAATCGAACCACCTCTCCCAAATTATTTAACTTCAAATTTACTGGGCAACTCATTGCAAAATCTACCAGATCGTTATCCAAAAAAGGTACTCTACTTTCTAAGCTATGTGCCATGCTTAATTTATCTTCTACTACAAGAAGCCCATGAAGGAATGTCTTACTTTCAAAATACAAAGAATGATTGATAAAGTCCTCAGGTGTATTTAATTCATTTTCGTGTGTAGAAAAAACATCTTTAAAAATATCCCTAGTCCATACATCTTTTACATCAGTCCAAATTGGTGCGAAAACATTAGAAATAACACTGTTTGGAATTAGCCTTTGCCAATAAAGATAGTATTCGTCGATGTATTCATCGAAATTCTGGGATGTAGCACCTCGATAATATCGCCATGGATAACCACCGAATAATTCATCTCCGCCCGCACCAGAAAGAACAACTTTTACAAACTTACTCGCAAGTTTAGAAGCGTAGAAATTTGGATAACTTTGCCCAACTCGTGGTTCCTCTAAGTGCCAAGCCAATTTGGGTAAACATCTTTCCATATCACCTGCCTTAAGAACCATTTCGTAATGCTCAGTCTTAAATTCAGCAGACATTGCCTCAGCTGCTTGCCTCTCATCGAAAACTAGTTCAATTCCAGAAGCGGAACTTAAATCGAAACCAACCGTAAAACTTTTTAAATCCTTGAATCGTTGACCAGCAATAGCAGTTATCGAACCTGAATCCATACCTCCACTAAGATAACTTCCCAACTCAACATCGCTTACAAGTTGACTGTTTACAGAATTACGAAACAGGCGATCTAATTCTTCTACATACTCCATATGTGAAGCTGGTTTACCAGGTTCGCAAAAACTAAAATCCCAATATTGTCTACGTTCAAACTTTGGAGTTTTCATTTTCATATCAATCTTACCGTAGTGCCCAGGAGGTAAAAGAGTTATGCCATCAATCAAAGTTTGATCAGTAAAGATATTTTGAAAAGTAAAATATTCGAGTAACGCTTTTCGGTTAATCGATCTATCAAAACTAGATTGACTAAGAATTGCCTTCTGCTCTGATCCGAAAAAAAACGAAGTTCCCGAAGTGGCATAATACAGAGGCTTTATTCCGTACCGGTCGCGAGCAAGTAAAAGAGACTTTTCTTTCCTATCCCAAAAAGACAATGCAAACATACCATTAAACTTCAGAATGGCTTCTTCCCTCCATTCAATCAAAGAATATAAAACTACCTCAGTATCAGAGTTAGACCGAAATAAATATCCTTTTGACTCAAGTTCTATTCTTAATTTTTTGAAGTTATAAATTTCTCCATTATACGAAAGTATATACCTGGAGTCAGTTGATACCATTGGTTGACTAGCTTCTTGAGACAAATCAATAATTGCCAACCTACGGTGTCCTAAACCAATTTCACCTTCTATCCAATGACCTTGACCATCAGGTCCACGATGTGCAATTGCATCAGTCATTCTCTCCAAACACTTATTAGAAACTGGAGTATTATCTAAATTAAGCTGCCCCGCGATTCCACACATTAGTTAATAAAAAATTTAAAAGTGATATACATAACATCCCATAACATTAATTATGTTGTGGGTGGAAATTCTTAGTTGGCACGCCAAGTAATCAAATCGCGAAGTCCTTCTTCCAAATCAATCTGGTAATCGAAACCCAAGTCTGCCTTCGCATTTTTAGGACAACCGATCCGATTTTGAACCATTCTCCGGGCATCATCCTCAGAATATGGATTATATGAAACTTTAAGGTTTGATTTTCTAAGTTCTAAAATTTTATCGCATAACTGTGCGATACTTGTCTGCACTCCGGTACCCACATTATAAAATTCATCCGTAGCAGTTGATTGTAGTGCCAAAACATTACAACGAGCAACATCTCTCACATCAATGAAATCATATGCCTGAGAACCATCACCATTTATTGTAGGAGCTTCATTTGCATCAATTTTATTTAGCATGATAGGAATAACACCAGTATATGCCGCCGTTTGATCCTGATGAGGTCCATATACATTCATATACCGAAGACCTACATAATCCAGACCGTAACGATCATAAAATGCTCTGCACATTGCTTCGCCTGCGATTTTAGTAGCTCCATAAAAATTCTTGTTATTAAAGGGGTGAGATTCTGTCATAGGAACCTCACTCGCATCCCCATAAACTGAAGCAGAAGATGAATAAATTAATCGTTTAACTTTATTTTTAACGCACGCTTCCAATACA
>JABGWU010000267.1 GCA_018645475.1 Opitutia bacterium
GATTGGCTGATAGATTACTTTTTCCCTGCAGTTCTCTTCGATTGGATCGTTCCTCACGAAGTTTAAATAATGCACGGACTCGGCCTTCATTACGGGTTCTACGGGCTTGTATTCCTTTTCGGATCCAAACCTCCTCCTCGGCCAGTTTCTTATCAAATACTGCATTCTGCTTTTCCTCAGCAGATAATATTTCCGCTTTTCGTTCTAAAAATTTATCATATCCACAATTCCACGAAGTAAGATTCCCTCGATCCAGTTCTAAAATACGGGTGGAGACCGAACGAATAAAGGATCGATCATGCGAAACAAAAAGAGAAGAGAATTCTGCTTTTTGAAGAAATTTCTCCAACCATTCAATTCCTTCAAAATCAAGATGATTTGTGGGTTCGTCCAGAATCAGAAGATGCGGTTGACCAACGAGTGCCCGTGCAAGCAATGCCCTACTCTTATTCCCTCCGGACAGCGTGTCGAATGCGTCGTTTTGCTCAAGTCCAACCCGATCAATAATTGAAGCAACCTTGTGATCCAGGCTCCATCCATCCGTCTCGTCTAATTCGGACTGTAATCGATCCACTTCATCTGCTAATATGGAATCATCAGGGTTTTCGCTCAATTGGAGCGACGCTTGATTATAGGAGCGTAAAACATCTGCCTTTTTTCCCAAACCCTGTGCGACCACATCAAAAATACTACCTTTCACCCCACTGGGAATTTCCTGATCAAGCTTGGCCACTCGAAAATCAGGTATCCGTTCACTCTCTCCTTTATCCGCTTCTATCTGCCCGGATAAAATCCGCAACAAGGTTGACTTCCCCTCACCGTTCCGGCCAAGCAAGCAGATACGCTCCTTCTTTTCTATACTTATCCCAACATCATCAAGAAGGAGAGGACCACCAAAAGATACAGACAAATTACGATAACTGATTAATGCCACGAAATCTTACTAATAAAATATCCAAAATTGAGCAAAGACTAATGCCCGAGAAACTATAAATTTATATTTTTCTAGAATTTCTTTAAGGAAGAATTGGAATCATTCATAAAATATTTTGGATCATGATAGGGTTTGGGTTTTCCAAAATCAGGATCGTTGTATCCAAGTTTGGGATTCCACCCCCAAAGAGGAGGACTTAAAGTTTTTTCCCATGCTTTATGTTTAGCAATAACCTGTTTTGTACGCATTGGTCTTTGAACTGATATGTCTTTCGACTCAGCCCGATCCTTCCACAACTCAAAAGCCTGAAAACTTTTACCGCCATCAAAAGAAACCGCTTTAAAGTTTTGATCTCGGACTGCCTTACGATTTCCCCAACTCCAATAAAGGGTTTCGTGGGGAAACTCCCGATTAGGCCATTTTAAAAAAGGAAGTAAGTTTACCCCGTCTAGATTCCATTCAGCCTCAACTTCTCCACCGGCAGCAACCAGCATGGTGGGAAAAAGATCAAGCGAAATAACCGGCTTCCAGTAAGTCTTCTTCTTTCTGAACTTGGCCGGCCATTTCAAACAAAAAGGGACACGAAGCCCTCCTTCCCAGAAAGTTCCCTTTTTACCCCGTAATGGCGAATTAGAGGATAGTTCATGACCACCGTTATCACTCAGAAAAACAACCATAGTATTCTCTTCCAGCCCATTTTGGTTTAAAACTTGGAGTACTTTACCAACATTTTGATCCAATGATTTAATCATGGCCATAACCAAAGCCCGTTGTCCTTTATCATTTGCTTCTTCCTCATTTACCAACTCTAAAGGAGCCTGAAAAGGACCATGCACCGCGTTAAATGGAATATAACAAAAAAAAGGATTTTCTTTATTCTTTTCGATAAATGATACTGCACGATCACCTATTTGATCGGTTAAATACTCGCTTCGATCCCTGAGCAATACTCCTCCCTTGATTACATTTGAACGCCTTACGTCTTTTGATGCATAAGTTTGACTGATAATTTTTTTATTATAAAAAATTGGATTATGTTCACGATTGAGACCAGGCAGGTAATTAGAAGCACCATTATTAAAGCCAAAAAAATCATCCCATCGATTAAAGGGCATCATCTCCTCAAAATCACCTTCGTGAGCTTTCCCGAATAAACCAGACACATACCCTAATGGTTTTAACACTTCAGGAAGAATTGGAATATTTAATGGAATTCCCGGTTTAATATCTTCGGAAACCCGATAAGGACCAACGTTATCCCAAAAACCAAAAGTTTGCTGGTAACGTCCAGTAAGTAAGCCGGCACGGGACGGAGCGCATACGGGACAACTCACATACCCATCGGTAAAAGTCACCCCCTCCTTCGAAATCGAATCGATATGGGGGGTAGGAACATCACCTCCTTGATACCCCACATCACCATAACCCAAATCATCGGCAAGAAAGATAACGAAATTTGGCTTACTCCAAAGGCACCCAATATATAAAACAAGTAACCCTGTAACTAGAACAGCTTTCTTATATGGAAAAATCATAACAATAATCTATCCAAAATATGCCTTCACTTCCTGCAAGGACCGAGTGTTAAATACATGTTCTCTGGTTAGCCAGCCTTTACGGGCAATATTCACACCGGTTATTTGAAAGTCATAATGAGGTAAAGCATGTGCATCCGGATTGATGGCACACAGCAAACCCTTTTCCGCCGCTTTTTTCCAATGTCTCCAATCCATATCCAGACGCATGGGATTGGAATTAAGTTCAATAATTTTGTGATTGGCAATCGCTGCATCAATAATCTTTTGAATATTCACCTTGCTCGCCTCCCGCTTTAATAAGAGTCGCCCACTCACATGACCAAGCATGGTGACATTCGGGTGCTCCAGTGCCTTAATAATCCGATCAGTCATCGTCTCCTCATCCTGTGTCAGGCCGTTATGAACAGATGCCACCACATAATCAAGGGTATCCAAAACCGAATCCGCAAAATCCAACTTCCCACCGGATAAAATATCAACTTCAGAACCGGCAAAAATATGACTGGAAAATAAACCACTTTCATTCAATATCCGAATGGCCTCCACTTGTTTTTCCAAACGGGCTTCATCCAAACCATTCGCCTGAAAACTCGATTTTGAATGATCAGCCACCCCTAGGTATTGCCAACCCCGCTTATCTGCTTCGGCAGCTATTTCCTCCAATGTGTTTCGTCCATCGGAGGCGGTGGTATGATTATGAAAACAACCCTTTAAATCCTCTAATTCAAGCAATTCAGGAAGTTCATTCTTTTCAGCTGCTTCTACCTCGCCC
>JABGWU010000268.1 GCA_018645475.1 Opitutia bacterium
AATTATAAAAACTACATATCCCAGGTTTAGCTCAAGGGCATATTTTTTCTCTATCTGAAATCCCAGCCAGCAATACCCAAACCAAAAGCCTCCTAATCCTGGGAGGACAAAGAAGATTTCAAAAAACTTTTCATCCACACCATCCCAATCTGGATCAAATCGTTCCGAATGAGTTGATTGCTTATTCTTTGTTTCATTTTTCACTCACTAAAATTGAGTAAAATTTCAAACCCCTCATCTTTTGTGTTCCCAAATCGCCCTTCGTCCCTACCGACTTTTAACAAGTTACCCTCCAATTCAATCTTTCCAACCCAACGATCTCCCAGCGAGATCTCCTTGACCAACCTTAAAACCTGACGCTCCCCGACCTCTTGTAGCGATCCATTTTTTGTCCCAAAACTGGGCTCCCAGTTCAATTGGCAAAGAAAAAGCGAAATAAAAGTACCCGATCCATGCGTGCTTTCCACCACTTCCAGAACATGAATCCCGGAATTACTCATTCCATGATAAACATAGCCAAATTGTAAATGTTCACCGTTCTGTGCTTTATAAAGAAGTAATTCTTTTCCCCCCTCAAGGGTTCGCATTTCAATATCCTCAAAATATCGGTTACTTCCGACCGAATTGGATACATTCAGGGCAAGCATTTGTTCCCCAGTATCACTCATCCAGGGTTTTAACTCCCAAATCATTTTCGGATGAACCCATGGCTCACAGTCGAATGAAGCAGCATCTCTTTCTACTCCTTTCGAATTAAATTTTTTAACTTTTACGAACGAACAACCACTCAAAAATACATTCGTAAAAAGAAGGATTAATATACCGAGACATCCCGAATACTCTGTATCCATGATTTTCTTTCTACTCTTTCCATCTTTCAATTCTTTGCTCGGGAAATAATTTTTAAAATCCATATTAAGAAATCGAAAAAACTATTCGATTTCTTACATACCAAACCCTGATGCTCGATCGTAATTTTTTGGTTTGTATCCATTACAGTCTTAAGAATAAGTCAATTACTCGAATAATGCTTAACTGTTCTTTTAAAATTTCCATACCATATTCATTCTGACTGGGTTTGGCTCCGCCATCAAACCCAGTCCCATGCAGTCGCCCCATCCTAGCCATCCTTCCTTGCTTGCAAACAAACGCGGAAGCCAAGATCGTAGTATTTATATTTTTCCGGATTACGGTATTCGCGATGGGCAGAAAGAGCGGAGTTCCCGACGCGGAACCAAGCACCACCGCGAATGACCCGAAGAGAGCCTAATTGCGAAAAATGCACAGGTGATACCGGACCCATGGGGTCGGTCAACGACCCAGTTCGATAAGAACCATACCAATCCGCACACCACTCAAAAACATTTCCATGCATATCAAAAAGTCCCCATGGATTTGATTGGTATGAACCAACCAACACCGTTTTGTTTAAACCACTATCCTTATAGTTTGCCATTTTTGGATTTATGTTGTCACCCCATGAATATTTAGTATTCGTACCAGCCCGACATGCATATTCCCATTGAGCCTCAGTTGGTAATGAAAACATCCAACCATTCATTTTTTCATTTTTCGTCAAAGCTTCACAAAATGCCACCGCATCGCTCCAAGTCACTCTCTCAACTGGAAGTTTTTTTCCTTTAAAATTACTTGGGTTTTTTCCCATTATCTTTTCAAATTCCTCTTGAGTAACTTCATATTTTCCGAGGTAAAATCCCTTACTTAAAAAAACCTGATGGGGCGGACCGTGCTTTCCAGATCTTGGGTCTTTCGGACCTTCTACTTTACTACCATCACCCATCACGAAATTTCCCGGTTTACACCAAATTAGTTCCATATTTAGGGCAGATTTCACAATGTAATTTGGCTTTTTCTCTCGAAGTGCTAACTCTCTTTGCATTTTTCTAAGTTCAAATAAATAAGCAACACCATCTTTAAAATCTGTATCTTCCATTTTTATAGACCCACGACTTAATGAAGTCCTTGTTGGAGATATTGTAAGTATACCCTCTTTATGTTCCAAAACGACAACCTCACGACCTGCCGGTAAATTTAAATTCCCAATCAACTGGCCCGATGTTGGGGACAGAATGGTAACCTCAACTTCTTTTTGAATCGTCACATTGGATAAGGGAAATACGGATTTTGGTATTACTTTCCAATTTTTTACTGCAGCCAACAAATCCGCCGAAAAACTTTTATCATCTTTCTGTTCAGATCTGGCTTCCTTGGGTAATGATTTCAATGGAATAACTTCCTGCGTTCCCTCTTCCTTAACCTGCTTAAGACAGAGGCGGAAACCGGCATGTTTTCCCTTGTACCTTAGAGTCCCCCCATTTCCACGTCTTGCCGACCTTATTTGATCAGCAGATTGCATATAGGACCCACCCCTTGAAAGCTTTGCACTACCTTTTGCGGGCCCCATGGGGTCGACGGCTTTTCGCTCGGGATATTTCCCTTTCCAATCATAAACTTTTTCTACAACATTACCATGCATATCGTAAAATCCCCATGGATTCGCAAAATAGCTTCCAACATCTTTTGTTTCTCCTAAAGATAAACCCGATTTTCCGCCGCCAAATGGTTGTGTAGCGTCAAAATTTGCCTGATCGCTTGAAACATTATTTCCCCACGAAAAAATACTTGTGGTTCCCGCTCTGCACGCATACTCCCACTCTGCTTCGGTGGGTAATGTAAAATACCAATCCTCCGATAATCGATTGGCCTTTCTTTCAAGATCGGTAAGTTTTTTACAAAATTCAATTTCCTGCAACCAGCTTACTGTTTCAACTGGTCTTTGATCTCCCTTAAAAGTGCTCGGATTATTATCCATTATTTTTACCCATTCAGATTGAGTAACCTCATACTTACCGAGAAAAAATCCTTTTGTGAGAGTTGCCTCGTATTGATCCTCTAGAGCTCCATTATTACGTCCTTCTTCATTTTCCGGGCTCCCCATCATAAAACTACCCGGTTTACACCAAATCATTTCCATATTGGCTGCGGATTCCACGATATGAATTCCCTCGCCCACAGGTTTCTTCATCTTTTCCTCAAACTCTTCTTCCACCAAGGCCAAGCCAATTTTCGGATCATCTTTTGTCGCCAAGATCGCCAGTTTGCTTACGAACTCGCCCATTTCATAAATATCCATGATTTCTGATTCGGTCAGAATACGATCATAAATTCTTAGATCGTCCAACTGGCCA
>JABGWU010000269.1 GCA_018645475.1 Opitutia bacterium
GAACAGCATGACTGGTTACGGGAGAGCTTCCCTTATTTATGATGAATCATCCATTGAGATTGAAATTTCATCCGTAAATAAAAGACATTTAGAAACTATTTTTTCTGCCCCAAAAGAATGGCAACGATTTGAATATGAGGCTGCTAAAGAAATAAAGGCATTTTTTGAAAGAGGGAGAATCCGTATCGCCATCAATGTGGTGAAGAAATTTGAAACAGAAGATGGTGTCATATTTGATGAATCATTAATCGAAAGCGATCTTGATCAATTAGAAACTTTTCTTAAGAAAAAAAATCAAACTTTAGAAGTAAGCCCAGATTTAATTTTACAACTTGCTAACCTAAGAAAAAACCAAGCAGAAACCCCAGCTCTAAATAAAGTTCTTTCTCAATTAAAAGAAACTCTCGTTTCTGCATGTAAAGAAATGCTGCAAATGAGAATGGTTGAAGGTCTAGCAATGAAGGAAGATCTTTTGTCTAGAATAAACTTAATCAATAATTACATCCTTGAAATTGAAGAGCATTCAATTGGGATGATACAGGAACATCAAAATAAACTATTGGATCGATTAGAAAAATCTAATTTATCCCTAGATCAAGATGATGATAGAGTTTTAAAAGAAGTAGTACTTTTTGCGGAAAAATCTGATACATCAGAAGAAATCACTCGATTAAAGAGTCACCTAGTTCAAATGAAAAGCACTATCGAGGCAAATGGATGTATTGGTAGGAAGCTAGAATTTCTACTTCAGGAAATCTCAAGAGAACTCAATACATTTTGTTCAAAATCTACCAGAACCAATTGCACAAATATAGCTCTAAATGCTCGAACTGAAGTTGAGAAAATGAGGGAACAAGCATTAAATATTGAATAATGAAGGATAAGAACAAGCCATCCTACTTTACATTATCATGCAATTTTGCTCTGCGACTATCCCGAAGTCCCAAAAATAAATAACCAAATGCACCAATAAAGATTCCTGAATCAGCGATGTTAAAGATTGGGTAGTCATAACTAATCCAAGGTATAAATATATCTATAAAATCTACCACTTCAGCAGGTTTTCTAAATATTCGGTCGGACAAATTCCCCGCAATCCCACCGCAGATCAAACCAAAAATAATCTGTAAGGAGGGTTTATTAAGTTCTAAAGTTCTCCTAAAAATAAATATTGAAATCAAAGCTACTCCGGCAAGCACGGTAAGAACCTGTGGGTAGTCAGAAAACATACTCCAAGCAGCTCCAGGGTTGGTAATGTAAGTAAATTCCAAAAAGGATTGGTGACCTTCAATCCAATCTAAAACAACTATTGGTGTATTTCTGAGATCAACCGAATTTTTGACAACCCATGATTTGGTCGCTAAGTCTGCTCCCAATACAATCACGAAAAATACCCAAAAACGAAAGTAGGTCACCTTGGAAAATTATTAAATCCTGAAGATATCAGTCGTCCTGCCCCATTGTGGAGTCAGAAATAGTGGCAAAAATACCACCGCCATTATCATGGTCCTTACGCTTTCTTTTCTCATAAAGAGTTTGCCCCTCTAGGGAAAACCTTGTGAATGGAACAACTTTTAGACGATTCTTCTTAATCGGTTTCTTGGTTTCTTGGCAAACTCCGAAGCTACCGTCAAAAATTCGGTCAATCGCATCTTCAATTTCCTCCAATGCCTCTTGCTCCGATGCCACCATCGATAAAGCAATATCCCGATTAAAAGTTTCTGTTCCCGAATCAGAAGAATTAATCGATAATTCTCCTGATGATTCCCGAGCTGAAGCCCCAAGAGTCTCGTTAGACCGTTGTCCGAGTGCACCCTTGAGAGAAATTCTCAACGACATTAAATCATCATAGTAAGATTTCCATTCAGCAGGAACTTTAGATTCATCTCGAATAGGACGAGTCGGTGCAAATGTCCCTCCAAATCCTAGAATGTCATCAATAGATGCAGTTTGCACCTTCTTAACCTTGGCTGACTTTGTGCTTTTCTTAACTTCTGGCTTTACCGGAATTGTGGGCGTATCCTTCTTCTTTGTTTTTTTCTTTGTAGCTGAGGACTCGACCTTTCTTTTTTTAATGATGGCACGAACATCATCTAAATTAAATATTGGACTTTCCTTCTTTTCCTCGGAATGTAAACCCTTAGATTGAGTTTTTTTGACAATTTCACGAACTTTAATTTCTACCTCAGAGTCAGGCTTTTCTTTTGGCTTTCGTCCCCTACGAACTGATCTTGTCTGTCCGGAAGTCGAAACTATCTTTTTCTTCTCGCCCTTCTTGGAAACAATGTTCTTGGCTTTCTTCTGTTCCAGTGTTTCAGGGTTTGTAACCTTCTTAGGACGTCCTCGAGTTTTCGCTTTTTTTACAGGAACCTCGCCCTTGGAGTCTTTGGCAGTGGTATTCTTAATTTCTTTAGATGTAGTTTTCTTGGTCATAAGGAAAGTATAAAAAGGTTAATTTCTTAAGCGAGCTTGGCAAGAACTTCAGCACAACGAGGGGACACTTCTCCCCAGGGGGCGACCTCAACGAGTTCAGGAACCCACCTCCAGCTACGCGGGCACCTTTTTCCTGTTGAATGGCGTGAAGTTACTTGTATCTCCTGTCCCGTAGGAATTTCAACGAGCGAAACATTCGAAACAATTAAAATTTCTGCTAAGTCATCTAACCGCTTTTGAAAGATAGAAAAAAGTGGGTTATTTGCTGGAATTTTAATTTCAATATCAGCCTCCAATGATTGTCCAATTTCTTTTCTAGATCGCAGAGACTCTAAAGATTCATTGATTTTCAATTCTTTGAAATTCAGAATTTCTTGAGCATCCTTTACCTGGTCTCCTTGATTCCATTGCTCTTGCAGTTTTGGCCAGCACTCTAGTGCAAGAGATTCGACACCGAGATCTTGGTTACTCTTATGAAAAGACCAAGCTTCATCAGCAGTAAATGGTGCCATTGGTCCCAAAATACGAATTAAAGATTCAAAAACTAAGTGCAATGCAGTTTGGGTAGATCTTCTTTTCGCATCATCCGCATGAAGCGTGTATAATCGATCTTTAATAATATCGTGGTAAGTAGATGAAAGGACACTAGAACAAAACCTGTTGATTGCTTGTACGCAGCGATGTAGCTCATAAACCTCAAATGCCTCCGTAACTTCGGAAACCAAGCTGTTAGTCTGTGCCAAGGCCCAACGATCAATTATCGTTAAATCTTCAATGGGCAACGCATCTTTTTCAAAACAAAAGTCATGTAAATTCCCAAGTTGAAATTTGATAGAATTGCGAAGCGTTCTGTATGCACGAACGACTTGCCCAAGAATTTCATCAGATAATGGAATATCTCGCCTAAAGTCCTCAGAACAAACCCACAATCTTAAAACATCGGCACCGTATTTCTTGACATATGAATCTGCAGTTTGAGGTTTCCCATCACTTTTGGAAATTTTACGCCCATTACCATCGACTACGAAACCATGCGTAAGCACCCTCTTATATGGAGCACTGCCGAACGCGATCATACTTGTCCAAAGAGAACTTTGGAACCATCCACGATGTTGATCGCTTCCCTCAAGGTAAAGATCCGCGGGCCAACGAAGATCCTCGTTATTCTTAAGAACTGCTCTGTGACTACAACCAGAATCAATCCACACATCTAATGTATCTGTTCCCTTATGCAAGGCTTTGCCCTTCCACTCATCCGGAATGGGCAACCCCTTAAGCAACTCTTCTTCAGACATTGAAAACCATGCGTCTGTGCCTTTTTTCTCAATTTTTTCAGCCAACCCTAAGATAATATTTTCTTCTAAAAGGGCTTCTCCATCATCATCATAAAAAACGGGAATGGGGACACCCCATGATCGTTGGCGAGAGATACACCAATCCGGTCTGGATTCAAGAAAACCATGAATTCGATTTTTACCCCAATCAGGTGTAAAATTTACCGATTGAACCTCTTCCATGCACCGACTCCTAAGCCCATCTTTATCCAATGAAACAAACCACTGATCCATAGCCCTAAAAACAACGGGAGTTTTACTTCGCCAACAATGGGGATATTGATGAGGATGATCAGCCAAAGCAAGAAGCTTCCCTGTTTCTTTCAAAATCTTGAGAACTTCTATATTGGCAGGACAACCACTAGCTTTTTCTAATACCGATACCCCCACTAGTCTTTCGGGTATTTGACCATCCTCTAAATAACAACCATTATCATCCAATGGACAATAAACCTCTAAACCGTTTTCTAATCCAGTGAGGTAATCATCTAAACCATGACCAGGTGCAATGTGTACACATCCGGTTCCGGATTCCATTGTTACATATTCAGCAGCGACAACTGGACTCTTTCGGTCAATAAAAGGATGTTGCCCTTCCCATGATGTCATCTCATTACCAAATTTCGTTTGGCCTTTTTCCCATTCTTTTAGACCACAGGAAGAAGCGAAAGAATCAGCGAGTGCTTCGGCAACCCAATAGGATTTACCTGAACTTAAGATTTCAACATAAGATTCCCTAGGATGAACAGCAAGAGCGAGATTGGCAGGCAATGTCCAAGGAGTCGTTGTCCATATAACAAGATTTGACTCATCCCGTGATTCAAACTCAGAACCTAACAATTGAAATGTGACATAAATGGAAGGACTGACATGATCTTTATATTCGATCTCAGCTTCAGCCAGTGCAGTTCGGCATGGAATAGACCAATAAACTGGTTTTTTACTCCTATAAACCAAGCCCTTTTTTACGAATTCGGCAAAGGTGCGTAAAATTTCAGCTTCGTATGAACCGTTCATGGTTCTGTACTCGTTTTTCCAGTCTGCAAAAATACCTAGCCGTTTGAATTGTGCTCTTTGTGTTTCGATATAACCCTTGGAGAATTCTTGGCATGCTTGCCGAAGGGAGAGACTGTCAAAATCCTTTTTTTCCTTTCTCAACTGTTTACTAACTTTATGCTCAATGGGTAACCCGTGACAATCCCATCCGGGCACATATGGCGTATGAAACCCTTGAGCATTTTTATAGCGTAAAATAACATCTTTTAACGTTTTGTTAAGAGCAGTACCAACATGTACATCTCCGTTTGTAAAAGGAGGGCCATCATGCAAAATAAAACTATCATTTCCTTTATTTTTAAGCTGCATTTTATGGTATACTTCATGTGACTCCCAATGATCCAAGCGTACAGGTTCTCTCTCCACCGCGTTGGCACGCATAGGAAAATCAGTCTTGGGTAAATTCAAAGTATCCTTGAGTTTATCTGCTTGGTTCATTTGAGTCTTTCGAAAAGTAAGGGAAGGCACGCAAGATGTGTTAATATTTCTTTATGTCAAGAGTGGAAAAGCAAAAGGCCGATTCTACTTGCTTTATAAAGGTTAAAATTCACCCTGTTTTATTTAATTTATGTACCAAATTTTAACTAATTTTTGTAGTTCTTTTCAAACAGAAACCCCCATTTTGTTTATCGGGGTTCTAATTCTTTCCATGCTTTTGGGTTTCTATTTACTAACCAAAGGTGGTGACTTGCTTAGCGATCATTGTTCTAATTTGGCAAAAGCAATAGGAATCCCGAGCGTGGTGGTTGGATTAACAGTAGTTTCAATCGCTACATCTGCACCTGAGCTCTTCACTTCTATCGCCGCGATTAGTAGCGGAGCGACGGGATTAATCCTAGGTAATATAATAGGCTCAAATATTGCGAACATTGGATTAATCTTAGGCATTTCTCTTATAATTTCCCCTATAAACACTGAAAAAGCAGTTTCTTCTACTCAAAGAATTCTTCTTTTAACCTTGAGTTGTGCCTTTACTGGGCATCTTTTTTTCCATCCCTCGCATTCGTTAAATAAAGTATCTGGATCTATTTTGTTAATATTTATTTCTAGCTATTTATATTTCATTTCTAAAAATGCACTCCGAAATAGAAAAACAAAAAGTTTGGATTCATATGAAAATTCAAACGAAAAAAACAATGCTATTCATATATCCTGTATAATGGTTATAATTGCAACAGCTGCACTTTGGGTTGGTTCGGATTCCCTTGTGTTTGGAGCAAAAAACTTAGCAAGCTTAGTTGGAGTGCCTGAAGAATTAGTTGGTTTTACATTAGTTGCAATCGGCACTAGTCTACCTGAACTTGCAGCGTCAATCTCTCTCACGAGAAAAAAAGAATTCGGAATGCTACTGGGTAATATCGTGGGGTCCAATATGTTCAACATTGGATTAGTCGGAGGAGTTGCCGGAGTACTGGGTCCTATATCCGTCAGCACAGCCTACCCTTGGATAGATTATATTTCCTTACTCATTCTTACTGGAGTATTAACATTTTGGCTTAAAGGAAAAAACCTCCAGAAATCTCATGGTGTGGCACTTCTGTTATTATATCTAACAGCTTCTATTGCCACATGGATTTACAATAGCTGATCCGAAAAACAAGCCTCTACGCAAAAACAAAATTTAAAATTACTTTCAAGGTGGAGATTGAGGCTTAAACCTCTTCCCCTACTTGGAATCGCACAAATTTTTCAACGGTTAGCTCTGCTTCGATCTCTTTTCCTGTAGATATTAGAAGCTCTTGTATCGAATGATCGGGGTCTTTAACGAAAGACTGTTCTAAAAAGCAGGAATTAGAAAAATATTTATCCAATTTACCCTGCACGATCTTCTCTACAGCTTGTGCTGGCTTACCTTCAGCTTGGGCCATAGCAATTTCTTTTTCTTTTGAAACGAGTTCTTCTGGTACATCGTTTCTAGAAAGACAAACAGGTGAGGTTGCGGCAATGTGCATGCACAAATCTCTGGCCAAGGATTGAACTCTTTCTGAATGAGCAGCCTCGGTGGTGCTTGTACCTAAAGTAAGAAGAACCGCAACCTTACCCCCTGTATGAACATAAGATTCAACCAGCCCGATGGAATCAGGGATCAACATAGTAGAACGTGAAATACGAATATTTTCTCCGATTTTAGCAACCTGTTCAGTACGTTGTTCCTCTAAATCGACATCTGGATTTTCCAATAATTGACGAGCAACTGCCGATGAAAAATTCACGAAATCATCATTTTTGGCTACAAAATCAGTCTCGCAGTTAACTTCGACTAAAATTCCTTTTGTTCGATCAGAACTGACGCTTTGTGCAACAATTCCTTCTCCAGCATCACGACCAGCCTTCTTGGCAGCTGTGGCTACCCCTTTCTTGCGGAGAATTGAAACCGCATCATCGAGAGAGCCATTACTTTCAACTAATGCTCGTTTACAGTCAATTAAACCGGCACCGGTTTTTTCGCGAAGGTTCAATACATCTTCTTTTGATATTGCAGACATGTTAAATGAAATTTGGTATTGTTTGTTTAAGATTATAAAAAACTAAGAGTCTTTTTTATTGTTGTTCTCTTCTTTAGAAACTTCTTCTGTCTTGCTTGCTTCTTCAGTTACAGGAGATTTTTCATCTTTCGGATCTGAGGGTGTTTTCACACCAGTTGAAGCTTCAACCTGTGCTGTCTCTTCAACTCGTGGTCGACGATCGTCAAAATCTTTTTCCTCGTAACCCTCTGGTAATGTAACTTCCGGTTCGTCTTCTTGGTCAATAAAATCGGGTTCATGCGTAACAGGAGTAATATCTTTTCTTCGCGTAGGAGCTTCAACTCTCTTCGAGTTACCTGCTTGAATTGCCTCTAAAATAACATCAACAATGATACGGATAGATTTAGTAGAGTCATCGTTTCCTGGAATAGGATGGTTTATCAACGATGGATCAGAATTACTATCGACCAAGGCAATTACAGGAATTTTCAAACGATTGGCTTCTGCAATTGCAATAGCTTCATTGTGCGAATCAATTACAAATAATGCACCAGGGATTCCCTTTAGATTAAGCATTCCTTCAAAATTCCGCTTCATACGACTCATTTGTCTTTTTATAGCGGCACCTTCTTTACCTGGAAGCTTATCTAAACTGCCATCATCTTCCATTTTTAGGAATTTTTTATACTTTGCTAAACTAGTTGCAACTGTCTCATGGTTAGTTAAACAACCGCCCATCCATCGGTTTACACAAAATGGCATACTAGTTGCCCCTGCAAGTTCTCGAACAGGCTCTTGTGCCTGCCTTTTCGTACCAACAAGAAGAATTTGTTTACCGCTTGATACAACATCTTCTACTGCTGCTGCTGCTTTTTCAAGCAAGTCATATGTTTTCTCCAAGTCGATAATGGAAATACCATGCCTATTGTCATAAACATAAGGCTTTGATTTTGGATTCCATCTTTTAAGTTGATGGCCGAAGTGTACCCCAGCATCCAAGAGGTCTTTTACTGTTATATTCATAATACTGTTCAAAGCCCTGAAATAATTGACAGGGAGAAATGATTTTCTTTTGAGTTTATTAAGGTTAACTAAATTGGGAGCAGGGGCAGGATTTGAACCTGCGACCTTCAGGTTATGAGCCTGACGAGCTACCAGACTGCTCCACCCTGCTATATTTAAAAGAGTTTAACATATCTCAAATAAATCATGAAGCAATCCAAAAGTTTGGATTTAATCATTTTTAAATCATTGTGATTATAGAATTCATTAATTAAGACTCAATAAACACATGACAACTACTGAAAATATTGTAAATTTTTGTAATCAAAGAACAAATCTCAAAGAAATTAAAGACTTCCCTGGTGCGTTCAATGGTTTACAAATCCAAAATTCGGGCACAGTTACTAAAGTAGGCGCATCAGTGGATGCTGGTCTTATCCCTTTTCAAAAAGCAATTTCAAAAGGGATCGATTTTATAATTACCCATCATGGCTTATTTTGGACTCCTCCTGTTCCTATTACTGGTACCGCATATAAAAAAATCAAATTATGCATCAATCATAATTTAGCGGTGTACGGATCCCACCTGCCGCTTGATTGCCATCGTGAAATTGGCAACAATGCGATCCTTTCTCAAAAGCTTGAATTACTTCCACTTGCCAGTTTTCTGCCCTACGAAGGTGTCGATATAGGGTTAATTGTAGAAAACACCCATTCTATAAAAGACTTGTCTCATCGACTCAAATCTCTTTTTCCCAAGGGAATTGATTCAATGGAGTTCGGAACAGACACACCCTCAAAAATTGCTATCCTTACGGGTTCAGGTCAAAGTGCAGTTGATAAAATACTCGATGCGGGAACAGATACTTTAATAACTGGCGAGCTCAAACAACATCATTTCAACCTCGCACAAGAGCATAGGCTTAATCTCTACGCTTGTGGACACTATGCAACAGAAACCTTCGGAGTGAATGCACTTGCCCAAGAGGTTTCCGACAAGTTTGACTTACCCTATGAATTTATTGAAACCGAGTGCCCACTGTAACTCAATCGTTGCGATCTATACTTAAATTGATAACTCTATAATAATGAAGAAAATCGGACTCCTAAATGGCCCAAACCTTGATCGACTCGGCAAGCGAGAGCCCGAAGTATACGGCTCTGTTACACTTGCCCAAATCGAAGAAAAAGTAATAAATAAGGCATCATCTTACGACTGTAAGATAGTCGCGTTTCAATCAAATCACGAAGGTGCCTTGATCGATAAAATTCACGAATGGGGAGATGCCGGGTTCTCCGGTCTAATTTTAAACCCTGGCGGACTCACACATACAAGTGTCGCCCTTCGGGATGCTGTGGTCGCTTCTGGTTTAAAAACCGTCGAGGTTCACCTTTCCAACATCCACGCCCGGGAGGATTTTCGGCACAAGTCGCTCATCTCGGGCATCGCAGCCGCCGTCGTTGCCGGCATGAGCCACCACGGCTATGTATCCGCCTTGCGCTATCTTTCCGAGGAAGCCTGACCACGAGCTAGGGAAATATCGAAAATATCGGGGTGCCCTTGGTCTGGTTCGATAGGACCGAGGATCAAATAGGTGAAGCGACGGAAAAGTTGTTCTCGAAAAGAAAATCTTCTTCGCCCTGCTTCGGGCCATGCGCACTCTTCCGCCCGTCCTCGTAAGGAGAAGCCGACTGAGGGAAGACTAGACGCACGGAAGCCTTGATTCTAGCCGCCTTTGAATCTGACCAACCTAACGAGACCGCCAATGGCATCCGAAATTTCATGCCTTGCCCACCCAGTATAAGGCGTTTGCTCCTCGAGTAAGTAAAAGAGGCTCTCGCCTTTCTCCTCTCGCTCCTGAAGTTCACTCCCGTCCATCGCCACAGCGATGATGCGGTTTTGGTTCTTTTCGTCGTCCCAATCAATGGCGTTAAAAAGCTTATTCGTTATGGCAGGTTGAGACTGCGCCCCCCCCTCGCCCGGCCATCAGCAAAGCGATGAAGGTAGCGACAAGTAACTTCTTCATCCCTCAAATCCTATACGGTGCCTTCGCCAAGAAAGAAATCGTTACCCTTATCGTCAGTGATTATAAAAGCAGGAAAGTTCTCCACTTCAATTTTCCGCACGGCTTCCATCCCGAGTTCATCAAATTCAATAGTTTCCACTTTTTTAATGCAGTTTTTTGCAAGCCTTGCTGCAGATCCTCCAATACTGCCCAGATAGAATCCTCCGTGCTTCTTGCATGCCTGCACAACCATTTTGGAGCGATTTCCTTTTGCTAGCATAACCATTGAACCACCAGCTTCCTGGAATTTATTAACGAATGCATCCATTCTTCCGGCTGTTGTTGGGCCAAATGAACCGGATGCATATCCTTCTGGAGTTTTTGCGGGACCTGCATAATAAACCGGGTATTGTTTTAAATATTCTGGTAAACCTTCA
The DNA here is from genome assembly GCA_018645475.1 of Opitutia bacterium. Lineage (GTDB taxonomy): Bacteria > Verrucomicrobiota > Verrucomicrobiia > Opitutales > Seribacteraceae > Seribacter. Next base: position 10,734 of record JABGWU010000269.1, read on the forward strand.
CCCGCGTTCAAACGATCTCGTAATTTACTATGTGCTAAATCCCGAGCCACTATAAGTGGACCGTTTAATGAAAGTCTTGTTTTAATAGGATGTTTTGAAAGCTCTTGTAGAATTGTCTCCATACCCAAATTAAGGTCAATTTCTACAACTTTCGTTTGATCTTCTTCTAATTCTGGTAAAAAACGTGAAGGATTCGTCTCCAATTGTTCTAAAAAAATTCCTTCTCGAGTAATTTTACCATGCGCTTGACGATCAGCCGAGCAACTTACCCCAATGCCAATCGGTAAACTAGCACCATGCCTAGGCAGGCGAATAACTCGAACATCTAAACAAAAATACTTCCCCCCGAATTGAGCACCAATTCCTCTTTTTTGAGTAAGTTTTAAAATTTTTTCTTCAAATTCCGGGCAACGAACTGCATGGCCATTTTCATTTCCAACTGTTGGGAGTTGGTCTAGATATCGTGCACTGGCGAGTTTCACAGTTTTTAAATTGGCTTCAGCAGAAGTCCCACCAATTACTACGGCCAAATGATAAGGTGGGCAAGCGGCTGTACCTAGAGCAGCAATTCTTTCATCTAAATATTCTAGTAACAGTTCCTCTTTTAAAAGTGATGGAGTGCCTTGATGAAGAAATGTTTTATTAGCTGAACCACCACCTTTAGCCATGAACAAAAATTTATACTCGTCTCCCTCAATTTGATATAAGTCAATTTGTGCAGGCAGATTAGAACGAGTATTTTTTTCTTCAAACATTCCGATAGGTGCAAGTTGAGAAAACCTCAAATTGTCAGTTCTATAAGTTTGTTCAATCCCCCTAGCGAGAGAATCCTGATCCGTTCCGTCCGTCCAAATTTGACGACCTTTTTTAGCAATTACTATTGCAGTTCCGGTATCTTGGCACATCGGCAAAATGCCCTCAGCAGCTATTTGCGAATTTCTCAAGAGGTCTAAGGCAACGAATCGGTCATTCGAAGAAGCTTCGGGATCATCAAGAATACCTTGCAATTGAATTAAATGACCGGGTCGTAAGTAATGAGAAATATCATAAAACGCTTCTTTGGCTAAAATATTAATTGCCTCAGTATTAACTTTGAGAATCCTCTCACCTTCAAAAAAGGTCTCAGATACATATTTTTCAGACTCACTAATCTTTCTCCATCTAATGGTATCGCTATCATCTAAAAGGGGAAAGGGATTTTGATGAGTACCTGTAGTTTTGCTCATTAATTAATTTTTATAGTAGGAATTATTCTCAAAATTTTGTTTTGTTTTGTTCAATCAGGACAGAAGAACCATTTTGTTCTAAAGATGCATTAATATCACTACCTACTTTTGAGATCTTAGGTTTAATTAATTTTACATTTTTTACCTGTGATGGACGAGGTGCTACACGAATTGGAATGATTAATTCTTTTCCGTTCCTCACAACAAAAAATTCAACAAAAGTACCTGGTCGAGCGTAAAAAGTAGAATCTAAAATATCTCCACTATCGAAAATAGATGTATTCCCAATTTTAACTAAAATATCTCCCTCTTTAAGTTTAGTATTTAAACCTGGAGATTTAATTTCGATATTAAATCCGTTTTGATTATTTACTTTTCGTGTTACAGTAACACCAAACCAACCGTAGTCGACACTACCTGAAAGTATAAGACCATCCCGAATTCGAGAGCATGCTTTTGCAGGTAGTATGAACGAGGATTTTAAATCAGGTAACGCGGCATGAGTTATTCCAACAAATTTACCATTAAGATCAAATACGGGAGCCCCGACTTCACCAGGACCTAAAGCAAGCGAGGTTCGTAACATTTTAGTGGGAAAAAGATTTCGACCAAATGTAGACTCACTGCTCTGCATTATTCCCAGAGTCGGACTAATTTCAAACTCCAGTGCATAAGTCAAACCAAGTAAAAAAGTACCTGGTAGAACATCGGTATCATTTCCTGAAAATGAAACAAAATTAAAGTCTTTTGGTTTTTCAAAAGTTTTTAAGAGAGATAGATTGCAAAGAGAGTCGGACCCTAAAGTTTCAGCTAGGAAATATTCCTTATTATGCTCAATCCAGACCCTATCTGCTTTAGGCAATAAACCAGTGGTAAGAACATGACCATCTTTACTAACAAAAAAACCACTGCCCATTTTGAGTATTCTTTTGGCATTTTCATCAACATCTTGTATGCGAGTAGCTTTAACTCGAACAACTGAGGATTTAAACTTTCCAAATAATTCCTGAACTCTTAGTTGAGTAGACTGATACTCATCATCCCCGTTAACAAAGGCGATGAATGTAGAAAAAAAAAGAACAAAAATAGGAAATTTTGCCCTAGAAAATAATTGCATTGTCCTAGAAAGTAAATTGAAGGGCAGAATCGTCCGAATTTTCAACTAATGGAACTAAAACACGATGCTGAAAAGTTGAATCTAAAGAAGACATTTGGAAATTTTGTTCAACAAATAAACTCGAGGCATGTTCATAACGGAAGTTAGAATCGGTTTCAACAGATGAAAACAAATTCAAATCGTCAATAATTGCATCTTCTAAATCTAGATCGGTAGAAATAACATTAGAACTAGAAGAAATTGGAGTCGAGGATGACGAATCCTTTTTTGAAACCTCTTCGAAAGAGTTATCAGAAAACCCGTAAAATCCTAAATAAGATATTGCTCCTAAAATTAAGAAGTAACTTGTATTTCTGATAAAGCGATTGACAGATATTCTACTTTTGTCAGTGACTACAGAACTTAAAGTTTTGCTTCTGACTTGGTCTTGAAAATCATCCCAAAACTCACCACTCGGTTGGTCGAGTTTTTTTGACTCAAAAAGCTCTTTTAATGTAGGTTTATTATTTTGAGGTAAATTCATAAACTTATACTCCTTAGCTAATATAATCTGTTAAAAATGATTGTAATTGGATTTTGGCGTAGTGCAATCGTGACCTCACTGTACCTTCAGTACAATTCATAATGGAAGCAATTTCCCTATGACTAAGACCATCTATTTCGAAAAGCACCACAATTGTTCTATGCTTATCAGACAGTTTTAACAACGCCTCGTTCAATTTTTCATGTAATTCGTTGAGAAGTGTTGTGCGAACGGAATTTGATTCTTTAGAAGAAAACTGTTCAGAATCTTTTGGGGAAATGCCGTCGGAAATGCATTGGTCAAAAGAAAAAAACTTACGAGTCTTTTTCTTTTGCAAATGACTTAGAGTAAGGTTTACGCCAATTCTGTAAATCCAAGTAAAAAAAGATGATTTTTCCTTAAACTTACTAAGTGACCGAAATGCTTTGACAAAGGATTCTTGTGTTAAATCTGCAGCATCATCATGATTAAATGTCATATTGTAAATGACGGAATAAAGCCTTTCTCTAAACATTAATGTAAGAGAATCAAATGCATCTAAATCACCAACCTTTGCACTTTTTACGAGATTTGCAACTAAAGTTACCTTACACTCATCAACAGGTGTAGATGTATGAATAGTAGATTTGATCTTAGCACTAATTATGCTCACGAGTCATATTTTGATCCAAAAACTATTTCAAAGCAAGAAAATTTGGTTCAGATATTTCTGAAATACTACTAATTTTTAAGTTAAATGTTTCAAGAAATCTAAGTAAACGAGTAGACAATACATGATTAGGTATGTTCGAAGCTATCAATTTTGATTGATTAAATCGATTTATTAACTCATCAATACAGGATTCTTGTATATTGTGAGACTTAAAAAGTTCGGCAAGATAACATCTAAAATCAGAGCTAAAATTGTTATCATTAAGAGAAGATTTTAACGAGTCCCTCTCATTCTTAGATAAAACTTTCATTAAAATAATAAATGGAAGAGTTACTTTTCCAGATTCAAAGTCAGTTCCTAAAGTTTTCCCGAAATTAGAATTATCACCAAAAGTATCTACCAAATCATCGTAAATTTGGTAATTTAGACCAAGTGAAGTGCCAAAGTCACCTACAAGATCAATTAAATTCTCGTTGGCACCACCTAAATAAGACCCAATAGAACAGGATGCATTAAATAATTCACCAGTTTTATCTTGGATAATTGAATAGTAATCCTCAATAGTTAAAGAAAAATCACCCTTTGAAAAAGATTGCTGAATTTCACCAGAACATGTTCTACGTGTTGCTTTTGAAACAATTTTGCAGATATTTGTGGATGGAAATTCGGAAGCAAGTTCCAATGCAAAACTAAACAAAGCATCACCAAGTAAAATTGCAGGATGTTCGCCATATTTGGAATGCAAAGTTGCCTTTCCTCTGCGTAAATTTGCTAAGTCTAAAATATCATCATGCACAAGTGTTGCCACATGTATCAATTCAATTACTGCGGAAGCTTTGAGTAAATCCTCCGTTGACGATTTACCATTACCACAGGTGTACAATAGAAAAGGTCGTATTCTTTTACCTCCACCCAGTGATGCATGTTTCGCTAAATCTCTAATTGGTTGATCAATAGAGTCTAATAAATCAGATAAATAACTTTCAAAAAAAGAAAGGAATTTAGAAGTTTCAGAATCAACAAAAAAAGTTGACGAAAAAATTGCAGGAGATGAAGAAATAGAATTCATCTACTGAGTTTATAAACAAAAACAAAAGTAACAAACCATGAAAAAACAAATTTCATAATTGTTACAAAGAAAGAAAGGGATTACCAATCTCTCTTCTTATGCCTGTTGGCTCTGGTACGTTTACGACGCTTGTGCTTGTTCATTTTCAAGCGTCGTTTTTTCTTTAAGTTACCCATGTAGGTTTAGATGATAAAATTAAAAATAATTAGAAGTAAATAAAAAAGACCCGCGTCTTCCTTATAGAAGACGCGGGTCGCAAGACTGGCAACAACTTACTCTCACACAGCAGCAGGGCTGCACTACCATCAGCGATTGAGGGCTTAACGAGCGTGTTCGGGATGGAAACGTGTGTTTCCCCTCATCTATGATCACCAGATTAGCATCCAGGGACTGCCATAAAATGATGATAGTTTCAGTTGTTACCGCGGCAGTCCGCGATTACGGAAAATTTAGTTTAACGTCAAGGGGCACAAGCGCCGTCCGGAATAAAACGGCGTAATAATAATTCAAATGTTTCGGATCATTAGTATCGGTTAGCTCAATGTATTACTACACTTACACATCCGACCTATCAACCTGGTAGTCTTCCAGGTTCCTTCATGGACCGAAGTCCAAAGGAAATCTTATCTTGGGAATAGCTTGGCGCTTAGATGCTTTCAGCGCTTATCTA
>JABGWU010000270.1 GCA_018645475.1 Opitutia bacterium
TCACTGAAACCATCTCCATCAGTGTCAGAGTTTGAAGGGTCCAAGCCGTACAAAGATTCCAAAGATGCAGGAACGCCATCTTGATCGTTATCAGGACCAGGTGCAGGAGTACCTGGTTTGCTCCGAGGATCACGCGGGTTCGACATGGCTTTGACTTCGTCTGCATCGCTAACCCCGTCTTTGTCGGTGTCACTTGACTGTGGATTGGTTCTAAAAGAAGCTTCCATCGCGTCACTGATTCCATCCTGATCAGCATCCGGACCTTCTGGTTGTGCGGGTGCAGGGGGTGCATAAGTTCCAATACCACCAAGAGCAGGTACTGCTTGGCCGTCCATTACTGCTTGCCCAATACCAGCACCAAGTCCAGCAAAACCTGCTGCGGCTCCCACTGCAGGACTACCTATACCCGCACCAACACCCTGTGAAGGAAAATTGTATGCGTAAACTTCAGATCCCTCCCCAACTCCAGGCATCGTGCCTTTTCCAAAACCAGCACCGTCTTTGTCAAAATCTCCAACCGCTCCCAATTCTTCATCGTCAAAATTTCCACGACGTGCATCAGGTACAAAATTTCCTACATTCACGCGATCATTTCCACCACGGTCCAAACCAATGTCTTTTCGGTCCAAACGAGCAACTAAATTATCTTCGTCATCTTCTATAATCACTAATTCGTCATCATCGAGAGTGGCCAACCGACGATCCAACAACCCAACATCTACATCGTCATCAATTGATACCCGATTACGCCCACCACGGATTCTACCATTTCCCCCGTTGCCACCATTTCCTCCGTTGCCACCAAATGCAGCACCACGGTTATCGCCATTCAATCGCAGGTGACGATCATTATCCGCGTAAACAATATCATCATCATCGCCAATTACGGCAGTTATTTTATCGTCGTTCAAGACAACTCCATCAAGATGATCATTGTAGGCTACATTTGCTCCACCAATAATTACACCCTGGTTAACCGTAACAAAGCGTTCAACCGAGTCCATTACATTACCCGTTTTTGAATCTTTAATAGTGTATATAACCTTATATTGGCCAGGTGTACTGACATCCACAAAAGAAGCTGTCTCGACAAACGCGGTAAGATCCTCATCTCCAACAATCGCGGAATAACCAGGGTCAACCCATAATTTCCCTACTGGCCAAGGAATACTCTTCCCTCCGGTCAAAGTGATTACAGAAACATCCCCTTCGGCAACATCAACAGCTGAAACAATTTCACCTTCTATAGCGGCTTCAGGCTCTGTTGCAATCTGTTCAGATTCATCTGGCCCCATTACTAAAAGCAAGCAAAAACCAGCTGCTAATGCATAACCGGCAGCCAAGCTAGAAATTGCTACAGTACGATGCTTAGGATTAAGTTGCGAGTCCTCGGAGGACGGCGATTCCGCTACTGCAGATTCCTCAATCGTCGAATCCGTCGTTTCCTCGTTCTTCTCCTCGTTCTTCTCTTCGTTCTTCATTTTCGGTACTTTCTTTAGTGGTTTGGATTGAAAGGTTTTTATATTGATTGAATGCTAAGTGTGCCATTACAACTTGTCCAAGAATGGTTGCTAGGCCAAATAGCAGAAAAAATTGGTTTGAAAGTAGACTCGTCTGAATAAACCCCAAAAGAACACAGCCCATGAGCAATGTACCTAAAATAAGAGAAATAATGAGTTCTTTTGACATATGTTATATAGTCCGAGCAATTTTGGGTTAAGGCAAGATAAAAGAACAAGACACTGAGACCATTTTTGCACGAGTTGAGTGCCTGAAAAATTTCGTGTATTGTGAAATGAATGGTGTCCGTAATAATCTAAATGTATTCATTATAATAGTTCTGCCGATGGTCTTTGACATTGGACAAAAAATTTAATTACCCCATTTGAATGGCGGTAAATTCATTCATCATTGTACCTTCCAAGGCACATTATCTGAACGAAGAATGAGAGGGAGTTCTGAAATAGGAATCCAATTATAATCCAATTTTCTTAAAACCGCCTCATCCCTGATTTTATTAAATATAGCAAAGTTTTCTGAATCAGAATAGACGAAGAGGTTCAAGAAGAAATCTTGGCGCACCAACCGAGGTGCATCACGAACGGATGAAAGAAATAAATCCAAGGCATCATCATTCATTGGATCTACTCCTTTTCCTGGATCAACCTTGACTTGAAATCGCTTATCCGGAGTTTGATTCCACATCAATCCGTCTTCATTCTTTTCTACAGATCCAATATTTAAGGAAATCATGGGGTACATTTTACCATGAGCAACGATTACAGGAAGAGGCTTTTTTCGGGTGTCTTTTTGCTGAGGAAGGCTAACTTTACGATAGGGCTTTTTCTTCAGTTCTTTGCTTAGCTCTTGGTGCTCAAAAATCGCTTCCAATCGGCTCAATTCTTCTTCCATGGTCAGTCGCTCCTCCTCGATTGTGGACTCCATGTCTATCATATCTTTAAGTTTTTCACGCTCACGCTGAGCTAATTTTTCCAGGGAAGATGAATCGCTGTTCAAGTCATCTAAATTATCCTTAATTTCTTCAATTTCTTCTCTTTTGGAGTATGCATCATCCTCTAAATCCTCGAGGATTTCGATATTTTCGTCCTTCAAATCAAGGAGTGAATTTTTTAACTGTTCACGTTCACGAATCAGCTCGGATTTATTATCATCCGTCTTAACCAATTTATCATAGAGTTCCACACTTTTTTTGTTCACACTTAGTGCGAGAAGAAGGGCAATTAGAATAATTCCTCCAAATGTGTTACACAAAGTATCAAGTAACATGTCCAAGCTTCCGCCTTCATCATCTGCTCTTGCCATTACCTTAGTGGTTAAAAACTTTCTTCATTGAATAAAAATCATGGATTAGCTAAAAAATCTACAAATGGATCGGGAGTTTTGTCGGTAAATAAAACCGCTGCTTCTTCATGAATCGGTTCAAATCCATATTTAAAGCCCAACATTCGGGTAAGGTTATTTTTGGGATCACAAAGCAAATCGAAAAGGTTTTTCTGAATCTTTCCATTACGTCCCGGTACATTCGTAATCGTAGTTTCACACGCCGAGGGGCGGAAAAAATAAACAAAGAAATTTCTATTTTTATTGTAAGATGTTAACGCTGCCCCAAGTTGTTGATAATAATTGCTAGGACTCACTTGTATGGTTCTTTGTTCTCCATTAAATACGCCAATTGTAAATTCAGTTGCACCGAGAATAACGAGAATCGGTTTTTCCCCAACATCGTTTTCTTTGGGAATCACCCGTACTTCATTTTCAATTTGTGATTCCAGTTGCTCGACCTGAGTATTTAAGTTTGCGTCCAATTCTTGGAGTTCAAGTTCGGATAGATTCTTTAAAGAGCGTAAAACACGGGCATTAATTTTGTCTTCTAGGCCTTTTTTGTCTTCCGCTAATTCATTCTTTTGAACTTTTGCCAAATCAATCATTAATTCAAGACTTTCGATTTTGTTCTTGGTATCTTTGCTCTCGTTTGAATCTTCAATACCTAGCTTCTTTTTAAAAATCTGAAGTTCTAGATTAAGTTTCCTTAATTCTTCGGCAAGAATTTCAATTTCGCTGTTTTTAGACTCACTTTTAACTAAGAATTCTTTTTTTTCTTCACTAATTTCCTGATGTAACTCGGCGATCTCTTCAATTACCTCGGTCGCATTAAATTCGCTAGCAACCACAATAGTAGCATTTCCCCCACCATCATTATCACCAATAATTAATTCGACAGGGGCAGTATTATTACCAGGATTCTCCCCTTCTTTCTCGCGCTTTGGATTAACCTGAAGGGCTAAAATAAGGGCAATCAAAACAAGGATCCCAATAACCGCAGTAATGATATCCTGAAAGGCAAAGAAACTTACTTTCTCTTCACTATTTCGGCTGCTTCTTCCCATTTATTTTTTTTATGGAAGTTACAAAAAAACGATGTAAATACAAGAACTAGGAACGACCTCTTCCAGATTTTTCTAGCTTGAGCTTAGCTAAAACATAAGTTTGGCAATACTCGTTACACTCATCGAGAAGAAGAAATTCCTGCCTCTTACGAAAAGTCATGATCATTTGTACAACAATAGATGCGACCAACCCTAACAAAGTTGTATCAAAAGCAGTAGATAAACCACCCGTGACATCTGTTAATGAATTCTTCAACTTGTCTACATCATCGGCCAATTGAATGGTAACTCCAAATTCACCAATTGCAGATCCAAGCCCAAGAACCGTACCAATAAAACCAAGAACTGGAATGGCCCAATTAAAACCATTGATCAAACTGTAACTCGCGGAAACCTGATCCTCATCGATAGATGCCTGTGCATTCGTCAAGCTGGCAACCTCACTAATTTCACCAATGTTTTGGAGGTTGGACAATGCGACATCAATCCGGTTAAGTAGCAGGAAATGCTTCGGATCATCAACTTGGCCACGAATCCTAAGAAGTGCGTCTCGTGCGGTTGCGTTGTTAAGAAAAAAGTTTGGATCTTGAGGAATAAGATTAAGGGCCAGAATTTTCTTTTGAAAACTTACCTTTCTTCCTTTGACAAATAAAATAGCCAGAGCCCAGAAAAAAAGCAGAGTTATTCCAGCACCCATAAGATATCCACCTAGACCACGATTAATGAACTTATCTGCCAGTCCAATGTGAAGTGGTATATCACGAACCTGTTCTTCCTGAGTACCGTCCTCAAGGGTGACCATTTCGGAATTTGATTCTCTCCACTCGGATGCAGTACCAGAATCTCCAATCACAAATTCCAACACCAAAAAGAAAAGGGTGGATAAAATTAACCCCACTAAAAAAGTGAAGAATGCGTTTGTGTCGGTATATCGACCACCACTGAACCCGATCTTCTGTTCAATATCTTGGGTCGACCAACTCAATTCAGGTTCATCAAATCCTACTCCTCCGTCCATTTATTTTTGTCCTTTCACTAGATTGTATAACACAGGGCTTTCAATTATAAATTAATTCTCGTTTTCTGTTCCCCTCACAACTGTTCCACAAATCAAGTCGTGAATACCCTGTCGCCGAGGAGTCAGAAAAACAATAAAAGGTAAAACAACAGTTAAAGACAAAAGAATCTTCAGTAGTGCTCTTGAGGTCGACAATCCAAAACTGGGAACATTTTCATCGCTTACCCGAACCACTTTAATTTTCGACATTCTCTTTCCAATAAATCCACCCGCTTGAGAAGATTCTCCTAATCCATAATACAACCAACCCAGTAAAAAATAGGCGACCACACCAGCTACAACCAGAGCTAGATTAAACTCAGAAACTGCACCGGCAATACTAAGCAATACCCCAACCACAGAAAGAAGAATGACTCCATCTACTAAACCCGCCATCAATCTTGCACCGTGAGGAGCAAGGTTTTCAGTGTCAAAATCGGTTTTATCGGAAGGCATGTCTTCTTCCATTTCAACCCCATCCGAATCATTTGATTCATCATCATCGCCAGGAACTTGATTCTGAACAAGTTTCTTAGGTTCAGTGGGAGCAGTTTGAATCAGAGGTGGAACTGAAGGGGTTGCCGGTGCAGGAGGAGGTTTGGGTGGAGGCGGTGCAGCAGAACCTAAAGAACTAAGTCCATCAGCAACTCCAGGTATTTTAGATAAAGGAACCCATTCTGCAACGCCATCAAACCAAACTAAATCACTAAAGCGTAAATTTCCGGCTTTTAAATAGTCCTTCAATTCCTTCAAAAGATAAGGTCCAAATTGAGTCCCTGAACGATTAATATGAATTTCGGTTGCTGGTCCTGGCTCAGGAACTTCAATTTCCTTGGTTTCGGGTTCTGGTTCTGGTTCGGGTTCGGGTTCTGGTTCGGGTTTTATTTCTTCCGGTTCATCCTTAAAAACTTTTTCCAAATTTTGCTCGGGAAGAAGACCTTTTTCAAACTGGTCAATAAAATCAGAAACACTCAACCAATCCTGACCTAACTTTACTTTATGAATAGTGCTAATTTCTTTCATCCGCAACAGATCAATAATTTCCGTAGCGGTAAAAGGACCCGAAGTTTGTCCTCTTTTTGATACTGAATATTTTTCTTGATAAGCCATAATTAATTCGAAAAATCAATCGGAAGAAAATCTTCGACACCACCAAATTGTCCGCTAGCTAGGTTTGCAGAAGAATAATTTTGGGCAAGAATTGACTCGAGTTTTGGAGTGGTCCCGACTAAGGGGCTATATGGAACGGAGGTAGAATTCATAACATTATTTAATTGAATACTACCGTCTTTCTCGGAAAGCCCCCAATAAACTTTTGGCTTCGTTCCATTAAACCTAGCTTTCCCTACAATATCTAAGTGTCCGACATAAGAAAACTCCACTTTTTGAAGAGACTTTAAGACACCCAAAGTAAATTTTGCTTCCGGAAAATAATCTCTTTTTCCAATCCCACGATAAAACTGAGCCAAGTTTTTCGAAAGTTCTTCATTTGCTTTATTATCCATCCAATCAGTCGGACGAATTCTGATTTTTACCATCCCTAACAGGGAGGCATAATCCTGTAAAAGCTGATTACTCAAGGCAACCCCCCAAGACGCAGGTTTCTTCTTCATTAAATCAACTATTTCTCGATGGAGATATGCCTTTAATAAAGGTGAAATAGATGGTTCAGCAATGACAATTTCTAGCATTTCCATCAATGGACCCGCAACACTTTTTGTATTCGGATCGAGTCTTCTCTCAATTTGCTGCTGTAAAAAAGTCGATTCTGGTGTGAGTTCTCCCTGATCAACTGTTAAACCTTTAGAACCTCCTCCAAAAACTGTCGTTTGAAATTCTCGTCCCTCTACTTTTCCATTCCAATGAAATTCACCAACCTGTACTTTCGTTTTAACAGGATTTGCAATGGGTTGACCTTGTGCATCAAATTTTTGGGCCACCTCTTCTTCTTTTACCGGACCATATGCAAAGAGATTCATCATTGGTTTCTTATTGGTGGTGTAAACACCAGGTTGTCCGGATTGTTGAGGAGAGCATTCAACCAAACGATAATTCCAAATATTACGAAGATCTGGGCGAGAAAGAAGTGCCATAATATGATCATATTCCGATCGAGATTCATCGGGTTGAAGAGTAATTTCGCCCGCCTCCACTTTTTCCCAGATTTCGACCGGTCCCTTTATAAATAGTTTACTCCTCATTTCTCCATTTTCATTTGAAAATTTCTTCCGGTGAGCAAGGACGGTGCGGACCAAAGAAGCCTTTTTTTTCTCAAAGGCGTCATTCTGCAAAAGCTTTTCTAAAGCAAAAAAATATTCATTTAAATTTTGAGCCTTTCCTAACTCTCCCTCAACTTCACCAAGTTCACCAAGGGAGGCAATGGATTCTTTTTGTACCTTCACTAATTCCTTAAATTCTCTTTCTTGAGAAGATGACATGCGTTCCTGTTCGGTGGAACTGCGATTTAATTCAGTAATTTGAGACAGGGCGTTGGACATTTCCCGAAGAAAACCTAATTTTTCCTCCCTCGTCTTACCGCGCTCGCTTTGGCTAAACAATTTGTCCGCCTGATCAAGTAAATCATCATAGGAAGAACCTGATTTATTTTCTACTTCCTTGGAATATCCCTTCCAAGTTTGCTTCAATTGACGAATCGCATCTCGAACTTCACGATAATCATTCGGGTCTATTGATTCCGAACCAGAATAGTCTCGGGTCTCGGTATCAAGCTCGTTTAAATATTTTTCCTGGGCTAATATACCGTGATCCGCTTTTCCGGTGTCACGAAATGACTTCCAGGCTTTTAGCACTTTGGCATCAAAATTTAACACCTCTTGTTTAAGCTTGTTAAATCGTCCTGCTTTTCGGTCATTGGTATCTTCAATTCGAGCCAAGAAAGCAGCAATTTCCTGAAGTTTATCCAAAACAATTTTATTATCCTGGAAACGATAATAATCAACCTCATCCAAGGGAATTGGATTGCCATTTTCATCCTTTCGTACACGGGGTGCGCTCTCAAATAATTCAAGAAATCTCTTCGCATCCCGAATTTGAAAATCAGGATCGTTGTCTAAGTCTTGAAGGATTTTACTACACATTGACGCAACCACAGTTGCTCTTTTACGCTCAACATCCTCTTTCTTCAAAATGGGAAGCAGAGCTTTATCCTGAGTTTTAAGCAAAAATTCATCCTGACTTTCAGAGACCAAATTTGTACCCGCATCGCGAAAGGCTTTTTCAACTGTTTGATCGATGCGCTTTCGGACTTCAATGTCCTCAAGATAATCCGGATAATTCCCGATAAAAGCTGAGAGTTTTTCCCATTGCTGAGTCGGATTCGGAACTTCTAATACCAACTCTGCGGCTGAACGTGCATCCCAAAATCCTTTCAACCACCACAAACCAGTAACGGCACCCATTGCGACCAAAACAAAGGCAAATACCGCA
>JABGWU010000037.1 GCA_018645475.1 Opitutia bacterium
AGGTAAGTTATCTCACTTTGCGACCAAAGCGGAAGTTGTGGTTGAATTTGCTAAAGTTGCAGCTCCGGCTGATGCAGGGGGGAAATTTGATTTCACCACAATTAAAATGGATGATTTTGTTTCAAATATTCATACCAATTTAGATGAAGATCATACAAAAGCACTTGCGAAACTTGACCCTTCCCACATGGCTACTATGGCTGCTGGGACGGACTTGTCTTCCGCTTCACTTGATTCTACTGCAATTGCAGGTAAGTTATCTCACTTTGCGACCAAAGGTGAATTAGCTTCCGGATTCATAGGTGATGGTGGAGCAAATGTCGATATTGATTCAATAATTACAAATGTACACGCAACAATTACTGTTGAACACACAACATCTTTAGCAACATTTTCTCCGAGCGACATGCTATTGTTAATTGGCAACACTCCCATAACTCAAATTGCTGATGCTGGAACAAAAGCAAAAACTGCTCACCACTTTAAAAACAAGGGTGCAGATTCTTTAAATGATATTATAAACAATGTAGCTGGAATGAGTGTAGACCAATTGAAATCATTTGCTGATCTATCATTAACTGACATTGGTAAACTTGCAGGTGATGGTGGAATTGATTCCTTTGACGATGTCGCTGCTAAAGCAGCAGGAGTCGCTTCAGGACATCACACAGTGGACAGTGCTAGCGATTTGACCGGGGCTGAGCTTGATCATTTAAAAAATACTTCACTTGATAATCTTATCAAAGCTAAAGATGAAGGTAAAACTCCACATGATGCAGCTAATGAAAACACCGTAAACTCATTAAATGTCGACATCGATACTGCTGCGAAAGCAGTAAAAACGGATGCTAAAGGAAAAAACAATACATACACAAATGCAGCAGCAACAGCAACTAATGGCTTCCCCAAAGCACTCGAATCTGCGGTCAAAATTGCTGAATCAATATTAACCGACAGGGTGATCAACAATGATAATGATTTAGCTGACGATTTAAATGTAGGTATTTTATCAGGAAACGGCTACAATACCGAATTGATTCGTATATTAGCAAAATATGGAGCACTTGGTTCCAAAGGAGGTGCACTTGCCGATGCAGTCTTAGGAGCAGGTTATACTACTTTCGATAAATCAATCAATTTATCTGCAAAGGTGCAACCAGGAGTATCGTATTACCAGCAATTCCTTAGTACATTGGGGGCTCGTGCTATGGGACCCGATATGACTAACGACCATGTTCACATAAATACCACATCGGTTCCGACATCTAATATCAGACTCAGCCCAGGTGCGAATATTACCTTTAATGCGTCTGCTGAGATTGACGCTTCTGATGTTTTACCCAAAGGTGATCGTAGAATCGCAATTATTGGTGCAGCTAAAGACATGACCATTAAGGGTAACCTCAACATAAAGAATTCAAACACAGAGGAAAACGGGGTTATGGTATTAGGAGCAGCAAGTGATTTATACTTCCGATCAGCAGACAATTCCCTAACGGCTGATGCAGATTACAATGGGAACCCAAATGTAGTTTCTATCACCAATGAAGGAGCAAACTTGGCACTTGGATCTGAAAAAACTCTACGTTTGGTAAATGTTTCAGTCTCAACTGGAGGAAACCTCGCAATCGGAACACTGAATGACTTACATATCGGAACTTCGACAGCCCAACAAAATACTTTATCAGTTGGTAATGGTGGACAAAACTCAGATCCTGATAACCTTTACTTGTACGCACACAACAAGATAGAAGTAAACGGATTAAACATTACGGGAAGAGTTGATGATGTCTACATGGAAGCAGTGACAATAAATTTGCGTAATGTCACTTTTCCAAATACTTCGGAAGTTACCTTACGAAGCAGAGATGGTACAATTGGGTTTAACAACTTCACAAATCCAACTGTTGGGTCCGTCAATATGACAAATGTTAAGCATGGTTCTGACTTGTTATCACAAAGCTCGTTCAATGGTGTTGTTGGTAAATATGCCACTAATAAAGTCCTACCTAATGGTACTCCAGCCGTCCAAGTTAAGAAATTCTAATTTCTAATACTTTACTTAATCTATAAATAAAAAATTTCATGAACATGAAACTATTAAAATTCGCTGCATTGTTTTCAACTTTGCCTACATTAATGTTTGGACAACAACCAGATGCCACGGTAACTGAGAGAAATAATCAACCGCCAACTGCAGTAACGAGCGGAGAGAAGAATAACGCAAATGTTGATGCATCTGATGCAGGAGCGCAGCGTCCAATTTTTCTTAAAACTACCAACATATCCCCCTTTGCAGGTTTAGACTCAAAGTATCTTTACCGAAACAATCCATTGTCTGCTGCTGATAAACTAGACTTTATTGAAACTGCAATGTGGATGAATACAGCATATGCCGGAGCAAGTTTTGAAGCTGTTGAGATTGATGATGCTGTGATTACTCCCTATCTCGGAGCGAGTTACACTACCACTGAATACCTTGAAAGTGGATTGGATGGCCTTGATTTTGCATCTACTAGTGCCTATGCAATGCTCCTAGCTCAACACTCTAGCGGATGGACCTTTCGTGCTGGTATCAGCTACGCTATGGACAAGTCAAAATCAACTAAGGAGGAAACTTACAAAGAATTCTATCCGTATATTGGTGCAATGAAGTCTTATGCAGTATCTGATACAGTTCTCGGGATATTCGATATTTCTGGAGGTCAACACCGCTCAGAATCAGATGCAAGTGGAATTCCTAGTCTAAATAGCACGAATTCTTACTCTGGATCCAAGGAGTTACAAAACCTCGATGTAATTGCAGGTTACTCCCTCCGATTCGTGTATGATAATATTGTGGTAAGTCCAAGGTATGGTTTAGTTTACAAAAGATATTTTTATGGTTCAAATGAGGACAGAAAAGATTTTCTACAAACTGTTAATTTGAAAATCGATTACATTGTAAATGAGAACATGAATGTTTCATTATTTGGCGGTTATTCAAATCGTGATTCAAGTAGCGGAAACAGCAGTGCTGATTACGATTTCAATAGTGCTGATGGAGGCATCGCGCTTGGTTAAAATACCACCTTCTAATTGTACTTAAGATTTTATTTACTAAGTGCTCCCCTGCTTTGCATGGGAGCACTTTTGTTTTCCGAAAGTAACAAGGACAACAATAGTAGTCTATTTTGTTCCTATTCATTTGGTAATTCATGGATTATTGAAAAAACAAAAGAAGGCAAGAGTGTACCATTACAACTGGAAGAAAACTCAACCCTTAATCCAAATACTGCAATCCACAGCAAGGAAGGTGCTTTATGTCAGTTTGAAAAAACAGGACAAATCATTCGCTTAGGGGCAAAATCAATTTTTGAATATAATAATACGGAAAAGATATTAACCTTATCCCGTGGTAGCATGCTTATTTACCAAAAGGAAATAAGTGACATTACGATTAGATCTGATTTTTCAACATTACGAATAATGGGAAGGTTTACCGCTATTGTAGATTGTACCAGTAACGGTGGATTCAAATTCATTCCGCTCGAAGGGAAGGGGCAAATTATTCCAGAAAGAGGAGATTCTAAGGATATTTATCGAGGTAGACTAACCATGGTGTTAGGTTCTCCCTCCAAATTAGGTAATGCATATGACATCGATCTTTTGCTTTTATTAAAGTCTAGTCGTTTAATAAATTCTTTTCCCACTCCCCTACCCTCAATGAAAAGAATTTCTCTTTCCATTTATGCCCAGCAACTCAGATTGAAAGGAAAATTCAATGCACTCATTGGAGATGCACCCACCGATGATAATCTTCAAATGTGGGCATTCGGAGAAGAAGAATCAAAATAAAAATTCCCAAGAGCTTATTTCTATAATGTTTATGAATTTTCGAAAACAAATCATTCAGACATTGTTATTATCATTACTTGTATCGATATTTGTTCCTCAAACTTTCTCATTTACTTTATCTGATCAAAAAATATTGGCTTTAAAAGGAGATCGTAATACCCAATTCAAACTCGGTTTATTTTATCAAAAAGGAAAAAATAAGGACCATCTAGAAGCTTACTATTGGATGAAAATGGCAGCTATACAAAATCACATAGCAGCTTGTCGATATGTTGGTCGTGCTCATCTTTATGGAAAAGGAACAAGTGTAACTATAGAATTAGCAAAGAAATGGTTCCTTACGGGTGCAAATCAAGGGGATTTTCACTCTATGTTAGACTTGGGCTATTGTTTGGAATTAGAAAGGAACTGGATTGAGTCAGCGGCGTGGTATAAAATTGCTCATCAATTTGGAAATACCAATGCGTTAAAACGTCTAAACAATGTTTTGAAAAACATAACTAATTCTGAAAAAGATGAGATAGAATTACTGGTCACACAAATACAGACATCTATTTCTGAAGAAAAAAAAACATCGACTTCCTCAATTAAACCTGAATTACAAAATTCGATTAAACGAATTGATTTAAAAAACGGTTATACATATTGGGGACAAATAAAAAATGGAATACCCCATGGTTATGGAAAAAAGAAATTCGAACAAGTTACTAAATACCAGGGAGAATTCGTAATGGGATTAGAACACGGATATGGAACATCCTTTGATATGAATGGTAAAATTTCGTTTCAAGGACTGTGGGAAGAAGGTAGCCCACTTTCTCCAAGTAGTAAGGCATTAGAAAAGGACTTTACGAACTACTAAGCCAAAGAGGAGTGACTACCGTCACACATCGCCCCATTGGTGGAGTGTTTACAATTACAAAATGCTACATTTCGGCTTTCTTCGATCACCACTTTTTCAGGAGTAAATGACGAATCTTTATGAGAACCATCACAGAAGGGTTGTTCCTTAGATTTCCCGCATGAACACCACCAATATTCACCCGCTTCTAGTTTCATTACAGCGGGTGTTTTAGAAGCAACTATTGGTTTATCACTCATAATCGAGCCCGAATCTCAATGAGACTCTTCAGCGTGTGGTTGATCCAACACACTGCTAACATAAATTTTCGAAGCAATTATTCCTAAAATAAGTGTTCCGAACATTAAAACGGGTACTAAAAGTACAGGTAATTTGAACTTACTGTGTCCAAACTTTGGGTCGTCAATGAAATCCATAATGTAATTATTTTGAAAAGTTCTTGGTTAAGGTCAATAAGAAGAAGTTTTTTAAGCCATTATTTGCGATCATTCAACAATCCAGGAATTTTGACCTGTTAAAAGTTCCTGTAGATTATCTGAGCCATTAGATTGGGCATGTTCGATTTGCTGTACCAATGCATCTTCATATGTCTCGCGACCATCCAGTTGTCTTAAAATCCCAACAGGTGTGGGGAAAGTAGGATATGTCATTTGAGCAAGTATATTGGCGTAGGCCGAATTTGAATTCCTAGGTTGATGAATTAATAGATCATCCTGTCCGATACCATCTCCTAAAGTTACGATCTCCGGATCCAATCCGTTCAGTCGAATTCCTTTATCTCGATTAGCTCCGAATATGAGGGGTTTGCCCTCTTCTAACGACAATACTTGATCTTGTTTCACATCCCTGGATGTAACCGTATCAAAGGTTTTATTGTTAAAAATTACGCAATTTTGAAAAACTTCTACAAAGGAAGTGCCTTTGTGGGCTTGTGCTGCCTTAAAAGTCTCAACCATATGTTTCATATCTGTATCGGTAGTACGGGCAACAAATGTGGCTTCACTTCCTAAAGCAAACAATAAAGGATTGATTGGATGATCCACTGAACCAACAGGTGTACTCTTGGTCTTTTTACCGACCTCCGAGGTTGGACTGTACTGCCCTTTGGTTAAGCCATAAATTCTATTGTTAAACAGTAAAACATTGATGTCTAAATTTCTACGGAGTAAATGAAGGAGATGGTTTGCTCCAATAGAAAGTCCGTCACCATCACCAGTTATCATCCAGACAGATAAATCTGGATTAGCCACCTTCACTCCAGTTGCTACAGTAGGTGCTCGTCCATGTATCGTATGAAACCCGTAGGTATTCATATAGTATGGAAATCGGCTACTACATCCAATTCCGCTCACAACCACGAATTTTTCACGGGGTATGTCTAATTCAGGTAAAGTTCGTTGAACCGCATTAAGGATTGCGTAATCACCGCAACCGGGACACCAACGGACATCGTTGGGGGTTACAAAATCTTTTTTGGTTAAACTACTCTCGTCAGTTGTTGTTATACTCATTTGAACAATTAAGGTTTTTGCTTATCGAAGGTATTCAAGAAACTTTTTATGTAATTCTGCAACTTTGAACGGTTTACCCTGAAGTTTTCCGTATGAAATTACATCTACTAAATATTTAGCACGAAGTATAACATTTAATTGCCCAAGGTTAAGCTCAGGAACAATAACTTTTTTAAACCGACTCATAATTTCTCCCAGATCATCTGGAAGTGGATTAAGATGTCGAAGGTGAATATTACTTATGGAAAATCCTTCATCTCTTAAATTTCTTGATGCAGATGAAATAGCTCCGTAGGTCCCACCCCATCCAATCACTAATAAATCTCCTTCCGATTCACCCTGAATATGAATGGGATCAAGTGTCTTAGAAATTCTAGCAACTTTCTGGGCTCTTACTAAACTCATTTCCTCGTGATTATCGGGATCGTAACTTACACCACCGTCTTCCCCTTTTTCCAATCCGCCAATTCGGTGTTCAAGTCCGACCTGACCAGGAATGGCTTGTGAACGAGCTAAAGTCTCTTTATTTCGTCTGTAAATAACATACTCCTCTTCTGTGCTTGCGAAAGAATTTTCAATAACAGGTAAATCTGATACATTTGGTACACGCCATGGTTCTGAACCATTCGCAACATATAGATCACTTAGAAGAATAACTGGTGTCATGTAAGTTAAAGCGATTCGAGCAGCTTCAATGGCACAATCAAAACAATCAGAAGGTGAATGAGCGGCAATAACAGGAAGTGGGCAATCACCATGCCTTGAAAAAAGAGCCTGCAATAGATCGCTTTGTTCAGTCTTGGTTGGCAAGCCAGTACTTGGCCCACCTCGTTGAACATTACATATAATCAGTGGCAATTCGGTAATGGATGCTAATCCAATAAACTCACTCTTTAAACACATACCCGGACCACTCGTTGCACAAACGGTCAAGTCACCAGCAAAACTGGCACCAAGTGCAACGCCCATTGCCGCGATTTCATCTTCCGCTTGGACACATTTAATTCCAAATTTCTTAAGGTGTGAAAGTCCTTCTAGAACTGGCGATGCAGGCGTAATAGGATAACCTGAATACAAAAGTTCTCGATTGGACTGCTTGGCTGCAGCAACTAATCCATAAACCAATGCCTCATTTCCCGAAATTTTACGATAAACCCCAGCTTCAACGGGTGCCTTAGAAACCTGATATCGATTTCGGGCGGTCTCCATGGTATCACCTAAATTATGACCCGCTTTTAAAACTTGTGAATTAGCTTGGGCTAAATCTGGTAATCGTTTCCCCCACTTATCTTCAAAAAATTTCAAGGTAGGTTCCAAGGGTCGCCCGTAGACATAATACATAAAACCCAAAGCGAAAAAATTCTTACATCTTACCTTATCGGAAGGTTTAAGAGGACTATCTTTAAGAGCTTCCTTCGTTAACCCTGTTAAATCTAATTCAATAAGATGATATTTTTTTCGAAAATCCTCATCATCCAGTGGGCTACTTTCATAACCAGCCTTCTTCAAATTCATTGATTTAAAGGAATCTATGTTTACCACTAACATTCCACCTTCGGGAAGATCGCTAATATTAGCCCTTAATGCAGCTGGATTCATCGCTACGAGAGCGTCAGGTGCATCACCGGGAGTTAGTATTTTACTATTTCCAAATTGGAGCTGAAACCCAGACACCCCCGCAAGTGTACCTGCAGGTGCTCGAATCTCAGCAGGAAAATCAGGAAGGGTGGCAATATCATTACCAGCGAACGCACTACTGTCCGTAAAGCGTTCTCCAACGGTTTGCATACCATCACCGGAATCTCCTGCAAAACGAACAACGGCGGAATCAATTTCTTCAAAAGAATCAGTGGACTGAGTCATAACGGCAAATCTATAGAATTAAATTAATAGAGCTTATAAAAAAGTATTCAAATAATTGTGATTGCACTGAATAATCACAATGTAAATCTCAAAAGGTTAGTTTTTTTTTTAGTAAAATATAATATATAACCGAAATTCTCACCATTCCACGCTAGGAAGGGGAAATGGGAAGAGATTAAAAGCCAATGAAATACGATTTTTCGCAGATTTATTTACCTGAACCCCGTGCTTTAATGATGAAGGAAAAAGAACCATCTTCCCTTCCTCTGGAGTAATCAAAAGATCATCATACCCATTCTTGGTGAAAAATAACTCTCCACAATCTGAATTACACTGTAAATATACGACCCCTGAAATAATAGCTAATTTCGCATGATCGTGAATTCCTGTTTTTTCTCCAACATTTGCAATATTAAACCAAAAGGGAGGATGTGGCATATTAGATCCCGCTAATGGTTCAAAAAGTACAATCGTGGATATACCCCATTTTTCTTTTACCAAATTCCTAGCCAAACGCATGGGCACTCGAACGGACGGTACAAGATCAACGGAAAGATATGAATTTTCCCATCGTCCACCAATTTGATGCGAAAACTGAAAGTTCTTCTTTTCATTTGCAAGCTTTGTAAGTAATGAAATAACTATTTCTTCGTACGATGGAACCATACATGTAAGTATCCGATCCCCCCCAAAGGAGTACTCTTCAGTTAATGTCATTGATATCTTATAATTTCAAGACGCCAAACACTTGATAATATCTTCTTGTTCAGGAAATTTCAAAGCTAATTCTGATGAATTTGGCCAATGAAAATCTTTTTCATTAAAGCCCGGACTTACCGAACAACTAAGAAATGCATTACGATGCTCGAGTAATTCCGCACCAAAGATAATTCCTTTTTCCACAACATGCTGTACAGTTGCCCCGATGTTTAATGAATGCCCTAGTGTAACCGAAGTATAATTAGTTTCAGTAAAAAGATGTAGCTTTACGGGCGATCCAAGATGAAAATACCAAACCTCATCTGAATCCAAATAATGCAGGCAGGATTTTTCTCCACTTTTAAGAAAATATAGAATGGAACTTGCACAGCAACGATTACCTCTTTCGAGATTAACAGTATCAGTACAACTGTAAGTCCTTCGAAACCATCCTCCTTCTGGATGTGGTTTCAAATTATAATGTTCTATAATGTTTTGGTCATCATCCATCAATAGGTTAAATTAAAGTTATCAGAATTTAAAGAAAACCAATGTGTTTCTCTTAAATGAACCAATATCTTAGGTATATTTTATTATTACAGACCTTAGATGAGAGGAAAATGGTCGGGACGGAGAGATTCGAACTCTCGGCCTCCTGCTCCCAAAGCAGGCGCGCTAACCAGACTACGCTACGTCCCGAAAAAAACCATTTCTATACAATTCTTTAAAAATAAGCAAAGAAATTTACTCCTAAATTAATAATACTTTTTTTAACAAAAATTTCTTTCAGTTTGCAAAAACGCATCAAGATATCATGATGCGTTGATACGAAATGAAGAACTTTTCTATTAGCCGACCAACTGAACAAGACCTTAAAGACCTTTTAAAAGAAAGAATCGTAATTATGGATGGTGCAATGGGCACCATGATTCAACAAGAAAGACTGGAGGAAGAGGACTTTCGAGGTGACCATTTTCGTGATCACAAACTGGATTTAAAAGGAAATAATGACTTATTATGCCTAACTCGGCCCGATATTATAAGAAAAATCCATCAATCCTATTTTGATGCCGGGAGTGACATCGTTGAAACAAATACATTTAGTGCAACGACTGTATCTATGGCGGATTACAACCTGGAAGAAATTGTCCCTGAACTGAATCTGAGTGCGGCCCGGCTTGCAAGAGAAGCGGCTGATCAATCAATGGCAAAAGATCCAACAAGACCAAGATTTGTGGCAGGTGCAATCGGACCAACAAATCGAACGGCTTCATTATCCCCTGATGTAAATGATCCCGCACTTAGAAATATTACATTCGATCAATTGGTTGCCACTTACTATCAGCAAGTAGAATCTTTGGTTGCAGGCGGGGTTGATCTGTTACTTCCAGAAACTACTTTTGACACCCTAAATTTAAAAGCAGCTATATTTGCGATAGAGAATTATTTTGAAGATTTTGGAATAAGATTACCTGTTATTCTTTCAGTGACCATAACTGACGCCTCAGGTCGTACTCTTTCCGGGCAAACAACCGAGGCGTGTTGGAATTCGATTGCCCATGCAAACCCCCTTTGCGTAGGTCTAAACTGTGCTTTGGGTGCCGATGCGATGCGCCCTTATCTGCAGGAACTTTCCAAGCATGCCGATTGCCTGGTTCACTGCTACCCGAATGCGGGCCTGCCCAACCCTTTATCCACAACAGGGTATGATGAAAAACCAGAGGACACTGCCCAATCACTCTCGGTATTTGCCGATGAAGGATTGCTCAACCTGGCTGGTGGCTGTTGCGGAACAACTCCAGATCACATCCATGCAATATCGGAAAAATTAGGTAACTACGCTCCTCGCGAAACTCCTCAACCTGAACCTGCACTTCGGTTGAGTGGCTTAGAACCCTTTACCATGGAAGATAAACAGGCATCTTTTTTAATGGTAGGTGAAAGGACAAATGTTACTGGCTCACCTCGATTCAAAAAATTGATCGAAGCAGAGGATTACGAGAGTGCATTAAAAATTGCCAAACAACAGGTGGAAAACGGTGCCAATGTTATCGATGTGAATTTTGATGCCGCCATGTTAGACGGCGAGGCATGCATGAACAGGTTTCTGAACTTAGTAGTTTCAGAACCTGATATTTCCAAGGTGCCAATCATGATAGACAGTTCAAAATGGTCTGTGATTGAAGCAGGGTTAAAAGTCATTCAAGGCAAATGCATCATTAATTCAATTAGTCTAAAGGAAGGCGAGGAAAGCTTTAAAGATCATGCAGGTCTGGCACTAAGATATGGGGCAGCAGTTGTGGTTATGGCGTTTGATGAAAAAGGTCAGGCGGCCACATTAAAAGATAAGGTCAGGATTTGTGAAAGAGCCTACAAAATTCTTGTAGAAGAAGTTAAATTTCCGCCACAGGACATCATTTTTGATCCTAATGTGTTAACTCTTGCTACCGGTATGCCCGAGCATGATTCGTATGGAATTGATTTCATTGAGGCGGTTAGGGAAATTAAATCCCGTTGTCCTCACGCACGTACGAGTGGTGGAATCAGTAATGTTTCTTTCTCTTTCCGTGGAAACAATCTTGTTCGCGAGGCCATGCACGCGGCTTTCCTCTATCACGGTTGCAAAGCTGGCTTGGACATGGGGATTGTTAATGCTGGCATGCTCGCAGTCTATGATGAAATTGACCCGAAACTGAGAAAACGAGTCGAGGATGTCGTTCTTGCTAAAGACCCAGACGCAGGAGAACGCTTACTAGCCTATGCAGAGGAAATTAAAGATCAAAGCTCCAAAAGAAAATCGGAAGGACCAGATCTTTCCTGGAGAGAAAAACCTGTTGCAGAACGCCTTACCCATTCCTTAGTCAAAGGAATTGAGGATTACGCCGAAACTGATGCCGAAGAAGCTAGGCAACTACTCGGTCGTCCACTCGAGGTTATTGAAGGTCCATTAATGGACGGAATGAAAGTCGTTGGAGGCTTATTTGGAGAGGGGAAAATGTTTCTCCCTCAAGTCGTAAAAAGTGCTAGAGTCATGAAAAAAGCGGTAGCATACCTTGAACCTTTTATGGAGGCGGAAAAAGACGGAACGAACTCCAAAAAAAGAGGTACTATGGTAATCGCAACGGTAAAAGGGGATGTCCATGACATAGGGAAAAATATAGTTGGGGTAGTTTTGGCCTGTAACAATTGGGAGGTAATTGATCTTGGTGTCATGGTGTCATGCGATAAAATTTTAGATGCTGTTCGCAAACACAATGCAGATATTCTTGGTCTAAGTGGATTAATTACTCCATCCCTGGATGAAATGATACATAATGCCAAAGAAATGACCAAGGATGGGATGAAAATTCCTCTCCTTGTGGGAGGTGCTACTACAAGCCGTGCACACACCGCAATCAAGATTGCCCCGTTTTATAATGACCCAGTCGTGCAGGTTCCTGACGCATCCCTTGTGGTTAATGTATGTAATGA
Source organism: Opitutia bacterium (assembly GCA_018645475.1). Taxonomy (GTDB): domain Bacteria; phylum Verrucomicrobiota; class Verrucomicrobiia; order Opitutales; family Seribacteraceae; genus Seribacter. Next base: position 12,244 of record JABGWU010000037.1, read on the forward strand.
CTTAACCAACAAAGAAAAAAAGAAAACATTTATTGAAAAGTTAAAAACAGATCAAGAAAAGGAACGGGTTAAATATGCCAATAAAAGTAAACAAAAACTTCTCGGCATTCAGGAAGCCCGAAAGAAAAGTCTTACTTTTGACTGGAAGTCCCAAGAAATTGCAAAACCTCAAATCGAAGGACTCGGAGTTCAAAAAATCACGGCCAAACTTGATGAGGTATTGGATTTCTTTGACTGGTCGCCTTTTTTCTGGTCTTGGGAATTAAAAGGTCAATATCCATCAATATTCGATCGGTCAGATTCTGGAAACGAAGCAAAAGATCTTTTTGATAATGCTCAAAAAATCCTTAAACGAATCATCGATGAAAACCTATTCACCTGTGAAGCAGTTATTGGCTTATGGCCCGCCAACTCTGATGTAGATGATGTAGTAATTTACGATGACTGGGAAAACAAAAAGGAACTTGCAAGATTTCACTTTATTAGGCGTCAACAAACTCTTCTTGATCAACCACAGTATTGTTTATCCGATTATATTGCACCCATTGATTCAAATCGGACTGACTACCTTGGTGCCTTTGCAGTTTGTGCTGGTACTGGAGTAGATTCACTCGCGAAAGAATTTGAAGATGACAACGACGACTACAACGCAATCATGACAAAAGCATTGGGAGATCGTTTTGCGGAAGCAATGGCCGAGTACTCTCACAAAAAAGTTAGGGGCCTTTGGGGTTTTGGAGAAGTTGAGAATCTAACGAACCAAGAATTAATCAAGGAAAAATATCGAGGAATTCGTCCGGCAAGTGGATACCCATGCCAACCTGATCATACAGAAAAAGACATTATCTGGAAACTTCTAGATGTTGAAAAAGCGATTGGATTAGAATTAACCGAGTCTCGTGCCATGAACCCCGGCTGCTCTGTGTCCGGTCTTTATTTCTCACATCCAGAAGCCAAGTATTTCAATGTGGGTAAATTGGATAAAGATCAGGTAGAGGATTATGCGAAGAGGAAAAACTGGCCATTTGAAGAAGCTATTAAATGGTTACGTCCAAACCTAGGATTTGATTCCTAACTCTTTTTCCTTTGGCGTTGCAGGAATAAGCCAGCCCAATTAGAAATATTCCCCTATGAAGGAAATGTCTCCACTCGAAGAAATTCGACACTCTACCGCTCATGTACTCGCAGCTGCAGTTTTGCGGCTTTATCCGGACACTCAATTGGATATCGGACCACCGACCGACAATGGATTTTATTACGATTTTGATTCCGACATAGCTTTCACTCCTGAGATCATTGAGGAAATTGAGGTGGAGATGAAAAAAATCATTAAAGAAAATCAAAGGTTTGAACGATTGGAAGTTTCGCGTGACGATGCCAAAAAAATCATTACGGAAATGGGGCAGACAACTTATAAGCTAGGTCGTTTGGAAGACATTCCTGAAGATGAAGCTATTTCCTTTTATAAAAACGGAGAATTTCATGATCTCTGTGCAGGAAGCCATGTGTCTTACACTAAAAAGATTAAGGCCTTCAAATTATTACAAGTTGCGGGTTCATACCATCGAGGTAATTCCGACAATAAACAACTTCAGAGAATTTACGGGACTGCATTTCCATCCAAAGATGAATTAGCAGGGTATCTTGAAAGAATCGAAGAAGCCAAAAAAAGAGACCATCGAAATATTGGAAAGGATATGGGTCTCTTTCATATAGACGATATGGTCGGACAAGGATTAGTACTATGGAAACCGAAGGGGGCGATCATCCGGCAGGAGTTAGAAAAATTCATTTCCGCTGAACTTAATAAACAAGGCTATTCTCAAGTTTTCACCCCTCATGTAGGAAAGCTCGATCTCTATCGAACATCTGGGCATTTCCCATATTATCAAGACTCTCAATACCCGCCAATTATTCACAGGGATTGCCTGACTAAACTTGCAGAAGAAGGATGCACCTGTTCAGAACTTGCGAACAAATTAGAGGATGGAGAAATTGAAGGCTACCTTCTGAAGCCAATGAATTGTCCGATGCATATTCGAATTTTCAGATCAGAACAGAGATCCTATCGTGACCTGCCCATTCGAATGGCAGAATTTGGAACTGTATACAGATGGGAGCAATCAGGTGAACTCAATGGAATGACCAGAGTACGTGGTTTCACACAAGACGATGCTCATCTTTTCATTCGAGAAGATCAATTACAGGAAGAAATTCAGGGATGCCTTGGACTGGTCAAATTAGTTTTTTCTATTTTAGGAATGGAAGACTACCGCGTTCGTGTAAGTTTAAGAGATCCTGATTCCGATAAATATGTAGGCAGTCCGGATGCTTGGGATAAAGCAGAGTCCGCACTCCGCAAAGCTGTACAAAGTCTAGGAGTTGACTACGAAGAGGAATTAGGAGAAGCCGCATTTTATGGGCCAAAAATTGACTTTGTCGTCAAAGATGTAATTGGTAGAGAATGGCAACTTGGTACGGTCCAAGTAGATTATAATCTTCCTGAAAGATTTGACCTTAGCTATGTGGGCTCTGATAACAAAGATCATCGGCCAGTTATGATTCACCGAGCTCCGTTCGGATCGATGGAAAGGTTCTGTGGAGTTTTGATTGAACATTTTGCCGGAAACTTCCCAACATGGTTGGCTCCGGAACAAGTTCGAATTCTCCCGATGAACGATGATTTAGTGGAACAAGCAGATCAACATCTCGTTACACTCAAAAATTTAGGATTCCGTGCAAGTATTGATAGCTTATCTGGAAAACTTGGAGCCAAGATTCGAAAAGCGGAAACTGATAAAATTCCTCACATGCTCATTCTTGGAAAAAGAGAAGCCGAGGAGGGAAAAGTGTCAGTTCGCTCACGAGCGAACCCAGGTTTGGACGGTGCGCAAGCAATTGAAGAGTTTATTGAAAAGTTGACCGTTGAAATTAACACTAAAGCACTACCCGTTTCCAGAGAAGTTTCGGAAAAAAATTCTTCATAATAATTTATCCATCTTCAAGATTCCATAATGTTGCTTTGAGAATGAAACCAAATCCCGATATAAAGGAAAATATGGTCTACCCTCCAAGTATAAGTACATTTTGGCACATTATAGCTTACCCTTTTGTCTTTTGTGTTCGCATCTACCGGTTTTTCTCTCCCATCAAAAAATTAATTCTGGGACCATACGCGACCTGTCGTTTTCATCCCACCTGCTCAGAGTATGCTCTAGAATGTCTATCTCTGTTTTCCCTGCCCAAAGCATTGTGGAAAACAATTTGCCGTATAGGTAGATGCAACCCGATGCATCCGGGGGGATTTGATCCGGTTCTCAAAAATGAGAAGTCAGGTTGTAATCATGAATAATTCAAGCACTTACTCAACTCCGATGATTTGTGATCAAAACACAAACCTTCATCCCTTTTTTGAGTCCTGTCTTGCCAAAGCAAAAAATCAAAATGCCACTCTTTATTCGTCCATAACCTTCGAAACGAATTATTCGGATCCCTTGGCAATTCTTGAACAGATTCACGAACCTAACCAATCGGTTTGTTATTTTGAAAAACAATCTGAAGAATTTTCTATTGCGTGCGGCGATCCAATTGTAGATGCAAAGTTTAATGGCTCAGATCGCTTTAAACATGCAAAAGGATGGTCGCAAAAATTATTATCAAATACACTGGTAGCGGGTGACCATAAAGTTGAAGGATCCGGCCCCACTCTTTTTCTTAATGCCACTTTTGAAAAGACCTCTAATGATTCAAAGCACCCTGCTCTTCAAGTTTTCCTTCCACATTGGCAAGTAATTCGAAAAGGGGGTACACATTTCATCATAATTAATTCTGTAATCACACCTTTTACAAACGCCCATGAATTAAATACAAATATTCGTGAAACTCTTGAAAAGTTTAATAGTCTGCACGACCATCGACCTCGGTACAAGAATCCTGAAAGAATTCATTTGGGCAAACCAGTGGAAGAAAACATTTATGAGCGTGCGGTGGCAAAAGCATTAAGATTAATTTCCCAAGGTAAAATTTCTAAAATAGTTTTGGCACGAAAACTTGTTTACCAAACGCAAGATCAGCTTCCTTATTTCTCCATTGCACATTCACTCAGAAACAAATTTCCAGATTGCTACACTTTCTGTATGTCAACTCCAGACAAGGGAATGTTTATTGGAGCGACTCCTGAGATTCTTACCCGAATTTCGGGTAATTCTCTAGAAACGGAAGCAGTTGCAGGTACTGCTGCACGCGGTCCATCAGCAGGTAAAGATGCACACCTCGGAAAAACCTTACTTGGGCGCAATAAGGAAGTTCGTGAACACCGACTCGTAATTGACTCTATTTTACGTAGACTCAAATCCTGTGGCATTTCAGAATGTAAAGAAGGCAGATCTCGCCTTCTTCGCCTCGCAAACTTGCAACATGTCCGTACTCCTTTGCAGGCAACCCTTGCTGAGGGGGTACATCCTTTTGACGCCATATCCGCCTTACACCCAACTCCAGCAATGGGTGGATCCCCTCGCGAAGAGGCGTTGCCTTTGGTTCATGAACTAGAAGGATTTTCTCGTGGGTGGTACTCCGGTATTGCTGGTTGGTTTGACTCTCGTGGCCGGGGTGAATTTATGGTTCCAATTCGATGTGGAAAAATTATGCCCAACTCACTCACTCTCTTTGCAGGGGCAGGAATAGTAGAAGGATCGACACCCGCTAATGAAAAGGCAGAAACGGATTTAAAATTAGAAGCAATGCTTGAGGTTATTACGGGTAAATCGAGCCTTCTCAATGAATGAAGCAAGACTCCGAAAGTATTGCCAAGTCCAACCACGCTTGGGGACAAATTGTTGCTGGTACTCTTCATGAACTCGGAATCTCTAAAGTTTTTTTCTCACCTGGGTTCCGATCGACTCCCTTAGTTTTAGGCCTTGAAAGGCATGCAGGAATTGAATGTCTGCCCGTTCTTGATGAGAGATCAGCAGCGTATATAGCACTGGGCTATTCAAAACGCACACAAATACCATGCGTACTGCTCTGCACCTCGGGCTCTGCTCCCACTCATTGGTTTCCAGCTCTAACAGAGGCCAATCATTCTAGTATTCCAATCATTCTTCTTTCCGCTGATCGCCCTCCTGAATTACAGGACTGTGGAGCCGAACAAACGATTAATCAAATTCAGATTTTTGGAACATTTATAAGATCTTTTCATGAAATGCCCCTGCCCTGTTTGGAACCTTCCTCCGTTCATAAATTGCGAACAACTTTAGGGCAGGCTTATACCAGCACCCAAGGATTAAACCCTGGCCCAGTTCATCTCAACTTCCCCTTTTACGAACCATTCATCCCCGATCAATTTGATCCTCCTCTCCCCCTACCTAAACTTGAATTACCCAAAGTCATTGAACCTGACGCATCAGATATCATTGAATTGATTCAAAAAGAAATTGGTTCGAGTCAATGCCCACTCGTTATTGCGGGAGAAAAAGCTCCCTCGAAAAACTTAATCGATTGGCTTATTGACTATCAAACACCTGTGATTTGCGACTCGCTCTCACCTCTTAGAGAATGTCAATATTCCAATCGCATTCTTCGGTACGAGAACCTTTTAAGGGATACCCATTTTTTAGATTTTGCCATACCTGATTTAATTATAGTTCTGGGTCCATTGCCCACATCCAAAACACTCAGAAAATGGATAGAGCAAAGCAATGCAAAGCGAATCGTGATTGAACCAAGGGGAATAAAAGTTGATCCACTATCCAGTCCAAGCTTATCCTTTCAATTGGAATATAAATTTCTTTGCAAACTCCTACTTCCCTCCCACAACAAGGAATGGGAAAATGTATGGAATATCGCAGAAAGAAATGTCGAAACTAAATTTGACCAAGCCTTTGAAAAAGAACTCCCCTGCTTTGAAGGTAAATTAACCCGCTTGCTTTCGCTTCATATGCCAGGTGGTGCAAGCCTACAAGTAGGGAACAGTATGCCCGTCAGGGATCTTGAATGGTTTTGGAAACCCGGAAATGACAATCGTAAATTTTTTGGAAATCGCGGAGTGAACGGAATAGATGGAACCTTAAGCACTGCATTAGGAATTGCCCATAAATCTAACACTCCATCCTACCTGATAACTGGAGAATTAGCATTCTTACATGATTCAAATGCGTTACTCTTTAACCAGCAATTTGAAGGAAGCCTAACTATCTTTTTAATTAACAATCAAGGTGGTGGGATATTTGAAAACCTTCCTATTGTGAAACAACCTGAATTTGAAAAATGCTTTGCAACTCCACAAACCGTTAATTTCTCTCATATCTGCAAAGCCCATGGTATTGAATTTATCAAAGCTACCAATTGGAATGATACAGTAGACTATATCAAAAATCCCATCGATTTCGGGATCCGAATAATTGAAATGGAAACTGATCGAAAAACAGATCGTAAGACAAGACAATCTCTTCTTGGTTTAACTCCTCATCCATTGCCTGGTCGTTCTTAATGCCCGAACTTGCTGAAGTTGCTTATTCCTGTAGCCTATGGGATCCGGGTTTAGGAAAGCGGATAAACCAAGTAATCACCAACCCGACATCACGGGTTTTTAGAGATAACAACAGAGATAGTTTTGAACAGAACTTAAAGGGGGTAATTCTTTCCTCATCCTTTACTCATGGAAAACAAATGCTTTTTTCATTCTCGGGTAATCATTGGATAGGCATTCATTTGGGAATGACGGGGAACTTAGCAATCGAATCAAAAGAATATTCCCCCAAAAAGCATGATGCACTTCTTTTTCGACAATCATCACAAACTCTCGCATTTCGGGATCCCCGTCAATTTGGTCGACTTCGTCTCCATTTAGGAAAAAAATCACCAGACTGGTGGAACGATCTCCCAACCTCGATGTTGGCGGAAAGTTTTCATTCAAAAATTCTTACACACGCTCTTGGTCGTCATGCTCGTCGGCCAATTAAAGCATTACTTCTGGACCAACGCTATTTCCCTGGAATGGGGAACTGGATGGCTGATGAAGTACTTTGGCGAGCAAAGATTAATCCATCCAATTTGAGTGGAGGCATCAAGAAGACAGATAAAAAAAGACTTTTCAAGCAGATTAAATTTGTAGCCCATGGGGCAATAAAATCAGTAGGTAAGCATGGAGGAGACCCGCCGAAAAGCTGGCTTTTTCACTCTAGATGGAAAGATGGATTGAAGTGCCCCAAAACCAAAAATCCATTAATTCGAGAACAAATTGGTGGTAGAACCACTTGCTGGTGTCCATTCGTCCAAAAATAATTTTAAAATTTCTTACTAACTTCTTCCGCTTGAATAATGTCTTTTTTAATCTGAATCCGTAAATCGTCGACAGAATCAAATTTTTTCTCAGGTCTCAAAAAAGCCTCTAAAGTCATAGAAACATTAGAACCCTCGAAGCCAAATCCTTCTTCGATTGAATCAAGTACATGCACTTCGAGAAGAGGTTTTGTAACCCCCTCCTCAACCGTGGGTCTAAGGCCATAATTTGCGATAGCATATTTACTTTCTTCTCCATCACAAGTCACTTGGCCGACATATACGCCAAATGCAGGTAGAGCTTCAGGGGACCAAGGCAGGTTAATGGTGGGGAATCCAAATTCACGGCCCATTCCTTTGCCCCGCTGAACTGAAGAAGAAATTGTATAATGCCATCCCAGCATTTTGTTAACCTCTTCAATTCCTCCAGATAGTAAAGCTTCCCGTATCCTCGAACTGCTAACCGGCAAGGCTGAATATAATTTCGATTCAACAACTTCCACTGTTAAGCCAACTTCCTCCCCGAAAGTCTTCAAATGATGACTATCCCAAGTTCTGCCCTTGCCAAAACGAAAATTTTCTCCCACGCATAGACCCTCAAGGGTGGGGACACGTGCAATTAAAAAAGAGGGGAAATGCTGCCCTTCAACATTTGCAAACTCTTGGTCAAAAGTTCTCAAAACCACACCGTCCATTCCCGTTTCTATTAATCGTTTTGCTTTGTGGTCTTTATTCATGAGCAAACTCGGAGCAGTTTCTGCTCGAAGAAAAGATGCCGGATGTTTTGGAAAAGTAAAGGCAACCGCTTTTCCATTATTTTCATGGGCTATTTCCTGGGATTTAGAAAGAACTGCCTGGTGACCAGCATGAACACCGTCAAACATTCCCAACGCTAGAAAGATGGGTTGATCTGTACTTCGCCCCAAGTCTTCAATTGAGGTAAAAACCGCCATTACTTAGAGAACATGGGAGGGAACTGCCACATGAATAGGAATTAAAAGAGACTGAAACTCCCCCAAGGGTATCGTTTCAATTTCTTCCAATGGCTTAGCATTTTGGATTTCAAACTGATCAATTTTTGTTCTTCGTAATGCGGTAAGGTGTGCACCACAACCTAACTTTTGCCCGAGATCGTGCAATACGGTACGAACATAAGTTCCTTTGCTACATGCCATGCTGAATTCTCCTTTTGGCGAATTCCATTTATTTAGGCTCAACTCATTAATTCGAATAAAACGAGGTTCTCTCTCAACAGTCTTTCCCTTTCTAGCCATCTTGTAAAGTGGAACGCCGTCAATTTTTTTAGCCGAGAACATAGGGGGGATTTGGTATTGATCTCCTAAAAATGTCTTCATTTCATCCTCAACCCTTACTTGATTTACTTCCTCAGAAACCGGCTTTTCAGCAACAACCTGTCCATCCGCATCCTGGCTATCGGTTTCAATACCAAGAAGGAACTCACCATCGTAACTTTTATCCAAGCTAATAAGAAACTGAGAGACTTTGGTGGCCTTACCAATCAACATAATCATAAGTCCGGTGGCCAAAGGATCAAGGGTACCCGCATGGCCAATCTTTTTCATTTTCAACTTTCTACGCAATCGATCGACAATATCGTGGGAGGTAATTCCCTCAGGCTTATCGACTAGTAGAATTCCTTCAAAAACAGGGTCTTGTACATTCATAAAATTTATTTTTATCTTGCTTCTGCCAAGTGCCTACCTATCGCATCAACAAGTTTCGGGTAAAATTCTTCCCATGTCTGATTCACATTAAATCCTGCCGCACAGGCATGCCCCCCCCCATTAAATTCCTTTGCGAGAATATCAACTCGGTATCGGGCATCCTTCGCTCTTAAACTTCCTTTAATCTTTCCATTTCGTTCTTCCAAAAGGGCACCTATTTCAACTCCCTCCATGGAACGGGCATAGTCCACAAAACTCTCGGCATCCTCGGGGTGAGTATTTGTTTCCTTGTAGTAAGAATCCCGCAGGGTCCCGATACATACCCGCTCATTATGCTCCATTCGAAAACTTGCCAAAAAGCGCTGAAGTAATTGAACACGCCCCGGCTTTTCTCTTTCATACAATTCATGGGCAACCGATGATGGATCTGCTCCATATTCACACAACCTTCGACACACTTCAAAAACCGAAGCATTTGTCCCAGAATAACAAAACTGACCCGTATCAGTAGCAATTCCAACATAAAGTGCATCTGCTGTAATTGAATCTATCTTCATTTCGCAATCCAGAAAAAACTTGGCAAGAATCTCGCCGGTTGCCGAAGCATCTGACAATACAAAATTGATTGTAGCGTAATTATTGTTGGAAACATGATGATCAATATTCAGAAAAACCTGCGGAAACCGTTTTGATAACTCCTCTCCAATTCTATGTTTATCTGCACAATCAACTGTCACGATGGTAAAATCATTTCCCTCTATTTCTTCGGGACTAAAAAAGGGAGTGTTTCCCACAAATTTTTTCAATGTCCTTGGAATCGGGTCTTGATTAACAGCTCGGGCATCAATCCCAAGTTCGATTAGAATCCGGGTAAGTCCGACTTGGGAACCGATACAATCCCCATCGGGTCGCCGATGACCGAGCACCAATACAGGTTTTCCCCTTAATTCATTTAAGGCATTTACAAACAGATTGGACTCTTGAAGAAAGGAGGTCATAACGAAAAAGCATTGGTGATGCAAAAATACTATCAGAAAGCACTCTACTGGGAAAGCATTGAAATAATCATTTCACTACTAGGAAACCATCCTCGTCCAATCCCTGGACCATATCCACTGCATCAAAAACTTCATCGGTTCCTAAAATTCCAAATTGAGGATCATTTTTGTAACTCAAGCCAGGTAGTAATCGACCCAAGGAATTTTTCTTAAATCCCTGCTCCATTTCATCAAAATCACCATTCTGTTCGGCAACAGATTTAAAATTAAGTGAAATAAGCCCGTTCCGATCAGTGCTTAATCCATTAACTGACTGTAAGACTACCGATTCGTCCTTATTCCGATGCTGAATAGATATGCCTCCGTCTTTACATTCAACTTTGCATATCCCTAGATAACCAATCCACAATATCCATTCAGGCTTCAAATATTTAGTATCTTGAACCACAAATCCATCCAGATCCCACAAATGAGACTCTTTTACTCGCAATAGAGAAGACCATATTTTTGCAGGACCCGACTCATCCTGATAGACTGCCTGCATCGAATTCATCCAAGGCATATATTCTTTGGGGATGGACAAGTATTTTTTTGATTCCATACCATCCTTAAGAAATTCAGCTACATCTCCACGGGAAAGTGTGAACATATTTTCAAAACAAATGAACTGCTCTTTGGGACAAATTCGAAATATTCGATTAATGAGTTTGCTTACCTTTTGTCGAGGTGGGACTCGCTCAGCAAATGACTCTCGTCCCAAATCAAGAACTGCTAACTGAACATCCGCACCGTTGGCAGAGCTTGCATCCATTTCTGCACCAACGCGAACGGTGACATGATACGGAAAACGAAGTGGTTTTTTAAAGAAAAACCTACCTCGCTGCATACTAAAAATTGACCCCCATACTCCGTCTATATGAACGGGCACTATTGGAACATGGGCTTGTTTTGCCAATAATAATACACCCCGTTTGAATGTAAAAACCGATCCCGTCCTTGATATTCCTCCTTCAGCAAAAACGCACAGTGGTAATCCTTCCTTTAATCTACGGACGCAAGCTTTCATAGAGTCCAGAGAGCGATTTGCGGATACGGTAACCGTATGGGTAATGCGAAAGACGAATCGCATAATTCTGGAATCAGCCAACCCGGAGTAAGCAAGATACCTAATTTTTCTGGGAAATGCCGCACCAATAAAAACTGGATCTGCATATGACAAGTGATTACTTACCAAAAGAACACCATCCTTGCGCGGAAATTTATCCATTCCCACAATCCGAATTCGGTAAAAAATCCTTAGGAATATGTGAAACCAAGCCCGAAAGAAATCTTCCATAAGAAACCTTAATGAAATATATGCGACCAAGCAGGCAGGAATTGCCATAATCAATAATTCCTGTTTTGCAGAAAAACCTAAATACGAAAGCAATGCATGAACAAGAATAAGTCCGATGCTAGAAAGTTGGGTTAGTAAATTGGAAGCAGCTAAAACGCGGCCTCGTTCCGATTCTCCTGCCCGATCCTGTAAATATCCGTTTAAAGGAACAGCAAACAATGCACCTGAAAAGCCAAGCAACAAACAACCGCAATCAAATACATTTTCGAACGGATCCACAAAATATAAAATCATTAAAGCAAGGGGCATTAAAATTGCCCCTATTGGAGTTAATCCCATTTCAACCCGCCCTCGGTTTAAATATGCCACAAATAAACTCCCCATCATGATCCCGAGACCAAGAAGTAAAAACCAATATCCATAAAGCCCCCCCATCCCAAACTTCCCAACGACTACCTCACCAGATAATTTAACCAAAACAAGGTAAAAAAAACTACCCACCGACCAAAACCAAGCATCCCCAATCGCGGCCCCCCGCAACCCTCTTTCTTTCCATAAGGAACTCAAGTCACTCCAATGACTCAATAAAACTCCCCATTGAAAAGACTTTGCTTTTGGAGCCTCAGTTTGTGGAGTCGGAATAAATAAAAGCCAAGAAAAAAGGGCCAATCCAATCGCAATCAGAGATAAAATTAAGCCAGCTTTCCAACCGCCATAGTCTGGAACTAAAAAATCAAAATAACTGGCTGCCGCAAAAGCACCTCCTAAAATTCCGAGCATGGTCAACATCTCCATCCATCCAACTGCCATTCCCAAACGATCTGAACCTACCAACTCCTTTAGAATTCCCTTTTTCCCTGGCGAGAAAAATGCTGATTGAACCGCCAGAAGAAAAAATCCAACCAAGCCGACTGTCAGATTTTCTATAAACAAAGCAAAGCAAAGAACACTTAATCCCAGCACTTGTCCCAGTAGAGCATAACTCACGACCCTTTTTTTCGAAAAGCGATCCGATACCCATCCCGCCCAAGGCGCAAACACCACAAAAGGTATTATCAGCAAAAGGGACACAATCTGATTGGTCTGATCCATTTGATCCTTACCAAATTGAAAAGCTGCCATGATCGGCAACATAGCCTTCATTCCATTGTCATTTAATGCACCAATGGTTTGTGAAATAAGCAACGGGATCAAAACCCAAAATGGTCTTCTATCTTTTTCCTCGTTCATTGATAATAATCAAAATAATGTTCACTGGATCAATCCCATAGAAGAATTCCCTCTTGCCAAGGGGAATCTTTGCTTTTTCAGGCAACCGAATCAATTGCCAAAGCCAAGTCAAAGTCCATCTGTGTTACTTTATTACCCACATCATGCGTGTTTAAAGATATGTCCACCCGATTAAAACAATTAAACAATGCAGGATGATGTTCTAATTCCTCAACTTCATAAGAAATTCTTAAAATAAATGACATAGCATCTCGAAATGTTTCAAAAGTGTAGGTTTTTTTTAAACAATTATTTTCAAAAAACCATTCAGACAACTCCAAAATCTTATTGTTAATTTCTGCCTCGCTTAAACTTTTTTTCATTAGATGGAACTAGAATATGCTTTCCTCGTTGTCAATTGGTCGTGAAATCGTTGAGATATTACCATATTTAATATGACCACTTTTTCTGAACAGGATCGCGAAAAACTCCCAAAACATGTTGCCATCATCATGGATGGTAATGGGCGTTGGGCAAGATCCAGAGGAAAACCACGAATTTTCGGGCATCGTAACGGAGTTAAAAATGTTCGAAGCGTGGTTAATGCGGCACGCGAATTCAATGTTCCCTTTGTTACTCTTTATGCATTCAGCACTGAAAATCAACATCGACCGGAAGATGAAAAATCTGGATTAATGCGACTATTGGAGGAATTTCTTAAGCGTGAGCTCGCAAGCATGCTCAAGGATGGAATCCGGTTGCGGGCCATTGGAGATTTATCGGGCTTACCCAAGTTCGCACAGAAAGTAGTGGAGGAATCTATCGAAAAAACAAAACATAATAAAAACTGGAATCTTACTCTCGCATTAAATTACGGGAGCAGGCAAGAGGTGCTCAATGGAATTCACGCCTATGCAAATAAAATTTTAAAATCTGGGAAAATGCCGGAAAACCTTGATTGGCCAACATTTGCAAATCATTTGGAAACCAAAGATATACCTGACCCCGATCTTATTATTCGCACATCTGGGGAATTCCGATTGAGTAACTTCCTGCTATTACAAGCAGCCTATGCGGAGATTTTTGTATCCCCTCTACACTGGCCAGACTTTAATCGTGAAGCTTTTATCGAAGCCTTAAAAAATTACATACAAAGAGAAAGAAGATTTGGACAAACCAGCGATCAAATTTCTCATTCTGCACAGCCTTTAATATCCAATAACCAATTATGATTATACGCTCTTTTTCAACCATTTTCTTATGGGGACTCGTGGCCTTGGTCGTCTATTCACTTAAGGAAACAGGAGCCATGTGGATTCTGAATCTCTGTGCAACCTTAACATTATTTGAAGTATACACAATTTTAGGTCGACTGGGATATGCGGCAAATCGACTTTCAGGGCTCATTACCGGTGGTTGTTTGATCCCCATTTCTTATTATTTTGAGGGATATGGAGTAGATGTTCTCGCTATCGGGGCCCTCTTTACATCCGCCGCATGTGTCCTATTTCCACAAGCCCAACGGGGAATGTATATTAAAAGACTCATGCCTACATTTTTCGGTCTGCTCTTTGTCTCTTTTCTTCTACAATATTTCGTTCGTGTTCTACAAGTTGGTGGAAGTGAAAGTGAAAACTGTTTTATGGGGTTCGGTTTATTCTTCGCACTCTGGATCGTAATTGTCGCAAAATTTAGTGATATTGGTGCCCTCCTGATCGGTAAGGCAATTGGTCGAACAAAAATGGCCCCATCGATAAGCCCTGGTAAAACGATAGAAGGTTTGATTGGGGGCTTTGCTGCATCCGCAGGAATGGGAGCATTACTTCCATGGATTTTCCAAGAAAAACTAACCGGCATCGTTTACTTTGGAGATTGGATATTTACACCAAGCCAAGGAGCACTTTGGGGATTACTCCTTGCCCTTAGTGCTGTCATTGGTGATCTGATTGCTTCTGTGCTAAAGCGCTTGGCATCCATGAAAGATTCCGGTGGTACCATACCTGGCATTGGCGGTCTTTTTGATCTGACAGATAGTTTAATCCTGGCTGCGCCTACCGGTTACTTCATTTTATTCTTCCTGCAAAAGTGAGTCAGCCTAAGAAGCTTGTTCTTCTCGGAGCCACTGGTTCCATTGGAGACAGTACCTTAAAGGTGATTCGCAAACATCCCGACAAGATTCAACTCGTCGGAATATCCGCTCACCAGCAAGCAGAAAAGCTATTGGGCATTGCCGAGGAATTTAAAGTGCCACATGCCTGTCTAACTAGCGAAAAAAGCCCTAAGCCTAGTTTCCCTGGTTACACAAAACTTCAAACAGGGGAGAACTCACTGGAAGAACTCGCATCTTTACAAGACGCCGATATTATTGTCGTTGCAGTGGTTGGTGCTGTGGGGTTAATGCCAACCCTTGCCGCACTTAAAGCGGGCAAGGATGTTGTCTTGGCAAATAAGGAATCCCTCGTAATGGGAGGAGAAATAGTGACCAAAACCGCAGAAAAATACGGGGCTAAAATCATTCCCGCCGACAGCGAGCACAATGCAGTTTTCCAATGCATCCAAGGGCAGCCTGAAAAATCCGTTGAATCCATTATCCTTACAGCATCAGGTGGTCCGTTTCGAGATCTTCCCCTCAATCAACTCGATAAGGTAACGATCGAACAAGCTCTTCGTCATCCAAACTGGTCGATGGGGAAAAAAATTACCGTCGATTCTGCAACTATGGCCAATAAAGGGCTTGAGCTCATCGAAGCTCGCTGGCTGTTTCATGTGGATCCCAAACAATTGGAAGTAGTCATTCATCCGACCAGTATTGTCCACGCAATAGTCCGATTTATTGATGGATGTTGCCTTGCTGAAATGACGCCGCCATCGATGACATTTGCCATGCAAAATGCCATTCTATTTCCGGAACGCCATGAGGGCGTGGAACCATCCCTAGACTTTTCTCAACCTCTCGATTTATCTTTCTCTCAACCTTCTCTCGAAAGATATCCATGTTTACGACTGGCTCAGAAGTCTATGGAGACAGGTAATTCTGCCCCGCTGGTATTCAATGCAGCAAACGAGATTGCAGTGGACGCTTTTCTACGGAATCGAATTGGCTTTCTTGATATTCCACGCATAATTGAAAATACTCTGAATGAATCCGAATTTATTTCCACCGAATCAATTGAAGCATTGCTCTCTTCCGACGCGGAATCGCGTCGAATCGCGGCAACTCAAATCGACCTTCTCGCATAGCACTCATTTTTAAACATGTCTTTTTTATACGACTTTGCATTCCTTCTCGTCGCCTTACTGGCTTTGGGTTTTACTATATTCATACACGAACTCGGTCATTTTCTCGCTGCCCGACAACGTGGACTAATCATTAAAAGATTTTCTATTGGATTTGGTCCTAAAATTTTCGGATGGGAAAAAGATGGAGTCGAATACAGGATTTCCATGTTTCCATTTGGCGGCTATGTTGCCCTACCCCAACTTGCGGATATGGGACGAGTTGAAGGACAAAATGAAGAACCGGAAGAAAAAAGACTATCCGCATGGGATGACTACGACGAAGATGATGAAGAAAATGAAGAGGATGAATTAAAAGAAAAAAAGCCACCCAAAATAAGCTATGCCGATAAAATGATCGTTTCGGTAATGGGAGCGGTATTTAATATCCTTCTTGCGTTCTCGCTCTCCAGTGTACTGTGGTTCTTTGGATACGAACGAAGAGATGGAGAGTTAACAACTAAAATTGGCTACATCGCTGATACCGTTGAACGATGGAATCCGATTGTGGAACAGGGTGAAACAGTGACCAGTCCAGCCAAGAAAGCAGGACTGCTTCCAGGCGACCAGGTTCTTTCTGTTGATGGTGCACCCGTTGAAGATTTCATGGATGTTCAAAGTAGAATCGTGACCGGAAAATTGAAAACGGCACAGGATCGACGACTTGCCCTATTGACTGTATTACGAAACAACGAAAAAAAAGATATTGAAGTTTTTCCTGAAGTTTTCGGAACAGAGGAAATTCGCATTATTGGTATTGGTCCAAAAGAGACATTTTTCATCAAAGAACTTCAACCAGACATGCCTGCAATTAAAGCCGGTTTAGAAAAAGGTGATCAAATTGTTGCCGTGGATGGAAATAAAATTTTCTCCTTTGTCCATCTCGTTGATTACCTCATGAAATTAGAGGATAAACAGGAAATTGCGCTTACCGTTCGCAAGGGAGGAGAAAAGGGATTAGAACAAACTTACAATCTATTACCCGTCGAAAAAGAAATGCAACAAGGTGATATCCTAGCCAAAAGAAAGCTAATCGGGTTTAGTCCTGAATTTAAGACCATTACCACCTATCCTAATCCTCTTCTTTTAATCGTAAGTCGTGTGAAAGATATGTATCATACTCTCACAGGTTTGGTTAGCCCCGAGTCTGATGTAAAACTCAGAAACATGAGCGGACCCGTTGGCATCGTGAACAACCTGAGCATTTTTGCGAGTATCGGATTTAAAAAGCTTCTATGGTTTGTTGTCTTTATCAATGTCAATCTTGCCATTCTTAACTTGCTTCCAATCCCTGTTCTAGATGGTGGCCATATGGTTTTTGCAACCATTGAAAAACTACGTGGCAAGCCCCTTCCATTTGCATTTCTTGAACGCTCGCAAATGCTTTTTGTTGTTCTGCTCTTCTCTTTTATGCTGTATGTCACCTTCTTTGATTTTCAGCGTCTTTTCCCCTTTTAAGGAGTAATTGAAAGAAATGGCGTCCTCCTACTGCGCCTCGCGTTTTCATTCAATCCGCAGAACATCCCGGGTTGTTTCCATTGGAAGGGTACCAACAGGTGGAACTCATCCAGTCCGGGTTCAATCGATGACGACAACCGATACCATGGATATCGAAGCAACCGTTCGTCAAACCATCGAACTCGCGGAAGCCGGTTGCGAAATTGTACGTATCACTGCACCCAATGTACGGGCAGCCAAGGCTCTTGCAGAAATTACCAACCAAGTACGCTCCGCAAAAATCGAAGTTCCCCTAGTCGCTGATATCCACTTCCTTCCTCAAGCAGCAATGGAAGCGGTCAACCATGTCGAGAAAGTTCGGGTTAATCCAGGAAACTATGCTGACCGGAAAAAATTTCAGGTTCGAGAATACAGCGATTCCCAATACGAAGAAGAACTTGAAAGGTTACATGAATCATTCTCTCCGTTGGTTCTTCGCTGCAAAGAACTTGGTCGTTCCATGCGAATTGGTACTAACCATGGCTCATTATCAGACCGGGTGATGAATCGGTTTGGCGACTCTCCCCGAGGTATGGCTGAATCTGCTCTTGAATTCATTCGTATCGCACGCTCTCACAATTTTCATGAACTCGTACTTTCTATGAAAGCAAGCAACCCGAAGGTTATGATCGAAGCGTACAGGTTGGTGGTGGCTCTTATGAACGAAGAAGAAATGGACTACCCTCTTCATTTAGGAGTAACCGAAGCAGGAGATGGCGAAGATGCTCGCATTAAAAGTGCGATAGGCATTGGTTCTCTCCTATTAGACGGTCTCGGTGACACCATTCGTGTATCACTAACCGAAGATCCTGTTGCCGAAATTCCCGTTGCCCAAGATCTCGCTCACCGAGCTGAGTATTGGTGGGGATTCAAACAAGAAATTTCTACCGATCCGATGGAAGAAATTGACCCATTTTCCTTCCAACGCAGGGAATGTTCAGAGATTTCTCTCTCGGCATCGGGCCCAAGTATTGGAGAAAAACACCCACCTGCTGTCATCGCTCACAGCTGTCATACACTATCTAAATCAGCAGAAATCATTAAGGAATTAGCCCAAACCCAAGTCCGAACAAAAGACGCTCCAATTGAAGGACTGGTTATTCCCTTAAAAGATTCCTCGGAACTGACTCACTTGGCCTTGCTTCGATCATCCTTACTTGGCGCAGTACCCTGCTTAATCATTGACGATCAACGCGATGAATCTGCAGACGATTCCATTCCACCCCACCGACCAAACCTCGTACCTCTTCTTTGGCATTCTCAACAGGCTACATCGAACGGAGCAAGCCTTGCACGATTCCTTACTCTTTGCGATGAAGCAGGGCACCAAGCCATCCTCTCAATTGACCCCACAGGATCGAATGAAGAAATATCAACTATTCTGGCAAATGCGTCCTCTAAGTTAATCGTAACCCTTGATTCTCAAAACTACGATAATATCGTCTCTGGATACCGAGCACTTGTAGTTTATATTGCTCATCTTGGTTTATTGTCTCCGATTTGGATTAGGAACGAAGAGAATTCTCGACTGTACCCTAAGGATAATCTTTTTTCCGGTCGACTGCTCGATGCATCCGTTCTATCAGGTTCGCTTCTATGCGATGGGATTGGCGACATTATATCCGTTGAACATACCGGCTCACTCGATCGTAACCGCGGACTCGCCTATAACCTTTTACAAGGTGCTAGGTCACGTATTTCTAAAACCGAATTTGTCGCTTGCCCTAGTTGTGGACGAACACTGTTCGACCTTCAAAGCACAACTCAACGAGTCAAACAAGCAACTGGTCATTTAAAAGGAGTTACCATTGCGGTCATGGGGTGCATTGTGAATGGCCCTGGAGAAATGGCCGATGCAGACTTTGGATATGTCGGCTCAGGACCAGGCAAAATTGATCTTTATGTAGGAAAAAATCGTGTAAAATCCTCCATCCCTGAAAACGACGCGGTTGACCAACTCGTTCAACTCATTCAAGAAGAAAACAAATGGATCGCTCCCTAACCAACCAAACACCCGACCTATCAAAAGCCGATTCCGCACTGAATCAACGTATCCTGTCCGGACACCATGCCATACTCGCACAAGTCGACTACTTTCGTGCAAACTTTGGAACCGCTGAAAGCCGATGGAAAAAAGACGGCACACGCGTAACCATAGTAGACGAAACTATTTCCAGAGAACTTTTCCTTCTCCTTCAACAAGAATTCCCAAACGATGATTTCTGTTCAGAAGAAGGTGCAGAAACTGCGGAACCTATTCCAACAAAGTCAGAATTCTGCTGGATTCTTGATCCGGTTGACGGGACCAACAACTATGCTGTAGGCGTTCCTGAGTGCTGCATCTCCCTTGGTCTACTTCGACATGGAATGCCCATTTATGGCTTTATATATGACTATGGACGAGATAACCTACTTCAAGGCGGAAAAGATTTTGGATCGATTGAAGGAACAAACCCCGCACAAGCAGCCACTCAATTAGTAAATGAAAAACTTACATATTGTATGCACTTCCCTATTCCAGCCCAATCACTTGAAGCCCTAAAACAAGCTTTAGGCGTTTGGCGTATTCGCTGCCCCGGTTCAGCTGCCGTGGGATTGGCCAATGTTGCCACGGGGCGGCTTGATGGATGCTTGGAATATCGGGCAAAGCCTTGGGACTGTGCCGCGGGATATCCAATTTGCGAAGGAGCTGGTGCCACCTTTCATTTTCTAAATCATCCAGTATTCCCCCTCAAATCCTTCTCTCCCTCTATGGATTCCTGTCCTTTTCGTGTTGGATCTGAGATTTTTCACAAAGAAGTTATGGAAGCTCTTAAAATCAATCCTTAGCGATGTAATTGCACCTTGACCACCTCCACTCAAAAGGTTTTATATATGACTTTTGAAGCGGGCATAGTTTAGTGGTAAAACCCCAGCCTTCCAAGCTGGTGTCCTCGGTTCGATCCCGAGTGCCCGCACCATCCTTTTATTTACAAGGATGTAGCTGATTTCGCCACCTCAAAACAGGCTAAGTGACAACGAAA
>JABGWU010000271.1 GCA_018645475.1 Opitutia bacterium
AATTTCCACCACATAAATGAATAACCAACCGGTAGAACAAACCAGCCAGTTCACACTGTCCGAAAACGGGAATGCCGGTTTTTGGGAACGTACCCTGCTTGGTCAGTTAAAAAAGATTGATCAGGGCTCTCTCTCAATCAAAATGGGAAAACGGCAACTCACCCTCGGTACCCCTTCAAGTGATCACATCTCTGCGGAAATTGAAATAACCAACAAATCCTTCTTTCGTAAGACCTGCCTCGGTGGTTCACTAGGAGTGGCAGACAGTTATGCGGATGAAGACTGGGAAACCAAAGATCTGGTCGGCGTATTCCGCCTCTTTCTACAAAACCAAGATGTGATGGACGGCATGGAAAGTGGCTGGGCCTCCCTGCTCAACCGAATGGCAAGATGGAGCTACATGCTCAGTCAAAAAAACACCCGCAAGGGGAGCCGTAAGAACATTGCATTACACTACGACCTGGGGAATGATTTTTATGAACTCATGCTCGATCCGACCATGACTTATTCGTGTGGTATTTTCGCCTCCGTTGAAAGCACACTCGAACAGGCGTCCCTTGCAAAGTACGACCGTATTATTGATCAGCTTGATATCCAACCCCACCACCATGTTCTTGAAATTGGGTGCGGATGGGGTGGCTTTGCTCACCGACTGGCCGAAAAGACTGAGGCCAAACTCACTGCCACCACGATTTCTGACCGTCAATTTGAATACGCTCAAAACCGAATTCAAAAAAACGGATTTGAGGACAGGGTATCCATCATAAAAAAAGACTACCGTGATTTGGTTGGTCAATTTGACCGGATTGTATCCATAGAAATGATCGAAGCAGTGGGGCATGAATTTTTACCTTCCTATTTCTCACAAATTTCCGACCTTCTCCTACCTGATGGTGCGGCTATGATTCAGGGAATAACCATGCCCGACCATCGCTACACCCAGTATTTAAAAGAAGTGGATTATATTCGCACACGGGTATTCCCGGGGAGCTGTGTACCATCCGCCTCCGCGATGATTGCTGCTGCGGTCAAAGACTCGGACCTACGTCCCGCGGATCTTCATGATTTTGGATACCACTATTCCCGTACACTAAGGGAATGGCGCCTACGCTTCCTCGAGAACGAGAATCAAATTAAAAAACTCGGCTATGACGAACATTTCCGCAGGGCGTGGCTTTATTACCTTAGTTATTGCGAAGCTGGGTTTGAGGAAGGCTATACTGGAGATATTCATCTCCTACTCGCCAAACCGGAATGCAAACTCTGCCGAGGCTTCCCACAATGAGTCCCCGACTCTCATTCATTACTGACCTGGCAATCTTTCAGGTTGCCTGGTTTGGCTGTGTCCTCGCCACCCGCAGTCCATTTCCACATCTCCTCCCCATTCTGGTCCTTATGCTTGTTCTGGTTCGCGTACTGCTGACTCGTGGGTTGACTTCGGTACTCCCTTTCACTTTAGCCTGCTTAATCATGGGAGTTCTGGGAGATGCAACTCTGGTTCATCTTGGCCTGCTTTCCTTTGGACCTTACCCTTCCCTTTTCGGGGCCCCGCTCTGGATGGTTGCCCTCTGGCTTAATTTTGGTCTTATGCTCAGGCCCCTCTTCACCTGGTTTCTCGATCATTGTTGGCGGGCAATCATTGGCTTTTCAGCTGGAGGTGTGATTGCCTATTATTCCGGGCAAAAACTGGAGGTGCTTACCCTCAGTGTTGACCTTCAATCCCACCTTGGTGTGGCCGTGGAGTGGGCTATTGCCGGACTTTTGCTACGCTACCTACACCTCAAATTTCCATTACCCGAATGAGTACGCTAGAACTTCTTCTCTATGGCCAACTGGGTGCTTCTTTAGTGATGGCACTTGCATGGGTTCACGCCTTGTTGATCAAAAACACATCCTATGTCGATGTTCTCTGGGGCTACGGTGTGGGAGTGCTTGGATTTATCTACCTCGTTCTAACCGATGAGAATACCGACCCGGCGAGAATGGCTTTACTCAAAGCACTGCTCCTGACCTGGTCCATTCGTCTGGGTACCTACCTGTTTAAGAGATGCCGCGGTAAACCCGAGGATGCACGCTATGCGTATCTTCGGGAATACATGGGAAAAAAGGCAAATCTCGGATTTTTCATCTTCTTTCAGGTCCAGGCTTTTTGGGTGGTTCTGTTCGCCTGCCCGTTCCTCATTTTGGTACGCAATCCCAATCCGATCAACACCCTTGATCATATCGGTCTGATCATTTGGCTGATTGGATTTTGTGGGGTTCATCTCGCTGACAAGCAGCTTAAAATATTTAAACAAAAACCCGGTCGAAGCCGGGCTGAAGTATGCAATACGGGATTATGGAAATACTCCCGCCATCCCAATTACTTTTTCGAATGGATCCTATGGATCGGATATATTTTTATTGGTTGGCAGGCACCCCATGGACCTTGGCTCTTACTTATTCCGGTCATCCTTTATATCTTTTTAACTAAAATAACCGGTGTCCCCTTTGTCGAAGCAAGAAAGCTCGAAGCGAGTGGGGAAGAATATAAAAAATACATTAAACAAACCAATTCCTTCTTTCCTGGTTCTCTCAAAAAACTGAATTAAAAACCATGAGCCTGACTAATTTTTTTATCGACCTTGCAGAACGTGGACT
>JABGWU010000038.1 GCA_018645475.1 Opitutia bacterium
CGGTAAGTGGGGAAATTCCTCAAGGCGATGGAGAACTGAACCGCGATGGTAATCCAAAAGTCCCGCCAGGACAAAGAGTGGTCGAAACCTGGCCGGTACTGGATTTGGGGGTCACCCCGGAACTGGACGAGTTTTCATGGAACCTGACCGTTTCAGGTTTAGTCAAAACGGTAAAAACCTTTGATTGGGAAGAGTTTCTCAAATTACCTCAAACTACCGACATTTCTGATTTCCACTGTGTCACCACATGGAGCCGACTGAACAATAATTGGAAAGGCGTGAAATTCTCGGATATTGCCGCTCATTGTGAGGTGCTTCCCAGCGCAAAATTTGTCTATGTCAAGGCTTGGGATGGCTACTCGACAAATTTACCACTGGAAGAAGCTATGAAATACGATGTACTGTTGGTTCACGAATGGGAAAATGAACCTCTCATGAGAGAGCATGGTGGGCCTGTCCGAATGATCACACCTCAGCTCTACGCTTGGAAAGGTGCCAAGTGGATTGGCGAGATTATTTTCAGAGATAGCGATGAATTAGGATTCTGGGAAAAAAGAGGCTATTCCAACACGGCGGAACCTTGGCTGAACGACCGGTACTGCTGAGTAAACTTTCGTGTCATGTCACCCGCAAAGTTTTCAAGTTAGCGAATGCTTCCGATTCTAGGATCGCCTTGACCCCGGCATCCCCTATTCCTGTGTCGTACAACAAGAGGCTTTCCACCTTGGTCAGCGTTTTGGTGTTTGCTAGGAGTTTTGCCGACTCCAAATTCAGATAATTTCTCGCTAAATTAAAGTGTTTAACCCTTCGCAACACTTTCGATTTAGCTAATACCTTAATACCTTTTGGCGTTATTTCTGTCCGATAGAAATTCAACTTTCTTAGGTTGGCAAAAGCGGGTGCCTTAGCCAGTGTCATCAGAGTTTCATCCCCGACAGGATTTTCCTGAAAAATTAAAATCTGTAATTTCCTGAATTTCTCCGATTGAACAACGGCCATTCCACCTTCAGGCCCAATATTGTTATAACGCATATCGAGATGGGAGAGATTTTCCGTAAAATAAGCAGATGGTAACTCCTTAATCCCTTTATCAGAAATATTATTATCCCCAAGATAAAGCCGTTTCAAATTTTTAAACAGATCACAATGAAACAAATGATGAGCACCCCGCCAAGTCAGTTTATTTCGAGATAGATCAAGGTTTTCCACTTCAAAGACACGCTTAGTTTGAACTAAAGCTTCAATACCCTCATCGCCAATAAACTTTCCATTCAACTCTAATGACTCTTCATCAAGAGATTCATCAATAACTCTGTTAATATAATCCAATTTAATTTGGGTGATCATATTCAATCTCTCTTGGATTTTAAGTAGATGGCACAGCGAAAACCGATATCGTTGAAACCCCGTGACAAGGGATAGCTCCAATCCCGGTAACCTGATCTCATAGCCACTACCGAGTCTGACCACGATCCGCCTCTTCTCACTTTCATAACGCCTCGCGTTGGCCCTCTGGGATTATGAAGGATATCTGCGTAGTAAAATTTAACCGAAAACCAATCTGCAACCCATTCCCAAACATTTCCAGCCATATCGTAAACTCCACTCGAATTTGCTGGGAAGGAACCTACCTCAGTAGCTTTACCCCTCAACTTCAACCCTCCTCTTGCAAGAGGTTTCATCAGATCAAAAGAATCACCCCAGGGAAATTGACAACCATCGCCATTGCCCGCCGCTCTTTCCCAATGAGCTTCACTTGGACGTGACTTGCCTATCAAGTGACAATAGTCTGCCGCTTCGTACCAATTTATTTTTGAAACCGGACAGTTATCGCATTCGGAAAAAATACTTCTACGCAGATAATGTTCCGAAAATAATTTTTCAAATTTTTTATTGGTGACCTCAAATTTATCGATCCAAAATGCATCCAAGTGTATTTTTTGCTCAGGAGCTCCATGTTGCGGTCCAAAACGGTCACAACCTCTTTTGAAAGTGCCCCCTGGAATCAAAACCATATCTTTTGTCATGATAGATTCCAGCTCTTGTCCACAAACCGGCTGAACCCAACCCACAAAAAACACACCCATACACAGGCATTTTAACAATCCAGAAATATAAGAAAAATTCAGGGAGTTCACGTGAATTCTTTAAGTGCTCCTAATATGGCAAGCGTAGCTTTTGATCTGTTTAACGTATAAAAATGAATACCCGGTGCATTGTTCTCTAATAATTCGTGGCATTGTTCAATGGCATAATCAATACCCGTCTGGCGAACCTTTTCACTATCATCCTCAATCCCTTCAAATTTTTCAAGCAAAGATGATGACAGACTTGCTCCACACATCTTGGTAAATCGCTTTATCTGCTTAAAATTTAAAATGGGCATGATTCCAGGAATTACAGGAACATTGATACTTGCTTTATGCGCTCTATCC
>JABGWU010000272.1 GCA_018645475.1 Opitutia bacterium
CGACGAGCATTTTATATCCCGGGTCAGGGGTGTAGCGATAGGTCATCCCTTTTTCATCCATTTCGAAAAGATCAAGGGCTGGTCCTAAATTACCACTTAGCCCAAGAATCTTTTTGACTGGTTCGGGTTGATAGATGAAAAGGGCCGTGGAACCAGCGACTGCTAATGCTACAAAGAAGGCTGCACGGTTTTTGAAGTATTTTTTGAGGGATACCGAATTGTTGATGATGTGCCCAACCACAACACCAATGAATAGAAAGCCGGTCAAGGCGTGCAATCCGATGGTCGTAATCGAAAACGGCTGGATAAAAGCAAGTATCCCTGATACCGCCATCACCCCGAAGAGGAGGGCATTGAAAAGCGAGATGATTCGGCGTTTGTTCAAAATACCTTAGACCTTTTCCGGTACGATCGCATTGTGTTCACGGAGCAGTCCATGAATCTTTTCCAACGGAACGGAAGATGGAGTGGTTTTGTCCCGAGCGGCCAAGGCAGCGGTGGCTCCGGCAGCCTGACCCATTCCCATGCAGGCAGCCTGAACCCGCAGTGCTGAATTGGCCAGGCGGTCGCTACTGATGCACCGTCCAGCGACTATAATGTTTTTACTGCCTTTGGGAATGAGTGAGCTCAAGGGAACCGTCGGGACAATTCCACGCTTCAAAGGTTTTGGCCTCACCCCGGTCCGGGTATGAAGATCGACGGGATAAAAGGCGTAGGATACAGCATCCTCAAAATGACGACCTGAGGTGTAGTCCTGCACCGTAATCACGGTGTCTCCGATGATACGATAGCTTTCCCTGAAGCCGGTTTCGGGCTGCAAGTGCATGAGGCGCTTTTTATCTCTTCTTATTTTAGCTAGAATCGTTTTTCTTCCGGTTAGGTTGGCAAATGTGACAGTTCGAGAATTAGTGGAGTCGGCTCCGTGTACATAAAGACGGTGGAGTTGGCTTGATGCAGGATTGTGAGAAGATCCAATTTGGAAAAGATAGGAGCCTGGTTGTCTCTTTTCCCCACGAAGACGTTCAAGTCCAAGTAAGCCAACCACCTCGGCACCACCGGTACAGTCAACAATCTGTTTACAAAGTACTCGTCGTTTGGTTCCAAAGCCCATACAGTCCACCTGCCATCCGTTTTCCGTTTGGGTGAGGGTAGTGGGGAATTCATAATAGGCGATTTCCACGCCTGCTTCCTGACATTTCTCTTCCGCAAGAATGGAGTATAAAAACTGATTTAAATGAATTTGGTTATGATGATGAGCTCTTGGGACTTTTGAGAAATCTGGAAACTTTCCTCCATCCAGTTCCACACTTTCTTTTACCAATTCCCAACCAATTCCTGAAATGACCTGTTTTCCCCAGGCATCGAAAAGACCGGGATAGGCCACGCCTCCGGTTGTTGTGGTTCCTCCAAGCTGAGAATTACGTTCCATTAGCAAGGTTTTGGCACCGGCTCGGCCTGCCTGAATTGCTGCCGTGGTACCGGCTGATCCGCTACCTACCACAAGAATATCAACCTCATTGATTACTTCCGGTTCAAGACTCTTTTGGGAGTTCTCAACCTTTGCATGAGTGGTGGATGTCACACTGAGTCCGGCAAATGCCGAAGCTCCAAGCAGAGACTTTTGCATAAATTCGCGGCGAGGGTTTTCCGGTTCAGATGGGATTTCTTTTTGTGACATAATTATGGTTTGGGAGTTAAAAGCTCATTCTAAGTGTGTGCTGATAAATGAAATATAATCAATTTTTAACATCTTACGCTCTCTAGTAAAAAGATCAAGATATCCATGCTTCGATCATGGAATTCATTTTTATGAGGATGTTTCTTTGCCAATAGGGGGGAAATTATTCTAAAAGTAATTACACACAGATGTCACTGGAAATTAAAATCAAAGAGATGCGGGTAACTCCCATAGCGATTGCGGATCCTCCGCTTAGGAGTTCCTACGGATTACACCAGCCCTATGCGTTGCGTAATATATTGGAGTTTGAAAGTGAAGATGGGGTCGTCGGGATAAGCGAAACCTATGGCGGGGAGGCTCCCATGGATGCCCTGCTTACTCTAAATGAAGAAATCGTGGGTGCTGATCCCTTCGAACTGACTGGTTCTTTACAACATATGCTGAGTGGGCAGAGCGGAGATGCTGATGCATCGCAGACTCATTTAGTCCCCGGTGAAAACCCGGTGGATGCCAATCGTCGTACCTATGCAGCTATTGAAGTGGGTTGTCTTGATTTGATTGGTAAAACCGTAGGTAAGCCGGTCTGTGATTTGATCGGAGGACGAGTGCGTGACCGTGTTCCTTTTTCAGCTTATCCTTTTTACAAGCATGCTGGAGGAGGAGGGGAGGGAGGAGATTCACGTGAAGATAAATATGGAGAATGCCTAAGTCCTGAGACATTGGTCGGTCAGGTCATTAAAATGCGGGAGGAATATGGATTTAAGTCCATCAAGTTTAAGGCAGGCGTACTTAATCCGAATGAAGAGATCGAGACAATCAAGCAATTGTACCGTGAACTGGGCCCAGGGATTCCCCTGCGAATTGACCCGAACTCGGCCTGGACAGTAGATACTTCGGTTCGGGTGGGCAAGGAGCTTGCCGTTGAGCTCGGAAGAGGAGGGTATCTCGAAGATCCAACGGCATCGATCGCTGGAATGGCTGAGGTTCGAAGGAGACTCCTGTCGGAAGGAATCAATACTCCTTTGGCTACCAATGTTGCGGTTACCTGTTTCGAAGATTTACCGTATGCAATTAAGGAAGATGCGGCTCAAATAATCTTATGCGATCACCACTACTGGGGAGGGATGCGGCATGTTCAACATCTTGCCCAGTTATGCCAAACCTTTGACCTTGGTGTTTCGATGCACTCGAATAATCATTTGGGTGTTTCCCTAATGGGTATGGCACATGTGGCAGCTGCCACCCCGCATTTGACCTATGCTTGCGACACCCATTATCCATGGCAGACGGAAGAGGATGAGGTGGTGGTCGGTGGTCGTATTCCGATTATCGAGGGATGTGTGGAAATAACAGACAAGCCGGGACTTGGTGTGGAATTGGACTATGATCAATTAGCGAGGGGACGGGAACGATATGAAAAATGTCCGTATCGTAAACGGGATGATACCGCAGAAATGCGAAAACATGTTGATCCGGACTGGGAACGAAAACTTCCCCGCTGGTAATTCTTTTAGTTATGAGTTTTTCAAATGAACAACTTCTCGATGGTCTAAACTCTGTCACTACGATCCCCTTGATTCCATTTCGTGGAGGAAGAATTGATTACGATGCTCACGCCCAGAACATTGCTTACTTGATGGAAAATAATCATTTGAGTGATGATCGCCCAAGAGTGATCTGCGTAGCCGGTACCAGCCTGATCCATCATGTCTCTTACGAGGACCAAAATAAACTGGTCGAGGTGACCGGGGAGGTTATGGGTGATCAGGGTATTTTACTTTCAGCCGTTGTACCAAATCCGTTGCCTGAAGCAGACAACTTGATAGACCGCCAATCGGCATTGACGCGTTCTCCTGATGCCTACTTGATTATGCCCCTGGGTGGGGTGTACAGCCTTGAAGGCTTCCTTGAAACTTTTTCGCAATTTGGACATAAGCACGAACTAGATCATGGAGCTCGTTTTCTCTATTATCACCGACAAGCTGGGGATCGTAATCAAGTGGTTCATTTGATTAAAGAATCCTCCGCCTTCATTGGAATCAAGGTGGGTACGAACGAAAGTGAGGTTGAACCACTATGTCGGGATATTGGAGACCAGGGTATGGTTATCTGGGGAGTGGGGGATCGATCGACCGAAGCTGCCCGACTGGGTGCACTCGGGCATACTTCGGGAATATCCGTACTTTTTGCCAAAGCGGGAGATATGTTAAACAACGCCCAGCGTGCCGGAGATTATGAAGCGTCTCTTGCAGTTGAGAAAAGGATCTCAGCTTTGGAGGAAATCCGTTTTGAAAATGGAAGAGTCTACAACTATTCGGCGGTGGTCGAGGCAATGATTCAGTCCGGTTTTGATGATATTGATCCTGGTGAAAGCGGTCCATTCAATCCTCGGGTTCCTCCGGAGGTGGCAGAACGGATTAGGGAGGCAATCGAGGGAATCCTCGATTTGCATTAACCGAGCCTCGTTTAGAAGAGAAAGTTAGGGAAAAAATAAGCAAGGGCGAGCACCGCTATCCCTCCGCAGATACCCTGCAGGGCAATCACAATCGAAAAAGTTTTGAAGGTTTCCGCCTCGGTAAAACCCGATAGTTTTCCGACTACCCAGAAACCGCTGTCATTCATCCATGGGATTGGTTTTGCCCCACAGCCAATTGCAAGTGCCAAGTAGACTGGGTGAATCCCAAGCCCCTGCTCAACCAGTCCACCCACAATCCCGATCGAGGTGACCATGGCCACGGTTGCACTGCCCTGTGCAATCCTGATGATGGAGGTCGTGAAATAGGCAACAATTAGAACCGCAAGTGAACCAAGTTCCTGATTGCTCACAAAATTGGACACCTCCAGCCCAAGAGAGGTTTGTTGAAGAATCCCTCCAAAAGCTCCTCCCATTCCAGTTATAAGGATTATGACGCCGGCTCCCTGAAGGGATGATTTAACCGATTCACTCAAATCAAGCCTCGAGGAAAGCTTCGATTTGAATAGTTGACGAAGCGCCAGCAAAGCCCCAAGAGTCAGGGCAATATTTTTGTCACCCAGGAGTATGAAGACATCGAGGAGTCCACCTAAGCCTTTTGCCTGAAGAGATTCAGAAAATTGTAAAAGTAGGGATTTACTTGCGAGGAGTAAAACCGGTACAAGAATGGGAGCTATAGAAGACAACAGGGATGGTAACTGTTCATTGGGAGTTTCCGCAAGTCTGAGGAACTTACTTTCTTTCTCATTCGAATTTCCCCGCAATTCAATGGGATGATTAGCATTAAACCAGCGGGCATAGGCAAAGGCACCAGTCATACCAACCAGTCCTACGAGAATGCCACCCACAATCATTCTTCCCAAATCAACTCCCAGTTCACCAGCCACAACCAACGGTCCCGGTGTGGGAGGTACCAGCGAGTGGGTCATGGCACCCCCTGCAACAATTGCCATGACATAGAGCACATAATTTTTACGGGTTTGGGCTGCCAGTGCTCGTGCCAGTGGAATCATCAAATAAAAAAGCGTGTCAAAAAAGATGGGTATACCGAGAAGAAAGCTACTTCCGGTCAGTGCTTCTGGAGCCCGCTTTTCTCCAAGGAAGGCGAGAAAAGATCGAACAATCCGCAAGGCACCACCACTCTCCATCAGGCAGGTTCCGATGATGGCAGCCATTGCGATGAGGATGCCAATTTTGGCACTGGTTCGCCCGAAGCCTTCTGCTACCCGGGTTCCGACATTTTTGTCGGCTAGTTTTTCTGCATCTTGCAGAGTCTCTCCTTTTTCCAGATGGAAATGTTTGATCAGCAAATCTCTCGGGGTAAACAATCCGACGATTAGGGCTGCCAGCGTCAGGGCAAGAAACGCGTGTAATTTGAAACGAATAATTCCACCCACCACAGTGAGAATACCAACGAGTAAAAGAATAAATGGCATAGACATGGCAAAAAAGGTTATTTCTTTATGGAGAATCAATTCGGACTTTCAGGCAAGGAAGAAGAATTTAATTTGTGATAACTAAGGAGTAGGAGTTGGCCTAATTTGTTACAGCCTTTTCCACCTCAGCGTAATGATTCAAATACTATTGAGGTCAGGCGATTGGCTGCAGGAAGCCTGAAAGTCAATTTACCCTCCTTGCCCTCTATGAGAGCTGTCTCTCCAGATTTCGTATTTTGGCGATAACCGGTCTTGGGTTCCACATCTTCCGTGGTCCATCTTACTCTTACTTTTTCTCCGTCTGCAAATCCTTCACCCACAAATTGGCCGTCCCGGTTGTATCGTTTTCCTTTCTGTATGGTGGCTGGTATGGATACGGTTAAATCTTCGGGATCTCGGTTTGCTTTCCTTCGAGCTACCAAGACGATGAATCTGTCTTCCGTGCGATCATAGGAACACATGCGCATAAAGTCCTTGTTCTCGACTTTAGTCAGGGTGATATCGTTTCCTTCTTCACCGGCAATGGCATGATGAATGCATTCATTTTGTCCGGCTGACAACTGGGCAAACCAACGCCAAATATAATAATGCGTATGATTGGGGTCATCAGTTACCGCGTAGGGTGCACCAAATTGATTGCGAGAAATTGCGGGGACATCGTTCTGGATTGTAAATTTCTCATCCGGTCCAATGAGGTTCAATTTGCGGGTTGCGATGGGTGGGCCCCCAGTGAAATTAGGATTTAGTTTTTCCCCCAATTCAGCTAATCGACCGTTGTAGTCGAGTCGTTTGGTTAAACCCATAGTCCATGCACTGTTGTTGTCGGCCCAGGGAAGATTTGCCAGGCTGAGGCCACGCTGGAGGCACTCACCAAAAATACGCAGGGTCGATTCAACGGTCTCGCCACTCCCTTCAGGACCGTGGGTAGTTTTTCGGCCGTCCCAGCAGATCCAGCTCTCAGCCGCGACCAATCCTTTGTCCTGATAGCCTTCCTCGTTGAGCCGTTTATCCATGTATTCCATTTGGCTCCATACCGAGCCCACCCAGGTGAGGAGTCCGCCCCCCCATCCATTATTAAAATCACTCAGGTTGAGAGCGAAGTTATCAATCATGCCCATGAGTTCTTTTGACTTTAGTTGCACATCGTACCATTTCTTACAATTTCTGGACGGCGACAAGCCGGCGGTGGAAATCACTTTCTTGTCTCCGGTTTCTTTCTCATAGTCACGGATTGCACGGGTGGCTGGTAGAATGAACAAATCCATTAATTCGTCCCAGTTTCCATCCCAGTACTTCGGGTGATTTGCTTCATGGAAAATTCCGTAGTAATCTACATCCTCGCCAAACCACTCGACTGTTGCTTTCACCATATCATAGATGGCCTGATCATCGGGCGGTATCTTATTAAAATCCTCGTAGACCTTTCCCCCGTTTATCCACAAGGGTACCTGCCAGATTACCAATTCGGTTTTGATGCCCCTTGCTTTACAAAGTTTTACGGCATGACGGATTGCCTGAGCAGTCGAGGATGGATTATTGGCATAATCGAGGTTTTTTTTCTCCGGAAGGGTATGCAATGACATAAACCAAAAACTTGCGTAACTTCCCACTTTTCCAAGTTCACGTTTCATATCCGCTTCAGAATTTTTAGGCTGTAGACGGTAGGGCTGCCATCGAAACCCGACATGCATATGATTTCGGTTCGGTTGGTAGTCGGGTGGCGGGTCATCCCGTTCGAAAAGATCGGCAATACCTGGGCCCACCCGATCTTCGGGGCCTTTAGGAATCTGGGAATTCTTTGCCTGTACAAACAGGGCAATGCTGCACATCAATAAAAAAGTCCCTAAAGGGAATTTACACATCCACATTCTCCTAGATTTAGGAAAAATATACTAAAGGCAAGTCTTAGCTTAGGTAGATACTTCAATTTATCATTCGATGATTACAGAATTCAAGCTCTAGCCAACGATTATTGATTATCGAATATTCCCCTGAATAATAGGGAAGATGAAAAGATATCCTACAAAAAAACAGTAGTTGTTAGCCTTTTCCAACTATCATTGAATCGGGCAACCTTTAGGCAATCAGAGGTTTAACCACATGCGAATGATCGACACCGGTCAGTTTCCAGTCTAGCCCCTGGTGCTTGACTGTAAAGAATTGATGCTTAATCCCAAGTAAGTGTAGCATGGTTGCATGCATGTCATGAACATGTACCTTGTCCTTGACTGCATGGTATCCAAGTTCATCAGTTTCTCCATAGCCGAAACCTCCCTTTACACCACCGCCTGCCATCCACATGGAAAAGCCTTTGATATGATGGTCGCGTCCAGCACCACCTTTCCCCTGAAACATAGGAGTGCGTCCAAATTCTCCCCCCCATATTACCAGGGTGTCTTCGAGCATTCCCCTTTGCTTAAGGTCCTGTATTAGAGCCCAGGTGGGTTTGTCCGTAAGTCCGCAGCAGGTATCCATGTATTTTTCGAGTCCGCCATGGTGATCCCAGCCCCGATGATAAAGATGAATGAAGCGTACTCCTTTTTCAGCAAGTTTGCGAGCGAGCAGACAGTTGGACGCGTAGGAACCGTCACCGGGCTTGGCCCCATACATATCTAAAATGTGCTGAGGTTCCTTAGACATGTCCATCAGTTCAGGAACAGAGGTTTGCATGCGAAAGGCCATCTCATAGGCAGCGATCC
>JABGWU010000273.1 GCA_018645475.1 Opitutia bacterium
ATGGGCTCATCCACCGGAAATATGTTGGTTGATGAGGAAAAGGTACTCGAGGGAATCTTTCGGAACGCACCCACAATTATTGCCACCCATTGCGAGGATACGCCGACCATATTATCCAATGAAGAAATTGCCCGGAAAAGATTTGGTGAGGATGTGCCCTTTTCCGAACATGGAAATATTCGTTCACGGGAAGCGTGCCTGAAATCGTCGTCCATGGCGGTGGAACTTGCCAAGCGTGAAAATGCTAAGTTACATGTCCTCCACATTACAACTGAGGAGGAATTAAATCTTTTCGAAGCCGGCAATGACCGTATTACAGCTGAAGCATGCGTCCACCACCTGTGGTTTGAGGAGTTAAGCTATTCAACACTTGGCTCCTTAATTAAGTGTAACCCTGCGATCAAGAAAGCGAGCGACCGTGATGCAATTCGTAAAGCGGTTTCGGACGGCAGGATTTCCATTCTAGCCACTGATCATGCACCACATACACGGGAGGAAAAACAGGGCACTTATTTTAATGCCCCATCCGGACTACCCCTTATACAGCACACCTTACTTCTTATGCTTGAAATGTGTGAACAGAAATGCTTTACGATTGAGACAATTGTAGAGCGAGCCTGCCATGCACCAGCCCGTTTATTTCAAGTGGAAGACAGAGGGTATTTAAGGGAAGGATATTGGGCGGATATTGTTCTAGTTGATCCCTCGCAAAACACATCTGTTAAGAACTCCGAGCTCTTTAGTAGATGCGAGTGGTCCCCCTTCCCTCATATGACTTTCACTAATTCTATAGATACCACAATTGTCTCCGGTGAAATTGCTTACCAACAGGGAAAACTAATGCCAACCTGCCGTGGTCACCGAGTTGGATTTAGTAAGCAAAGGAGATAACTCTCCATGTTTTCACATTTCCTCAATGTGGATTAAATTTCAGGAATAAAGAAAAAATAACTTAAGACGAATTCGTATATTGTTCATTTGTCTATTTCTCGAAGTCTAAAAATTGCTTCTTGCAACACATGGCAGGAATGTGACTAGAATAAAGATGCCCCTATTTCCACGACCACTCGCTGCCCCACCCCCGCAAAGAATTAACATAAAATGATCAAGACAAGAATTCTCTATTCACGCGTTTTACTTTTTTCTTTTCCGCTGTTCCTTAGCGTCAGCTTTGCGAAAAAACCTAACATACTCTTCATTCTATCTGATGATCAATCTCACCGGAGTGTGGGTTGTTATCCGGAGTCTCCAGATTGGGTAAAGACTCCACATATTGATTCCTTGGCACAGAACGGAATTCGATTTGCACATTGCTACATGAGTTCATGGTGTATGGCCGCCCGGGCCACGCTTTTAACCGGACATCAATCATACGGAGTAAAATCCATGCGAATGGAAGGAGAATATCCAGGAAGTGTGTACAATTCAAAGGACTGCCCATTCTGGCCATCAGTTTTTCGAAAAAAGGGGTACCAAACTGTTCAAATTGGAAAATGGCATACTGGAACTGATAATGGGTTTGGTCGGGACTGGGATTTCCAAAAGGTTTGGAACCGACCCGCCTTCCCCGGAAATTCAGGAAATTATTTCAAAGAACAATTAATACAGACCAATGGTAAAAAAGCCCTTATGACCCAAGGGTACTCTACTGATAATTATACAAAATGGGCGGAAGAGTACATTCGCGGAGAACATGGTAAAAATGATGATAAACCTTTCTATTTATGGCTTTGCTATGGAGCAGTGCACGGTCCATTCACTCCGGCAAAACGTCATTTGAACCGCTACCCCCGTGCCAAGGTAGATATCCCCGAAGATATTTATCCACCCCGAAATGGGAAACCGGAATATTCTAGGACCAAAGAACAATGGATACCCGGACCTCGCGGTATCCCCGTGCTGAAATCAGGAAAGTTTGCCGGGCGAACCGTAAGCGGAAAATTCATTCATGGCACAGACATCCATTCCTTAGAACGCCAATATCATCAGGGTGTACTCGCGATTGATGAAGGAGTCGGAAAATTGATAAAGGCTCTCAAAGAGACGGGGCAGTATGAAAATACTTTGATCGTTTATGGCGCAGATCAGGGAATTGCATGGGGACAAAAGGGATTTCAAATGAAACTTGCTCCCTACGATGGTACGATTCGTGGCCCCCTTATCGTGAGTATGCCCGAGAAACTTCCTTCTGGGAAAGTTTGTAAAAAACCCGTGGGTGGGGTTGATTTAGTTCCCACTTTTTTTCAAACCGCCGGTCTGGAACTCCCCTGGAAAATGCATGGACGCGACTTAACTCCATTACTCAAAAATCCGGAAAGAAAAGATTGGAACTCTCCCCTTCTCCTCGCTCACACCGGCATGAGCTTTGGGGAGGATTGCAATAAGGTTATAGATATGAAAAACGACCCAATCTATCAAAAACAAAGAGTACCCTGGTGGATCTCCCTCCGAACGGATCGGTACAAATATATTCGGAACTTATTGCCTGGTGAAACCGAAGAACTCTACGACATGAAAAATGATCCAGATGAAATCAAGAATCTCGCTATAGGGAAAAAGTACTTAGTACTCCTTCGAAAATTACGTAAAAAAACGATTCACGAACTTCAGCAAACAGATTGTGCATTTGCACAAACAATGCCGCCCGTACAAAATCAGTAAGTTCTTCGTCGCTCCAAGAACTCATACAGTTGATATAGATAAACCTATTCCTTAAAATGGGTACACCCTGTTTAGGAATGACAAAAGCTGCACCCAGCGACTCTTTTTTGTAAATCTAAACGAAGTCCAGAATATTTTTAATTTATTTCTTGCATATCTACACACTTAGGTATTTAGTGTATTTACATATTACATACAAAATAATCCTATGAAAAAAATTATCGCAACATTCTTGTTCTTCTTAATGTTAATTGGTTTTTCTCTCCTTAATAAAAATGAAGAGGAAATCAAATCCCCCAAAGAGGTATCAGTAAAGTTAACCCCAATACAAAAAAACAAAGTTTTGGAATCAAAATTGTCTTCAGCTGATCCAAAACCTAATTTAACTGAAAGCCATTTTCCGGCGGCAGAGCAGACAATTCCTAAACCACAAGAATCAGAAAGTAAAAGCATTGTCCCTTCTAGGATCAAAGAGGTTATCGAAGAGAATACTTTGGCTATTGAGGAAACAAAAATAATATCACAGGAAAAAGCATCTGATAGGCAGACTCGCTTATCTTTGATCCGAACAACTTTTAAGTATCCCCTCCTCATCTTAGAGGAAACAGGAAATTTCAGTAATCCAAAGAAAGAAAAAATCGAGTCAGCACAGGCTCAGGTTGCCGGTCATTTTATAGTCCGGTTTTTACCATCTCTTCAAAAAGAGATCCTCCAACAAAGACTTCATGATGTAGGATGCGAATTAGGTTCTTCTGTTGGAAATGATTCATACATAGTTAAAATTAAAGAAGATCCCACCATAGATTTACACTTTGCTAAAAAAGAAGCCGTTGAAAGCCTCACCAATGTT
The DNA here is from genome assembly GCA_018645475.1 of Opitutia bacterium. Lineage (GTDB taxonomy): Bacteria > Verrucomicrobiota > Verrucomicrobiia > Opitutales > Seribacteraceae > Seribacter. The sequence goes on from JABGWU010000273.1 coordinate 3,512, forward strand.
ATTGAAGAAGTTGAACCTGATTATTTTGTGACCACCGTTAAACTTTCTGATGATACAAAACTTCATGATCTTTGGGGAATGAATAACAAAGGACAGACAGGAGGCACAGAGGATAAAGATATCGATGCTCCCGAAGCATGGAATTTAAACACAGGTAGCAAAGATATTTTAGTTGGTGTTATTGATACTGGAATTGATCGCAATCATGAAGACTTAAAAGCTAATATGTGGTCTAACCCCAAGGAAATCCCTGGCAATGGCAAGGATGACGACAACAACGGATATATTGACGATGTATACGGTTGGGACTTTTACAATAACGACAACAACCCAGATGACGATGATTCCCACGGTACGCACTGTGCCGGAACGATTGGCGGGGTTGGAAACAACGGAAAAGGGGTTACAGGAGTTTGTTGGAATGTATCGATGGTTGGAATCAAGTTCTTGGGCAACGACGGAGGATATATTTCCGACGCAATCAAATCAGTTACCTACGCCACCAAGATTGGGGTAAATCTAACTTCAAACTCTTGGGGTGGCGGTGGTTACTCAAGCACTCTTAAAAGAGCGATTAATGAGGCGAATCAAAAAGGAATTGGATTTGTTGCGGCTGCTGGTAATCACAATGGAAATAATGATTCAAAACCAAGTTATCCCGCATCTTATAAATCAGAAAATGTAATTTCGGTGGGGGCTTCAGATCATCGTGGTAAAAAAGCTTATTTTTCCTGCTATGGTAAAACAAGTGTCGATCTCTTTGCCCCAGGAGTTCGTATTTTAAGTACAGTCCCAGGCAATAAATATGCAAGTTACCAGGGCACATCAATGGCTGCCCCTCATGTATCCGGAGCATATGCCCTCGTTTTATCGGCAAACCCAACTTGGAGTGTTGCCCAGGTAAAAAATGCATTAATGAATTCAACCGATGCCGAAGCAATGCTGAAAGAAAAATGTGTAACAGGTGGCACTTTGAACATTCATGAGGCCCTTTCGATTCAACCGCCCAAGGAAAAACATATCGCTGTAACGCCATCAAAACTTGATTTTGGTAGAATCTCTAAAGGAGAATCAAAAGAACTTACTTTCACGATATCAAACTCGGGAACGAGCTCGATCGTTATTACAAATGCCTCTGCGGGGTCTAGTAATTTTGTAATTTCCTTAGATCTTCCTGTTACCATCAAGGGAGGAGAAAACACCAAGGGGTCTGTTCAATTCAACGGAACAAAAACAGGCATCTTTCCATCTGCACTGAAGATTCAAACTAACGATGCAGATCAAACTCTCATAAATATCCCCATGAGTGCAGAGGTTTTTGCCACGCCAACTTTATTAATCGACCCAGAAGAATTACATTTCGAATTAAAAGAAAACGAAATAAAAACCAAAGTATTTTCACTTATGAATAGAGGTGAGGGAGTATTAAATTATGAGGTTACCTTCCCACGAGGAAACAATTGGCTGTATCCCCCAGAGCAATTTTCAAAAAAAGAATTAAAGACAAATTTAACCGGGGGAAATGGTTCAAATGGTAATTACCTTCAAGTAAATATCGATTCCCCTAATGGAATAAATGTTAACTCATTAACGGGACATTTCAAAGGTGAAGGCGAAGTAAAAGTCTGGAAAAAAGAAGGGAAGATAGAAGATACGATCAAATCAACTAATGGTTGGGAACTAGTAGCAACCGCTAACATTTCATCTACCGGTGTAAAAACTAACAGTATTTCAACAGATGCTGATGTATCAAATAAAAGCCTGGCTACCACGAGTTCTTTTCAAAAATCTTTCAAAGCCGAATTTGCTCTTCCTAAAGGAACACACACGCTTCTCTTCTCACAGAAAAAAAATGGAGTAAAGTACACCAATGCATCTTTTGGAAGTATAGCCGCAAAGGACGAAAATCTGTCAATCCTAGCGGGCTATGGAACAAGTCGTACTGCTCCTTCATTAAGCGGTTCTCTATTTAAGGGTAGAAAATGGAATGGAATTATTCATTACTCAATCAATAGTATGGATCGAAAGGGAACTCTTGTTGCTGGAAAATCAATTGAGCTTAAAGCAATCGGGAATGAAAAAGAAATGCCATCGGAGTTTGAGGAAGCACTTATCGTTATAACCTCAAATGATCCTGAACAACCAGAAAAGAAAATAAAAGTAACTGCACAAAAATTAAGTGAAAAAGGAGGCCTTGTATTCCGTCCATCTACACTTACCTTTGCAAATACATTCGTTGGCCAGACTTCAGAGCAAACGGTTACAATAAGTAACGGGGGAACAAAAGCTATAACCATAAAACAGTTCGTCTTTGATCGTTCAGTCTTTACCCATAATTTAAAACTACCTCAGGTCTTGAAAAGTGGTGAAAAAATGGAAAGTAAATTTCTATTCACCCCAAATTCTGCTGGAAAAATTATAAGCTCCGCGACTATTCTAACGGACGAGGACGGATTAAAAATAAGAAACTATTCCACAACAGGAAACGGAATGATTGCTCCATCCATGGTGGTAAACCCTAAATCTTTTTCAGCCACTCTGGCTATGAATAAGGAGAAGAAGCTTTCCCTTCATCTCTCCAATAAAGGAGGAAGCCCGCTAAGTTGGAATATTAAGGGTGCTACTCAAAAAGGTGGCAAATCACTTACTGAACCGAGACTTTTTGATCTTTCCCACTTTACTCCTTTAAGGAAGGGGCAAGCCGAGCAGAGAAGTGGAATTCCAATTTCAAAAATGGGGGGCGGACCGGACCATCATGGTTATTCATGGCAGGATTCCAATGATGCAACCGGTCCAAAACATGAATGGATCGATATTTCTAAAACCGGTCGCCGCCTGGATACATTATCTAAAGTCGATGATGGATACGGTCGTATTGGCTTACCCTTTAGCTTAGAATTATATGGAGAAAAATTCAACTCGGTCTACATAAATTCAAATGGATATGTGACCTTAGGAAAAGGATCCAATGAGCACGGACACTTCCCGCTTCCCTCATCGATGATGGCGGGTAATTTAATTGCACCCTTCGCCATGGACCTGGCTCCAAATCGAAGTGGTGATATTTACTATAAAACAAGTCAGGATGAATTTCTTATTCAATGGAATAAAGTAAAAGACTTTGCTGGATTGGGTGAGTACACATTCCAAGTTTCACTCAATAAAAACGGTACCATTTATTTTCACTATGAAAAAATGAATGGCAGAATAGATAGAGCTACAACTGGAATTCAAAATGCAACAGCCGATCAAGGACTCTTGGTTGCCTATAATAATAATCAAATTAATTCAGACTTAACGATTCGTCTATCGACTTCACCTAGATGGTTAACCGCATCTTTGAGTAATGGCGTAGTGGATGCAGGGAAATCCATGATTGCACCCTTAACAGTTAAGTCAGGTGAAATGCCTGCCGGAAAATACATGGCCACCCTTATGGTTAGTGGTAACGACCCCTTAAACCCAATGGTTGAAATTCCAGTAAGCTTGATTGTTACGCCCAGTAAAAAATTGGTCCTCAATCCATCCATCGTAGATCTTGGAAATATCACGGTAGGAGAAAAGAATTCAAAAATAATCAAGGTAACCAACGAAGGAAACGCACCTGTAGATTTATCTAGATTCGAAACTTCAATGAATTATCTAACAGGAATTCTTTCATCTACAAAAATAGATGCAGGCAAGTCAGTTGAGTTGAAAGTTGAATTCGCTCCACAAAAAGCGGGCTATCTGCAAGTCCTCACAAAACTTCATTCGAACGCGGACAACTCCCCCACCCCGCTTACATTAAAAGTGAGGGGAATTGCGAGTCCAAGTCTTACTCTCAACCCAGATGAATTAATGATTACTGTTCCTGCTGGAGAGAAAAAAACCAAAGTTGTACAAATGGGAAATATAAAAGGTAAAGCAGTTGGAACATTTGAGTACCGAGGAATCAAAACAAAATCCTCTGCTATGGCGATTAATCCAACGGAATCTACCGAAAAGACCGTAGATGCTTTCCTTGCTAATCATCACCCTGAGCGATTGATCGTTGGATTCAAAAAAGGTCATACAGCTTTTGCCAACCTTGCCGGATTAAATACCAATGTAACCCTTGAAAGAACTCTCGGGAAAGCCCGCACTCCGGGCACAGGGCAGTTGGCTCTTTCAGGAATGAATGTCGCCTTGGTAAAAACAAATGGAAGTGAAAGCTTAAGAAGCGTTGCTGAAAAGCTCTCAAAGGATCCTGCCGTTGCCTATGTTGAACCTGATTATATTGTGAATCGAACTGGAAGCACCAGTGACCCCCTTCTTTCCAAGCAGTGGGCCTTGCCCAAAATTAAAGCGGCCGAGGCATGGAAAATGACCAAGGGTTCATCAACTGTAACTGTTGCCATAATTGATACTGGGATCGACTACAATCATCCCGATTTACAGGGCAATCTGTGGAAAAATCCAGGCGAAATTGCAGACAATGGAAAAGACGATGACCAAAATGGATACATCGATGATGTTTATGGATGGGATTTTCGTAACAATGATAATGATCCAATGGATGGACACGGACATGGGACTCATGTTGCCGGAACCATTGCCGCAGCCACGAACAATGGAAAGTTAATGGCCGGCGTAGCATGGCACACTAAAATGGCTGGTCTGAAATTCCTTTCCGACAAGGGTCCTGGTAGTATATCCGACGCAATTGACGCGGTTGCCTATTCTGCGGCGATGGGATTTAAAGTCAGTAACAACAGCTGGGGAGGCGGCGGAAACAGCCGTGCACTCAAAGCAGCTATTGAGAAAGCGGGAAAAGGTGGACAAGTATTCTGTGCTGCGGCCGGAAATTCACGTAAAGACAACGATCGCACCCCCCACTATCCATCCAGTTACGACTGCGAAAACATCATCTCAGTAGCAGCGTCAGATAGTTCTGATCGTCTTGCCAGTTTCTCATGCTATGGAAAAAACAGTGTAGATTTAGCAGCCCCTGGAGTTCGTATCCTAAGCCTGCTTCCGAACAACCGGACAGCCAGTTGGAGCGGAACTTCGATGGCAACTCCTCATGTGGCAGGGGCGGCAGCATTGATTTTTTCGATAAATCCAAACGCGGGCCATGAAGAAATTAAAGAAGCGATCATGTCATCAGTGGATCCAGTCAAAGCATTCGATGGTAAAATGTTGGCCGCCGGAAGACTAAATGTTGCAAAATCCTTAGGAGGTGTCAGCACATCCTGGCTTACTGTTACTCCAAATATAGGAACGGTTCCGGTTGGATCATCTACTGACCTCGCATTCACTGTTGATGCAACCGCAATACAAGCTGGAACCAAAGAACTTGTCGCTTTTTTCTCAACTAATGACCCCAAGGCGAAAACCCTCGAAATCCCAGTACAGGTAACCATTACCGGTGAACCCAAAATTATAGTGAATCAAAACACACTTAACTTTGGGAAGATATGGATCGAGCAGGAAAAAACGCTCGGGTTACAGATTTCCAATCAAGGCACTGATCTCCTGAAAGTAAGCAGTGTTAACTCAACAAATAAGGAGTTTACCGCAAACTTATCCAGCCTAAATCTAGAGCCTAATGCAAAGGCGATTTTACAAATAATCGCAAAGCCTGGTAAAAGAGGAAAAATAACTGAAAAATTAACGATCACATCAAACGATCCTAAAAATCCTATCTTACAAGTAAGTATCGAAGCAGAGGTCATACTCCCCCCGACCCTCTCTTTTAATCCGGAGCAAATCTCCAAAACGATGGAGCAGGACAACAAATCCAATGATAATATAGTTATTCGCAATCAGGGAGATGCAACAGCGATATGGAAAGCATCGATCATCGAAACAAACAGAAATCGCTCTAGAACCCGTGATTTCGCAAGTCTTCTTGCAGGTTTAAATAAAAACGGTCGGAGCCCTGATTTTATTGACCCGGGACTACCCGCAGATGGAGAAAGTTCGTCCTTAATCAACTTATCCGAAAAACCTGCATTTAGGATAGAGTCAAATACCACAAATAATGGTTTGGAGGTTGCGATCATCGGTGCCAATACGAGCTCTAAAAACAAGGATGTGGCAAATGGATTACTGAGCACTAAAGACTTCAGTGGAGTCACCATAATGGACGCGAGAGTCGTTACACCCAGCCTAAACGAACTAAAAAAATTCGACTCCGTTCTCGTTTATAATAATTTTAAATACCGCGATAGTGAAAAACTGGGCAATAATCTTGCCGATTATGCGGAACAAGGAGGTGGAGTGGTAACCATGGTCTTCGAATCCTCTACAAGACTTGGCTCCACAAGACCATTGCAAGGCCGTTGGAAATCAAAAAATTATGGAGTCTTTAGTTCAAGTTCCAGCGATACACGCAACTGGAATTACCTTGGAAATGTATTACAAAAAAATCATCCCATTGTAAAAGACTTCAATTCTTTTAAAGGATACTACAGAATGAATAAAAAAGCGGTCGCCAATAATTCCACTCTTATTGCAAACTGGAAAGACGGGATCCCCCTTGTCGCTTGTCGTAAGAATAATGTATCTGTTGTGGGTCTAAACTTCTACCCTGTATCTAGTAACATTTCATCGAACGGATGGGATATAAATACCGACGGATGGAAGTTGATGGCAAACTCTTTGAAATGGGTTGCAGAGGGAGTATCCTCAAACTGGATATCCGGAACTCCATTACAAAGCTCCGTTTTAGGAAATAAGACCCAAGATCTTAAACTTTCATTTAATACAGAAAGCTTGGCAGAAGGAAATTATACCGCAGAAGTGCGCTTTGAAAGCAATGATCCAAAAACACCTTACTTCCCTGTTCATGTTAGTCTTCAGGTTCGTAATAATCAGGCACCTATTGCCAGCTCAACTACAGTTCAGCTTCTGGAGGATACCCAAAAGAGTTTCACTCTGAAAGCGGTAGATCATGACGGTGATCCAATTGAATACAAAGTAACTACAAACCCCACTAATGGAAAGATTAGCGGAAGTGGAAAAACGCTTACCTATAGCCCAAATGCCAACTTCTCAGGAAAAGATGAGATAACCTTCAGTGTATCAGACGGAAAAAAAGAAGGAAATACCGCAAAAGTCATCTTCACCGTTAATCCGGTTAACGACGCTCCATGGATAAAACCTGAAACCATTACATCCAAGGAAGACGAGTTAATCGTAATAAAGCCCAAATATGGAGATTTTGAAGGCGACAAAGTTGAACTTAAATTAATTGAAAATCCAAACAATGGACTTGTTCTTAAACAAGGAGATCAATGGCTTTACTTCCCTGATACAAACTATAATGGCAATGACACCTTACGATTCTCCGTAAGCGACGGCCAACTCGAGGCAAAAGCAGTAATCACATTGGAAATTGAAGCAGTGAATGATGCTCCTATAGCTTTTGACACACACCTTGAGACTCAGGAAGGAATAAGTGTTCAATCTGAATTAAATGCAACTGATCCAGATGGTGATCTAATTACCTATCGATTAATCTCTGCCCCAACTCATGGAAAAATCGAAATGAGTAAAGAAGGTAAGTACACCTACACACCTCTTAAAAACTACAATGGTAAAGACTCCTTCACATATCGTGCCGCTGATAAAAAAGCTGAAGGAAATCTCGCCTTCGTTAACATAGAAGTAACCCCAAAAAATGAAAGTCCACAAGTAATGGATGCAATATTTGCACTCGATGAAGACGGCCAATTACCAATCAAATTAATCGCATCCGATCCGGACGGAGACTCCATAAGATTCATCATTGAGAAACAACCTACAAATGGAACTCTTACCGGAACCGGACCTTCATACATATACACACCAAATACAAACTATCATGGAACTGATTCATTCATGGTTTCAGCAACAGATGGAAAGCTTACAAGTAACGCAGCCAAAATATCATTGATGGTAACTGGAAAAAATGATGCGCCTAGCTTTGTATCAAGTTTAAAAGCACTTTCTGTGGGATACAGGGAAACTCCATATAGAATGAAGTTGGAAGTCAGCGACCCAGATAGCGATCATTTGTCCATTCAAGTGAAACAACACCCCCTTCAAGGTCGATGTTTCATAGAGGGTAATGAGCTACTATATCTTCCCGACCCAGGATTCACAGGTATGGAAGAAATCAAATTAGAAGTTAATGATGGTGAACTTTCAGCCGAAACTTTGTTAAGCCTGCCTATTCAAGAGCATGCCAATTCGATTGGAATATTTGTAAATCTTGAGAATCCTGGTGAAAATGAACAAGCATTCGTAAACATGATATACGAGTTGAACGAGAAGTTAAAGGAAACAGCCGACCATATTCTCAGAATGGACGAAACCAAAACTTCCCAAAACTTCCTGGGTTCCATTACAGATCAAGTAACAGGAGAAAATATACTGACCCTAGAACAATGGAAAGATCAACTTCCAAGCTTGAATCCCGAAACCAGCTTTTCCTTTCACCCCAAAATGGAGAATGGATCTATCTCGTGGACAATAAGTTCTTTTTTAGATCTGGAATCTAGTACAGATATGGACTTAGGTAATAATGACTCTTACACCAAGAATCCATCGCAAAATGCCCCAAAACCCAATGATGCTTCCTTTCGGGATAGCGAATCTGGTACAAATACAGAATTAGATAATAAAGATTCTTACACCGAAAATAATGATGAAACCCAAGAAAGCGGTACTGAAAATAAAACACCAGTAAGAACTGTTTTAGACATAAGTGAGGTATCTACAGTCGAGGCACTTGAATCTGCACCGAATTGGTACACGATGCCAGGCTTAGGAAGTTTCTTCTCCGCCGGAAATGGATGGATCTATCAACCCGAAATGGGATGGTGTTTCACTCAAGTTTGCCCAGATGGTTGCTCTACATGGATATTCAACGAAACACTTGGATGGATGTGGATGAGCAATGAATTAGAAAATATGACTTACTCATTTGGTTCACTCGGAACCGGTTGGATTTTCTTCCCTGAAGCATCCCTTGGAAAAAGCAAGATTATCTACAACTACGAAAATAATGCATGGATCAAATTAATCTAAACTAAGAATTCAATCTCTTTTAAAAGTGGGTTTGCCTCGTGCAAGCCCACTTTATTTTTTCTGTGTTCAGCTAAAATTGTACAAATTTGAATTTAAAGTTAAGTTGACAAGGTTCATCCCATAAAATCTTTTTTGCTCTAATTAAAGGTTTGGGCTGTTAAAACTTTAAATAAGTTGTTTGTCTGTTTGATTAACTCCTATCTAAACTTTTTTTTAATTATCAAACATATGAATAAAGTATCCATCCTGTTCTCCTCCATCCTATTCCTTCTTGGATTCTCAAACGCCCTTCTGGGGAACCACGTCAAATATTCCGCAGCAGGAAATGACAAAAAGGGTAAGCATATTGTATTAATTGCTAG